>DATIDU010000141.1:0-4019 GCA_035456145.1 Gaiellales bacterium | reverse complement strand
GAGCGGGCTGGTCTGGCTCGGCCTGATAGCGCTCGAGGATCCCCCGCGCCCGGACGTCGCCGCGGCGGTTGCGAGCTGCCATCGCGCGGGCATCAGGATCATCGTCATCACCGGCGACCACGGCCTGACCGGCGCCGCGGTCGCCCGTCAGGTGGGCATCGTCGGCGACCGGCCGGCGATCGTGACCGGCTCCGAGGTCGAGCATCTCTCCGACGCCGAGCTTGACGCGCTCATCCGTGAGACCGGCGACATCGTCTTCGCCCGCAGCTCGCCCGACACGAAGCTGCGGATCGCCGACGTCCTGCGCGCGCAGGGCAACGTGGTCGCCATGACGGGCGACGGCGTGAACGACGCGCCGGCCCTGCGCCGCGCCGACATCGGCGTTGCCATGGGGCGGTCGGGGACGGATGTTGCGCGGGAGGCCGCGACCATGGTCCTGACCGACGACAATTTCGCAAGCGTCGTCGCCGCGGTCCAGGAGGGACGGCGCGTCTACGACAACGTCCGCAAGTTCATCGTCTACGTGTTTGCGCACGCGACGCCCGAGATCGTCCCGTTCCTGCTCTTCGCACTTGGCGGCGGTGCGATCCCGCTCCCGCTCACCGTGCTTCAGATCCTCGCGATCGACCTCGGCACGGAGACGCTGCCGGCCCTTGCGCTCGGGCGCGAGCCCGTCGAGCCGGGGCTCATGACGAGGCCGCCGCGCCCGCCCTCCGAGGGGGTTGTGAGGCCGGCGATGCTCGTCCGCGCCTGGCTCTTCCTCGGCATGGTGTCGGCCGTTCTCGTCACGGGCGGCTTTCTGGTCACCCTCGTCCGCGGCGGGTGGAGCCCCGGCGATGCCGTCGGGTCGGGGTCGCCGCTTCATCACACCTACCTCCAGGCCACGACCATGACGTTCGTCGGCATCGTCGCCTGCCAGGTGGGGACGGCCTTCGCGGCCCGCACCGACCACGCCTCGCTCCGCTCCATCGGCGTCTTCAGCAACCGGCTCCTGCTGTGGGGCATCGCGTTCGAGTTGGCGTTCACCGCGGCGCTCTTGTGGGTGCCTCCGCTCAGCGAGCTCTTCGGCACCGCGCCGCCCGACCCCGCCGACCTCGCCCTCGTCCTGCCGTTCCCGTTCGTCGTGTGGGGCGCCGACGAGCTCTGGCGCTGGCGCGCGCGCCGGCGCGGCAGGCCGTACTTCGCCGCACCGAAGCTCAGTACCGGCCCCGATGCCGGAACCCGTTCGTGAGGCGATGATTTCCAAGAAAGCATCGAGGAGGAGCCATGTCGACGATCGTCGTAGCCACTGACGGGTCACCGGCCGCACTGGCGGCTGTCGAGCAGGCGCTCCAGGAGGCGCGCCGCAGGAACGCCGCGATCGAGCTCGTGAGCGCGTGGTCAACGCCTGTGAACGGTGCGCTCGGTGCGCCCACGTACATGTCCGAGGACGTCTTCTACGCGACTCGCGACGCCATGGGGGAGGTCCTGGCCCAGGCGAAGGCCGGGGCGGCCGAGCAGGGCGTGCAGGCCGAGACGCACCTGGTCGCCGGCGATCCGGCGGCCGAGATCTGCCGCTTGGCGGCGGATCGGGACGCCGACCTGATCATCATGGGGTCGCGTGGCCACGGGCCGCTGGCGGCGGCGCTGCTCGGCAGCGTCGTGGCTCACGTGCTCCAGCATGCGCGCTGCCCCGTCATGGTCGTACCGGATCCCAAGCACGCCGCAGCCGGCCGCGCACACCGCGCCGCCTGAGACCGAGCCCGGACCCGCGGCCCGCTAACCTCCGGAAGAGTCGGAGGCGGGAGGTCTGGGCATTCCCGGAGGCATGCGATGGATCGCGCTCGTGCTCGCCGTGGCGGCGTGCGGGTGTGGGGGAGGCGCAACGACGCCTGCGCCACCGCGCCTGCCGCACGCGCTCGGAGTCGACCTCGCCGCCCGCGCGAGCGCCGTCGAGGCGAGTCTGGCGAGCGGTGATACGTGTGGTGCGGCGGCCGAGGTGGCGCAGCTCCGCGAGGCGGTCGCAGGCGCCGTCGCGGCGGGGCAGGTGCCGGCGGCGCTGCGGGCGCCGCTCTCGAGGTCGGTCGACTCGCTGGCCGGCGAGATCACCTGCGTTCCGGCGCCGGCGGCCAAGCCCGGCAACGGGCCCAAGCCGGATCGGGGGCCGAAGCCGGAGCCTCCCGGAAAGCGGAAGAAGCACGATCACGGGCCGGGGCACGATCACGGGAACGGAGGCGACGATTAGCGCCCACACCGCACTCGGCCGGTTCCGCGTCGACGGCACGCTGGGTCGCGGCGGCATGGCGGTCGTCTACCTGGCCTACGACACGGAGCTCCGGCGTCCGGTCGCGGTCAAGATGCTCGCCGACCACGGGCTCGACGACGCCGCGTTCCGCGCCCGCTTTGCGCGCGAGGCGCGAAGCGCTGCCATGCTCAGCCACCCCAACATCGTGCAGGTCTTCGACATCGGCGAGGACGCCGGCCGGCCGTTCATCGTCATGGAGTACGTCGAGGGCGGGACGCTCGCGGACGTCATGCGCCGCGAGCGCCGGCTGGCGCCACCGCGGGTGGCCGCGATCGCGCGGCAGTGCTGCGCCGGCCTCGTGTGTGCGCACGACGCCGGGCTCGTGCACCGCGACATCAAGCCGCACAACCTGCTCCTGACGCCCGAGGCGGCGATCAAGATCGCCGACTTCGGCGTCGCTCGGGCGCTCGACCAGACCCGGCTCACGCTGACGGGCAGCATCATCGGCACGGCGCGCTACCTGGCACCCGAGCAGGCCGACGGCGGTGCCGTCACGCCCGCCGCCGACATCTACGCGCTCGGGGTTGTGATGTACGAGCTTCTGACGGGCCGTCCGCCGCACCCCGGGGACTCACTTCCGGAGCTCGTGGCGGCCAAGCGCGCCGGCAATGTGCGCCCGCCGCGGACGATCCGGCGCGAGATCCCGGCGGAGCTCGATGCTGCGGTGATGGCGTGCCTCGATGTCGACCCCGCCGCCCGGCCGACGGCCGAGACGCTTGCGCTCCGCCTGGCCGATGCGCCAAGCGCCGTCCGCCCCGACGAGACGGCGGCGGCGCGCACGACGGTCGAAGCCCGGCCGGCGCGGCGCGTATTCCAGGCCCGCAGGCGCCCGGGCCGGCTCGCGGCGGCAGCCGCCGTGCTCGTCGCGGCGGCCGTCTTGGCCGTCCTGGCCGAGACCGGCGGGAGCAGTCCGCCGCCGCCGCATCCGGTCCGCACGCCGTCCGGCCACACGCCGGTCGAGCACGCCCACAACCTCGCCCACTGGATCCGCGGCCACACCGGCTGACCCCGGCCGGTCCGGGTGGGGACAGTCCCTGAACTTCCGGCGATGCAAAGCCGTTGCGGAGCCGTTGCATGGCAAGTCGCATACCGCATCAAATTGCACGAATCCCCTTTCTGCGGCATGCGCCCATCCCCACAATCTCCGATCGTGAGACGTGATCCGCTGCCCGAGCGGACGACTCTGCTCCCCTTTTCCCCCGCAAAGAGGATCTTCATGTCTCGCATCCATCTCTCGCGCCTCGGCGCGGTCGCCGTGGCCGGCCTTCTGGTCGCCGGTGTCGCCGCGTACGGCGCGTGGTCGGTGAGCGGCAGCGGCACCGGCACCGCCTCGGCGGCCACCGCCTCGAACCTGACGCTCACGCCCGGCACCCCGGCCGGCGCGCTCTATCCGAACGGCTCGGCCGACGTTGCCACGACGATCGCCAACAACAACCCGTTCCCGGTTCACGTGTCGTCCATCGCGCTCGACAGCGGCCATGGCACGAACGGGTTCGCCGTCGACGCCGGCCACAACACCTGCGACCTGAGCACGCTCTCGTTCGCAGCGCAGACGAACGGCGGTTCCGGCTGGGACATCCCGGCCAACGACACGCTCGACGTCGATGCCACCGGCGCCGTCTCGATGAGCGGTACCGCCGGTGACGCCTGCCAGGGCGCGTCCTTCACGCTCTACCTGACCGCGACCGCCGCGAGCGCTTAGGCCCGCGTCGTGCTGCCGGCCCGCCTCAGGGGC
>DATIDU010000140.1:0-3210 GCA_035456145.1 Gaiellales bacterium | reverse complement strand
ACGAGCTCGGAGTGGACCAGGAGGCCGTGCTCGTCCAGCTTCGACTTCACAAGCCCGAGCGTGAGCCTCGTCCCCCACACCTGGGCGTCGGTTCCGATCTCACGGAAGAGGTAGGGCAGCGCTCCGATGTGATCCTCGTGGCCGTGGGTCAGGATGACGGCGTCGAGGATGTCGGCGTGCTCGGCGACGTAGGAGAAGTCGGGGAGCACGAGGTCGATCCCGAGCAGCTCGGAGCGCGGAAACGAGAGGCCGGCGTCCACGAGGATCATGCGCCCGCCGTACTCGAACGCGGTCATGTTCTTGCCGACCTCGCCCAGCCCGCCCAGCGGGATGATCCTGACCGGCTCAGGCATGAGCTACGCGCTCGCCAGGATGCCGGCGGCCTCAAGCGCACCGGCGACGGTCTGCGTCTGGGCGGCGTCGGCCTCGACGAGCGGCAGGCGCAGGCCGCCGACGTCGTGTCCGAGCAGGTTGAGCGCCGCCTTGACCGGGATCGGGTTTGTCGTGACCGCGAGCCCCGCGTACAGGTCGTGCAGCGACTCGTCGACCGCGCGGGCGCCCGCCATGTCGCCCTGATCGGCCAGGTCGATCATGTGCCGGATTTGGCGGCCAGCGACGTGCGAGGCGACGCAGATGCCGCCGGCGCCGCCGAGCTCGAGAAACGGCATGACGAGGTCGTCGTTTCCGGCGAAGAGCGTGAGCCCCGTGTCGGCGACGACCCGGCGAGCCTGGTCGAGATCGGCCGTGGCCTGCTTCACCGCCACCACGTTGGGGATCTGCCCCAGCTCGGCCAGGACGTCCGGCTCCAGGTTCACGACGACGCGCTGCGGGATGTTGTAGACGATCACCGGCCGCCCGTCCGCGGCCTCGGCGATCGCGCGGAAGTGGGCGACGATCCCCGCGCGCGGCGGCTTCGAGTAGTACGGCGTCACGACGAGGAACCCGTCGACCCCGGTCGCCAGAGCCGACCGGGTGAGCGCCACCGAGTGATGCGTGTCGTAGGTGCCGGTGTTGGCGATGACCGTCGCCGTCGCGCCGACCTCGGTGACGACGGCCTCGAAGAGGTCGAGCTTCTCGCGGTCGGTGACGGTGGGCCCCTCGCCGGTCGTCCCGCATACGACGATGCCGTCGGAGCCCGTGCCGACGAGGTGATGGGCGAGGCGCCGCGCCGAGTCGAGGTTCAGGGATCCGTCGGCGGAGAACGGCGTGACCATCGCCGTGAGCAGGGATCCCAGGCCCGATTGCACACCGGGAGTGTACCGGAGCCGGCGGTCTCCTCAGCGGCGCGACGCCGCGAGGCCGCTCCCCAGCACGACCGCCGCGTCGACCAGGTCGTCGACGACGTCCGCCTCCGTGCGGTGGTTCACGAAGCAGGCGCGCAGGCCGTAGCGGCCGCGCAGCACCGCATTCGACGGGCAGGTGCGGCCGTCCCGGCGGATCTCGATCATGAGGCGCTCGTTCAGGGCGTCCAGCGCAGCGTCGTCGATCCCGGCCGGCGCGTAGCGGAAGCAGGCGATCGACAGCGTGACCGGGCACATCGACTCCAGGTCGGGATGCTCCCGCACCCGCTCGTCGAGGTAGCGGGCAAGCTCGACGTCGTGTGCGATCCGGCGGGCGTAGGCGTCGGTGCCGTGTGCGGCGAGCGACATCCACACCTTGAGCGCGATAAAGCTCCGCGACCATTGCGGACCGAGCTCGCCGATGTTGATTCCGCGGCCCGAGAGCTCCGCATCCTCCCGGACGTAGGCGGCGTCGATCGAGAACGCGGCGCGCAGCGTGCGCGGGTCGCGCACCAGGAGGCAGGCGCTCGACTGCGGCGTGTAGAGCCACTTGTGTGGATCGAACGAGATCGAGTCGGCGCGCTCGATTCCGTCCAGGAGATGCCGCAGCTCGGGCGCGAAGGCCGCCGCGCCGCCGTATGCCGCGTCCACGTGGAGCCAGAGACCGTGCCGCTCGCAGATCCCGGCGATCGCGCGCAGCGGGTCGACGGCTCCGGTGGCCGTCGTGCCCGCCGTCGCTACGACGCAGAAGGGGTGCATCCCCGCAGCGAGGTCGTCCGCGACCGCGCGCTCGAGCTCGTCGGCCCGCATCCGGAAGCCGTCACCGGTCGGGATCGAGCGAACGGCTCGCTCCCCCAGGCCCATCATGTCGGCCGCCTCCGCGATCGTCGCGTGTGCCTCCGCGGACGCGTAGAGGACGAGCCGCAGGCCGTCCACGCCGTTCGCGCGGACGTCGCCGGGCGCGCGTGCGTCGCGGGCGGCCTTGAGGGCGGTGAAGTTCGAGGCCGCCCCGCCGCTCGTCATCAGCCCGCCCGCGCCTGACGGAAGGCCGAACCGGCCCGCGATCCACCGCATCAGGTGCAGCTCGAGCTCGGTCGCGCCGGCCGAGAGGCTCCAGCCGCCGACGTTCGGGTTGAGGCCGGCGGCCAGCAGGTCGGCCGCGGCGCCGGGCACCGTGCCCGACCCGGAGATGTAGGCGAGGAACCCCGGATGGCCGCAGAGCGCCGAGTGATTGAAGATCATCGGCCGAAGCAGGCGGGCGATCTCGGCGGGCGGAAGCGGCTCCTCCGGGATCGGGAGGTCCATCTCGGCCGCGACGTCCTCGGCCGCGGCGACCGGAGTCACCGGCATGTCCGGCATCCGCTCCAGGAGCTCCGACCACAGGTCGAGCATCGCGCCCGTCAGCTCGCGCGCCTCGGCCGGGCCCCAGTCCAGGTCGCGGACAGGCTCGGGCAGCCTCACAGCAGCGTCTCCAATCCGGTCGTGAGGCCGGGCGGGAGGCTCTGGATCCGGCGGATCGCAAGGAGAACGCCCGGGACGAACGCCTCGCGGGAGCTCGTGTCGTGGCGGATGGTGAGCGTCTGGCCCTGGGCCCCGAAGATCACCTCCTGGTGGGCGACGAGGCCCGGCAGCCTGACCGAATGGATCGGCACGTTCCCGCCGATGCGCTCGGCGGTCGTCCGCGCCGTACCCGAAGGGGCGTCTCGCTTCGTGTGCGCGTGGAGCTCGATGATCTCGCACCCGTCCATGAGCGGCGCGGCCTCCTCGGCGAACCGCATCATCAGGATCGCGCCGACGGCGAAGTTCGCCGCATGGAAGAGCTGGATCCCCCGCCCGGCGAAGCGGTCGCCGTGGCGCGCGAGCTCGTCGGCGGCGAGGCCGCTCGTCCCCATGATGAGCGGGACGCCTGCTCCGAGCGCCGTCTCGCATG
>DATIDU010000139.1:0-17759 GCA_035456145.1 Gaiellales bacterium | reverse complement strand
AGACGACCGCGCCCAGGCGGCGCGCGGTGGCGATCGCCTGGAGCCCGGCCACACCGGCGCCGAGCACGAGCACCTTGGCGGGCGGCACCGTGCCGGCGGCGGTCATCAGCATGGGGAAGAACTTGGGCAGCGCCTCGGCCGCCAGGATCACGGCCCGGTAGCCGCCGACCGTCGCCTGGGACGAGAGGGAGTCCATCCGCTGAGCGCGCGTGACGCGCGGGATCGCCTCCATCGAGAACCCGGTGACGCCCGCGCCGGCGAGCGCCTGCACGAGCTCCGGGTCGGCGAGCGGACGCAGGTAGCCGACGAGCACCGTGCCGGAGCGGAGCGCCGTGGCGTCCTCCTTCTCGATCCGGCCGATCCTGACGACGATGTCCGCGCGGCCGTGGACGTCGGCGGCGCTCGCCGCGATCTCGGCGCCCGCCTCGCGGTAGTCGTCGTCGGGGAGCGACGCACCGCTGCCGGCGCCCGCCTCGACGAGGACGCTCAGGTCGCGCTGCGCGAGCCGTCCAACCGCGTCCGGCGTGAGCGCGACCCGGCGCTCGCCCGGGGCGTGCTCGATGGGGACGCCGATGATCACCTAGGCCGCCGCCGCCGTGAGCTCGTCCAGCCATGCCGAGCGCCCGCCGCCGGCGGCCCACACGACCGGGAAGAACGACTCGTCCATCTCGTCGGTGTCGCGCTTGCGGTAGCGGGAGTAGGCGAGGTCGACGCCGCGGCCCGAGAAGCGGGCGCCGGCGGGGAGGAGGTGCGAGATCAGCGCGCGCCGGTGGGTCGTGGCGGCGGTGTTCGGGCCGGAGCCGTGGAACGTGGTGTGGTGGTGGAACGACGCGCCGCCCGCGCGGACGACGACGGGGACGAGCTCGAGCTCGGCGTCCTCGCCGGCGGGGTTCGCGCGCCGGGCCGGGGCGAGCCAGTCGGGCGGCGCATGGAACTCGCCGCGGTTCTTCCCGCTCACCGGCCAGCGGTGCGAGCCGGGGACGAACGAGATCGTGCCGGCCTCGGCCGACGTGTCGTCGAGCGCGATCCAGCAGGTGATCATCTCCGCCGGGTCGAGGTAGTCGAGGTAGGCGCCGTCCTGGTGCATCCCGAGCGCCTTCACGCCCGGCGGCTTCCAGATGCAGTTGTCCTGAAGGATGCGGACACCGTCGTAGCCCATGAGCTGGGCGGCCAGCCGGCCGGTGCGCTCGGAGAGCACCTGGGCGGCGAGGGCGTTGTCCGCCTTCCAGCCGTTGCAGATCTGGCGGGTGCGGTCATCGGGGTCGCGGCCGGCGACCCAGTTCACCTCGTCCGGGCGGATGCCGGTCTCGTACTCCTCGCGGTAGATCGCGTCGAACCGGTCGCGCATCCGCTCGACCTGCTCGTCGGAGATGTAGCCCTCCTCGATGACGAGGAAACCGTCGCGGTCGAACGCGTCGAGCTGGTCGGGGGTGAACTCGGTCAGCACCATGCCGGCGGCATCGTAAGGGGTCAGACCCCGATTCGGCCACCGTAACCGTTTTGTGTCGGGTGTGGTGCGGCGCGGCGAGTCGTCGAACCGGGTTCGGACGTCGGCGCGGAGCGCGACGCTAGAGCGCGAGGACGTTCGGTCCGGGGCGCTCGCGCTCGGACTCGTAGCGGTCGATCTCGGTGGCGCGCAGCTCGGTGAGCGCGATGTCGTCCCAGCCGTTCAGGAGCCGCTCGCGCACTCCGGGGTCGACGTCGAACGAGACCGTTCGCCCGGACGGCAACGCCACGGTCTGCGCCTCGAGGTCGATTGTCGCCGGGGCCGGCGCGGAGTCGAGCAGCTCGCGCACGTCCGCCTCGGGCAGCGCCACGGTGAGGAGCCCGTTCTTCGAGGCGTTCGTCTTGAAGATGTCGCCGAAGCTCTCCGCCACGACGGCCTGGAACCCAAACTCCTGGATCGCCCACGCCGCGTGCTCGCGCGAGCTGCCGCAGCCGAAGTTGCGGCCGGTGGCGAGGATCGGCGCGCCGGCGAACTCGGCCCGGCGCAGCGGGAAGTCCGCGTCCTTCATCCAGTCGTAGAAGAGGAACTCGCCGAACCCGGTGCGCTCGATCCGCTTCAGGAACTGCTTCGGGATGATCTGGTCGGTGTCGACCGACGCCCTGTCAAGCGCCGCGACCGGACCCGACACCACCCGCACCGCCCTCACGCGACCAGCTCCCGCACGTCGGCCAGGCGGCCGGTGACCGCGGCGGCGGCGGCCATCGCCGGGCTCATCAGGTGTGTCCGCCCCCCGGCACCCTGGCGTCCCTCGAAATTGCGGTTCGACGTCGAGGCGCAGCGCTCGCCGGGCTGGAGGATGTCGGGGTTCATCCCCAGGCACATCGAGCAGCCGGCGCCCCGCCACTCGAACCCGGCCGCCAGGAAGACGGCGTCCAAACCTTCACGTTCAGCCTGAGCCTTAACCTGTGCCGATCCGGGGACGACCATCGCGCGCACGCTCGCGGACACCCGCCGTCCGCGCACGATCTCCGCAGCCGCCCGCAGGTCCTCGATGCGGGCGTTCGTGCACGAGCCCAGGAAGACCCGGTCGACCCGGATCTCGGACAGCGGGGTCCCCGCCGTGAGGCCCATGTACTGGAGCGCCCGCTCGTCGGTCTCGCTCGCCGGCTCGGGGACGGTGCCGGTGATCGGTGCGACCTGGCTCGGGTTCGTGCCCCAGGAGACCTGCGGTGCGACGCCGGCCAGGTCGACGGTCACCTCGCGATCGAACGCCGCACCCTCGTCCGAGCGATACCCCCGCCACCGCTCCACGGCCGCGTCGAAGTCGGCCGGCGCTCCCGGCCTGCCCTCGATGTAGGCGAACGTCGTCTCGTCCGGCGCCATCATGCCGGCCCGGCCGCCGGCCTCGATCGACATGTTGGCGATCGTCATGCGTCCCTCCATCGAGAGCCCGCGGATCGCCTCGCCCGCGTACTCGATCACGTGGCCCGCGGCGCCGTCGGTGCCGATCTGGCCGATCGTTCCCAGGATCAGGTCCTTGGCGGTGCAGCCCGGCCCCAGCGCTCCGGCGTAGGTGATCCGCATCGTGCGCGGCTTCAGCTGCGGCAGCGTCTGGGTGGCGAGGACGTGCTCCACCTCGCTCGTACCGATCCCGAAGGCGAGCGCTCCGAACGCCCCGTGTGTCGAGGTGTGCGAGTCGCCGCAGACGATCGTCATCCCGGGCTGCGTCACGCCGAGCTCAGGCCCGATCACGTGGACGACGCCCTGGCGGCGGTGGCCCAGCGCGTAGAGCCGCACGCCGAACTCCGCGCAGTTTCGGTCGAGCGCCTCCAGCTGCGTGCGTGACAGCGCGTCGGGCTCGCCCGGCCCGGTCGGCACGTTGTGGTCGGCCGTCGCCAGGGTGCGGTCGGGCCGGCGCACCCGGCGGCCCGCCAGCCGCAGCCCCTCGAAGGCCTGCGCGCTCGTCACCTCGTGGACGAGGTGGAGGTCGACGTACATGAGTCCGTCGCCGACCTCGTGATCGGCCCAGACCTTGGCGAGCATCGTCCGCGGTGCGGTCCCCATGTGGGGATTCTACGAACGGCGGGTTAGCGGAGGAGCAGTGTGATCAGAAGCGCGGCGGTGACGATCTTGGAAACCATGACGACCGGAAAGACGGTCGAGTAGCCGCGCAGGACGCTGTTCTCGTCGGACGTGTTCTGGGAGGCGTAGGCGAACACGGCCGGCTGGGTCGAGACGCCCGCGATGACGCCGCACGTCTGGGCCGGCGAGAGCCGCATCAGCCTGCTCGCGACCGTGAGCACGATCAGGTTGGAGAGGATCGTGACGACCGCGCCGGCCAGGATCACGCGCAGCGCCGTCGGGCTGGTGACGGTGTGCGCGAACGCCTGCCCGGCCTTGGCGCCGATGCCGGCGAGGAGCAGCGCCACACCGAGCTGGCGGACGGTCTGGTTGGCGGGGGCGGGAAGCTGCCAGCACATCGGGCCCGTGTGGCCCAGCGCGCCCAGCACCAGGCCGACGATGAGCGGGCCGCCGGCGAAGCCGAGCGTCAGCGTCCCGCCGCCGGGAAGCTGGAAGGGGACCAGTCCCAGCAGCATGCCGGCGGCGATACCGACCGCGAACGGCAGAACGTCCAGCTCGTGCAGGGCGCGGTAGGAGTCGCCGAAGACGCGCGAGGCCTTGTGCAGCTTCTTCCGCGGCGCGACGAGCCGGACATGGTCTCCCAGCTCGAGCATCAGGTCAGGGTGGGCGACCATGTCGGTGTCGCCGCGGCGGACCCGGGTGACGACGGCGTGGTAGCCGGACAGGTCGACGTCGCCGAGGCGGGCTCCCGCCAGGCTGTGGTCGGACACGACCACCCGGCGAGAGTCGAGCTTGGAGTGGTCGAACGCGACGGTCTTGTCCTCGATCATCTCGCCGACCACCTCGAGCGCGTCCATCACGTCCTCGCGCTTGCCGTTCATGGTGATCCGGTCGCCCTTGTGGATCTCGTAGTCGGGGTCGGCCGCGATCAGCTTGCCCTTGTGGTAGACGCGTCCGAACGCGACGCGATGGTTCAGCCGCTCGGCCAGCTCGCGCAGGGTGACTCCCTTGACGTCTTCGACGAGCGCGGTCCGCTCGACGAGGCGGCGGCGCTTGGCGGGGTCGTGGCGGAGGAGCGCCGAGCAGATGAAGAGCGGGACGAGCACTCCCAGCGGGTAGGTGAGCGAGTAGCCGACCACCGGCTCGGCGCCCAGGTCGGCGAACACGTCGGCGGGGGAATGGGCCTGGAGATAGCCGACGATCGCGGCCAGGCCGGGACTGGTGGTGGCGGCGCCCGCGAACACGCCGGCGCCGCAGGCAGCGGTCAGCCCGACGAGCGCGGCCATCCCTGCGGCGACGCCCGCGCCGAGGACCACGACGCCGATGCCGGCGCTGTTCAGCGGCAGGCCGCGCCGGCGGATCGTACGCAGGAAGCTCGGGCCGCAGGCGAGCCCAGTGGTGTAGACGAAGATCGCCAGTCCGAACGTCCACACGTCGTCCGGGAGGATCCAGCTGGCGGAGACGGCGCCCGCGGCGATGCCCGCGAAGAGGACGGCGGCCACGCCGAGCGAGAAGCCGCTGATCGAGATGCGGCCGGCCGTGAACCCAACGCCGCAGATCAAGAAGAGCAGCAGAATCGGGTTGGATGCGAGCAGGCTGATCACGGTGCGACCGTCACAATTTCTTCATAACATGTGATCGGACGCCGGACCGCGATCTTCACCAGTCAGGCCAAAGGCGTGTACCTCCGGGCTCCGCCGGGTATCTCTCCGGCATGGCTACGACAACGACATCCCAAGGAATTCTCGCCGACTCACAGTCGGATGCCCGTGAGCACGTGATCGACCTCCTCACCAAGGCCTACTGGATGGAGGTCGAGACGGTGATGAGCTATCTGGCCGCGTCGACAAACCCCGACGGCGTCCGCGCGCGCGAGATCGTCGAGTCGCTGGAGGAGGACGTCGACGAGGAGCTGGGCCACGCCCGCCAGTTCGCGGCCCGGATCAAGGAGCTCTACGGCGTCGTCCCGGGATCGAAGGACTTCACGGCCGAGCAGACCTTCCTTCAGCCGCCGGAGCACCAGACGGACATCGTGCACATCATCCGGGGCGTGATCGAGGCCGAGACCGGCGCGATCGAGCACTACACGCACATCATCGAGGAGACCGAAGGCATCGACCCGGTCACGCAGGACATGGTGATCGGCATCCTGCGCGACGAGCAGGGGCACCGCCGGCTCTTCGAGGGCTACCTGCGCGAGTTCGAGGCCGAAAGCCCGGCCTGACCTGCGCTTGACATACTGGCGTCCGTCGTGGACGTCCTGGAGCTGCATGCCCGCGTCACCCGGGAATTCGAGCGGCGTGACCTGGAGAGCTACCTCGCGCTCATGCACCCGGAGGTGGAGTTCACGACGGTCGCCTTCGGAGAGGAGCGGGTCTTCCGCGGTCACGACGGCGTCCGCGACTGGTGGGAGGAGCTCTCGGCGAGGGCCGGCTACGACGCCTACTCGTCGACGGCGACGCCGATCACGGAAGACGCCATCCTGATCCGGGCGCGCATCCGGGCGCCCAACCAGTCCGGCGGATACCTCGACGCGGCCGCGGAATGGCTGCTCGTCGCCCGTGATGGGCTCGTCTGGCGCTACCGGCCGGTGGAGTCGGAGGCGGATGCGCGCGCCGAGTACGCGCGCCTCGGATCCGGCTAGAGAAACGGGATCGGGTGCGGCTCGCCGAGCCGCGGCCCGTCGGGCGCCTGGACGAGCAGCCCGGCGGCGTCAAGCCCGGCGTCAACCAGGGCCACGGCGATGTTCCGCTCGAGCGCGAACGAGTAGACCGCCCAGCGGGCCACGCCGGCCGGCTCGCCCGTGCCCGTCTCGACCGGCCAGTGCTGCTCCATCGCCGGGAACGGCGCGCCGTCGCACACGAGTCCGACGGTCGTCCGCGCCGGACCGGCATCGCGCACGGCCCGCAGGGCGTCGCCACCGATGAAGTCGCGGTCGAGGTCGAGCAGGTTCCCGATCCCCGCCTCGATCGGGTTCATACCGGAGTTCGTGGCGTACTGCGTGTCGGAGATCCCCTGCTCGACGGCCCGCACGACGTTGGGGCCGGTGACGAGGAGGCCGTGCGGCTCGCCCGCCGCGCACAGCGCGTCCCACAGCTCGGCCGCGCGGTCGCTTCCGAGCGGGTAGAGCTCGTAGCCCGCCTCCCTGCTCCACCCGGTGTTCGAGACGACCGCCTCGACTCCCGCGACCCGCGTCGGCGCACAGCGGTGGCGTCCGAGCCGCGCAGGATCCGCATCCGCGACGCCGGCAAGGACTTCCGCCGCCCGCGGCCCCTGGAGCTGGAGCGGTGCGATGTCGGCCTCGGCGACCGTCACGTCGTCGCCGCGCGCGAGCGCGACGCCCGCCGCCCACAGCGTCAGGTCGACGTCGGAGTGGGAGAACCACACGACGTCCTCCCACGGCCGAAGGACGATGCACTCGCACATGATCGCGCCGGCCCGGTCGCAGACCGGCGTGTAGCGGCACTCGCCCACCTCGAGGTCCGAGAGCCGCCGCGGCGCCAGGTGGTCCGCGAGCGCCAGCGCACCCGGCCCGCGCAGCTCGCACTGGCGTTCGGCGCCGACGTCCCACAGCGTCACCCGTTCGACAAGGGCGCGGTAGTCCTCCCGCGGGTCGCGGCCGTAGCCCATCGGCATGTAGGTGTGGTTGTAGACCATGAAGTCGCAGGCGCCGTGGGAGAGCGTGCGCTCGAAGTAGGGCGACCGGCGGATGGTCGGGTGCAGCACCTTGTAGCATCATCGCATGACCCCGGCCGAAGCCCTCCGCGCGGTCTGCGACGCCTGGGAGGTGGGCGATCCGGACGCGGCGGCGAGCCTCTTTGCGGCCGACGGCGTCTACGAGGACCCGCTCTACCCGGCGCCGCTCGCCGGACCCGACGCGATCAGGGCCGGCCTTGCCGAGGGCATGGGCGCCATCGAGGACTGCCGCGTCACCCTCGATCCCGTGGTGGAGGACGGCGACCATGTGCTCGCCGTCGGCTTCTTCGCGTCGAGGCTGCGCGACGGCGGCGACCGGTTCGACTTCCCTTTCGCGATTCGGGTCGAGCTGCGAGACGGCCGCATCGCCCGCCTCTCCGAATACTTCGACACGAAGCCGCTCGTCCCCTGAGGGGACGCCTGCGTCCGTCAGTTCGTGCGATCCTCGCCCGTCAAGTGCTCGAACTCGCTCCGGACGCGGTCGACGAAGGAGGCATCTTCGGGCACGATCTGCTCGCTCGGCGGCGGGTCGTGCAGTGGCAGGCTCCTGGCCGCGTCCGCGGTGATCGCCAGCGTCACCTCGCCCGAGTCGTCGATGCTCCCGACCTGTGAGGCCTCGGCGTAGTGCGGACGATCGGCGTAGTTGTGGACCGCGAAGCCTCTGTGATGCGTGATCGCCAGCCCGTCGAAGATGTCGGCGTTCTCATCGCCGACGACGAGGAAGACCACGCCGACGTCCTCGCCGTCGCTCGACCGCACGCGCCATCCGTGCTGGATGGCCTTCCATGAGACCGCCGTCACGACGCGGATCCTAACCTCTTGTAGGGTGGCGAAAGACCCTCCGCGGTTGCGTGTAACAAAGACGCCGGTGGCGACGGTGTTTCACGTTACAGGCACACCGACCCGACGCAGGAGGCATCGATGAAGTGGTTCCGGGACCGCGGGGAAGAGCTCTCCGCGATCGAAGCGGCGCTCCGCGCGGAGCGGCCCCGGCCCGATGCCGGGTTCGAGCGCGAGATCGCCGAACGGGTCGGCGGCCCGAGGGCCGGGCGCGGGGGGCGCCCGGTGCTGGCGCTCGTCATGACGGCGGGAGCCGCGGCGGCGTTCCTGAGCTTCGGCGGCGTGGGCTACGCCTTGAACGCCGTCGACACCGCCGTCGGCGGGGGCTCAAGCACGCAGACGGCATCCGACGATCAGTACGCCGGCCAGTGCGTGGAGTACGTGAACCCGCACGGGAAGACCATCCCGCCGGCCGGCCTCACGCCGCCGGGCACGAATCCGAACGGCGGCGAGAACCCCGACGGCTTCTACCAGATCGGGAACACCGGCGGCAGCGAGGTGATCGTGAAGGATCTCGGGTCCGGACTCACGTTCGGTCCGTATCCGGGCGGCACCGCGATCAAGTACACCCAGGCTCCGGGCAAGACGCCGGGTGAGAAGAAGATCGGTAGCGACAACGGCCAGGCGGGGGCGGTCACCGTGCACATCACCGGCACGGGCGACTTCCAGATCATCCCGGTCGGCAGCGACACGGGGCCGATCTGCCTGGTTCCGCCGCCTCCGAAGTGATCTATCCAGGGCCTCGCCGGCTCGGATCGGGAGGGCCACCGCCAGGGCGGCCCTCCCGGTTCGGGATGCGACAGGCGCCGAAAGGTGGCGTACCCTTGAGGCGAGGCAGCGAGTGGACCGGCGAGAGAAACAGGGTGAGCCGCAGATAGGGTTCGCCGACGAAACCCAGTGGGCGTCGGAGGGCGGCGCCTCCGTCGACGCTCGCGTCGCGGAGGCGTACGCGTCTGTGCACGGCGACGTCGTGCGCTATCTCGGCGCCGTGGTGGGCCGCGGGGTGGCGGAGGACGTCGCCTCCCAGGTCTGGGTCGAGGTGGTCGCCGGGGCGGGCGCGTTCCGCGGCGACGGCGAGGCCTTCCGCAGGTGGGTGCTGGCCACCGCCCGCCGCAGGGCGCTCGACCACCGCCGCCGCTGGTGGCAACGGTCGGTGGTGCTCCGGCCCCCGGGGGCGTTCGAGCTCGACCGTCCGGTCGTCGATGACGAGCCGGGCGAGGACGTCGCCGCCGCGGTGGCGCGGATCAAGCGGCTTCCCGCTCCGCAGGCCGAGGTGATCCTGCTGCGCGTGCTGGGCGGCTACAGCGCGGAGGAGGTCGCCGATCTCACGGGCCGGACGCCGGGATCGGTGCGCGTGATCCAGCATCGCGCGCTGCGCCGCCTGGCGAAGGAGCTCGAAAAGGACACCCGCCGGGACGGGACGGTGTAACGCCGATGAGCCCGCGCGCGTTGTTCCTTTCCATGAGAGCGGTTCGACTGGACGACGAGACCGCAGACCGGATGCTCGCCGGCGTCGTAGATCCCGCCGACGCGCCTCCGGGTTATGCAGCGGTCGCGGAGCTGCTGGAAACGGCACGCACCGCGGCGGGTATGCCTGTGCCCGCCGCATCCACCGCAGGTCGTCCGTCCGACCTCGGGGTCACCCAGGCCACCTCCACCGGCCGGGCCGTGCGACGCACGCGGTCCGGGCGGCGCCGCATTCCTGTGCTGGCCGCCGTTGCATTCTGCGCGATGACCGGTGGGGCGTACGCGGCCGGGGCGACCGGAGCCGGATCGGCAACCGTGTCGGCGGTTCTCGATCGCATCGGCGTGGGCTCGTTCGTCGGGAGCCCGTCCGGTCACCACGCCCGTGCCGCGTCCGCGGCGGCCGCTCTCAAGGGGGAGGCATCGGCAACCACGGGGGCGGCCACCGCCGCTCCCGTGGGCGCCGGCACGGGCGATGACACCGCCGATGACGGCCCCGGGAAGAACGGCAAGGGCAACGGCCACGGCGTGGCCGTCTCGACGGCCGCGAGCGACGGCAAGAGCCACGCCGGCGAGCACGGGAACGGCAATGGGGGCACGCATCCTTCGCACCCGACCCATCCCACGCACCCGACCCATCCGTCGCACCCCAGCCATCCGTCGCACCCGAGCCACCCGTCGCACCCGTCGCACCCGAGCCACCCGTCGCACCCCGACCATCCCGCGGGCGGGAACGGCGGCGGCCACGGCCCGAAGAACGGAAGCTGAGCCTCAGCCCGCCTCGGGCGCGTTCGAGAACTTCGCGCGTTCCTTCGCCGGCCCGGCCAGCGCCCTCAGGAACTCCTGCTCGGTGTAGGGGCGGTTCGCCTCGAGGTACGCAGGCGCGGGAGCCATCGGCACCACGACGTCCTCGTCGCCGTCGAGGTTTTTGAGCCAGAGGGCCATCACGTACAGCGCGGGGATCCGGATGACGCGGGCCTCCACGTTGCCGTCGCGCACCTGCGGAAGCTTGGCCGCGGCTTTCTGGGCCGCCGCCGTCGCCTTCACGAACGGGCCCTCGTTCAGGTGGTCGAAGCCGCGGACGGCGCCGTTCGCGTCGACGCTCACCTCGGCGCTCGCGACCGTCGCGCCGGCCTCCTCGACCAGATAGCGCCACGCGGTCATCGGCGCGTCGGCCAGCCGGCCGGGCTTCTCGAGATCGGAGAGGCGCAGGTTGTGGACCGCGAGCGGCGCCGCCAGGCGGCGGCCGCCCTTGCCGACGTCCCGGAGCGTCCGTGCCCTGGCCCGGCCGGGCGCCTCGGCGCGGTGCACCTCGACCACGCCGGCGGCCGCAGCCTTCTCGGCGTCGGCGGGCGGTTTTCCGTATTCGATTGGCATCAGGTCTTGGTGTGGTAGGTGTGCGTCCACGACCCGCTGCCCTGGTAGGCGTTTCGGAACGCGGAATAGGCCATCCGCGACGGCCCGTACCAGGGATCCTCGACGCGCAGGAAGCCCGGCCCGGTGCCGGGGTCGTCGTACCCGGCGAGGACGACGAAATGCCCGCCGCCTCCCTGCCAGCCGATGCGGACGCCCAGCGGGCGGCCCGCGTTCACCTCGTGCTCGACCTCGCTGAGCGGCGCGGCGGCACCGGACCAGCTCTGGAGGTTCCCGACCCGCGACAGCCCGCGGTCGAGATACCAGTCCCGGTTGCAGGCGGCCGTGGATCCGTCCGCGCAGCAGGCCGTCTGGCCGAGCTCGGCGTTCGCCACGCCGCACTGCGTCCAGGGGCTGGCGGGGTTGTAGAAGTGGCTGACGCTCGTCGAGACCGCCGACCAGCACCAGTTGGTCTGGAGCTGGTGCTGCATGTCGAAGCCGAGGCTGCGGCGGCGCTCGGCGGTGCCCGTTGACCAGATGGGACGGCCGTCGATCGCATACACGACCGCGTTGCCATCGTCCTGGAGCACGAGCCGCGCGCCCGGGTTGCCGGTCGTCCGGGTGTCCCAGACGACGCCGGCGGGCCCGACCAGGGCCAGGTCGCCGTCGCCCTGCATGACCGCCTGAGTGACAGTGCGGCCGTTCGTGCCGGAGGCCCAGATGGCCGTTCCGGAGTCGTAGAGGACGAGGTTTCCGTCGGACTGGAGGACGAGCTCGAGGGCGCCCGACGGCGAGCGCAGCCGTTCCTTCGGCGCCAACCCATCCGGCGGCCACAGCGTGTCAATGCGGCCGCCGGGCGGCCAGACCGGAGTCGGGGTGAACCAGCGCACGGCCTTCTTCTTGCCGATGATCGCGGCGGTGCCGTCGTCGCGCAGGACGAGCCGCGCGCCGGGCGTGTCACCCGTGTCCGACGACCACACCGCGCCGGCCGGGCCGTGCAGGACGAGGTTCCCGTCCGCCTGCATCACGGCGCTCGTCACGGACTTCCCGGCGGTGCCCGTCGACCAGACCGGCACTCCCGAAGCGGCGAGGACGAGGTCACCGTCGGGCTGGAGGGTCAGCGTGAGCGGGCGGGTCTTGGCGGTGAGCGAGGCGCCAGGGAAGAGCGCCTCCGTCGCTCGCAGCCGGTCGCCGGCCGCGGCGGCCCACTCGGTCGCCGAGCCGGACTCCCACACGTCGGCGCCGTCGCTGCCGCGGACCACGAGGACGCCGTCGTCCTGGACGACGAGGCTCGCGCCGCGGTGGCCGTTGGTCTTCGTCTCCCACACGACCTTGCGCTTCCCGACCAGCGCGAGGTTCCCGCCGGGTCGCATCTCGGCGTGCGTCGCGCCCTTCCCGGCGGTGCCCGACGCCCACAGCCGCTCAGCGCCCGACTTCAGGAGGACGAGGTCGCCGTCGGGCTGCATGACGAGCGTCACCGGCCGCGTGGGCGCATGCAGCTCGTGGCCGGCGGCGAGGGTCTGGCCCGGACCCAGGTGGTTCGTCATCGCGGGCAACCGTATCAGTCGAGCAGGTGGCGCAGGTATCTCCCGGGCGCCTCCAGGAACGAGCGCCACGACTGGACGAGCTCGACGTCGTCGTAGAACTCGACCCGGCGGATGCCCCAGTCGCCCACCTCGAACAGCGTCGCCCCCGGCAGGGACATGAGCAGCGGCCAGTGGGTCACATGTTCCGCCCTCGCCTGAGCCCCGCCCCGAAGACGCCGGTGTAGAGCCGCACCGGCACGAGCCGCAGCGCCTTCATCCCGACCATCATCGGAAACGGGAAGACGATCTCGGCCTTCTCGCGCTCGATGCCGCGGCAGATCCGGCGGGCGGCGTCGTCGGCCTCGATCATGAACGGCATCGGGAAGGTGTTCTTGGCCGTGAGGTCGGTGCGGACAAAGCCCGGGCAGACGGTCTGCACCGTGATCCCGAGCGGGCGCAGGTCGATCCGCAGGGCCTCGAGCATGTTGATCTCCGCGGCCTTCGTTGCGCCGTACGCCTCGGAGCGGGGGAAGCCGCGGTAGCCGGCGACGCTGGCCATGCCGACGATCGTGCCCGACCCGCGGCGGCGCATCTCGGGCAGCACCGCCTCGACGCCGTGGGCGAGCCCCATCACGTTCGTGTCGAAGTGCGCGCGCAGCACCTCGGAGTCCCACGCATCGACGGTGAACTGCCGCCAGTACGCGGCGTTCAGAACGGCGATGTCGATCCCGCCCAGCTCGTCGCGGATGCGCCGTTCGGCGGCGAGCACGGCGTCGCGGTCGGTGACGTCGAGCGGCACGGGCAGGATGCGCGGGCCGAGTGCCTCGAGCCGGTCGGCGCGGCGGGCGCTGGCGGCGACCCGGCAGCCCCGCCGGGCGAGCTCCCGGGCCAGCGCGGCGCCGATCCCGCTCGACGCGCCGGTGACCCAGACCCGCCGGCCGCCCAGCCTCACGTCCGCGCCAGCCGCAACTGGACGTCGCCGAGCGCGCCGGTTGCAAACCCGGCCTCGCAGTAGGCGAGGTAGAACTCCCACATCCGCCGGAAGGTGGTGTCGAAACCGAGCGCGGCCACCTCGTCGGCCCGGGCCGCGAACCGCTCCCGCCACATGCGCAGCGTCGTCGTGTAGAAGTGCCCGATCTCGCTCGTGGCCGCCACCCGCAGGCTCGAGCCGTCGCGCAGGGCGCGGTCGATGGCTGCCTCGGACGGGATCAGGCCGCCCGGGAAGATGTACTTGTGCACCCAGCCGTACGTCCGCCGCGTGGCCAGGAAGCGGCGGTGCGGCATCGTGATCGTCTGCATCGCCATTGCGCCGGCCGGGCGCAGGTAGCGGTCGCAGCAGGCGAAGAACTCCGGCCAGTAGCGCTCGCCGACGGCCTCGAACATCTCGACCGAAACGATCCGGTCGTACGTCCCCTCGATCGCGCGGTAGTCGTGGAGGACGACGTCGACCAGGTCGTCGACCCCGGCGGCGGCGATCCGGTCCCGCGCCAGCGACGCCTGTGCCTGAGAGATCGTGGCCGACGTGACCCGGCAGCCGCGGGTGGTCGCGAGGTGGATCGCCATGCCGCCCCAGCCGGTTCCGATCTCGAGCACGTGGTGGCCTGGGCCGACGTCCGCCAGCTCGGCCAGCGCCTCGTACTTGCGCCGCTGGGCGGTCTCGAGCGTGTCGCCCGGCTCGAAGACGGCGCACGAGTAGGTCATCGTCTCGTCCAGGAAGAGCGCGAAGAGCTCGTTCGAGAGGTCGTAGTGGCTGGCGATGTTGCGGGCCGCGCCCTCGGGCGTGTTCTCCTCGTTCGCCGGCAGGCGGCGGTCGAGCACGCGGCCGATGCGACGAAACGGCGCCGGGGCGAGCCGGCCGAGAGAGCCGGCGAACGCCGTGAGCGTCCCGGCCAGGTCGTCGGCCGACCAGTCGCCTGCCATGTAGGCCTCGCCGAACCCGATCCGGCCGTGCGCGCCGAGCCGGTGGAAGAACTCATCGCGGTGCACCATCATCCTCGGTGCGTCCGGCCGCCCCGCGACGGCCGTGCGGCCGTCCGGCAGGACGACGGAGAGCGACCCGACCGGGAGCGTTCGCGCGGCGCGCAGGAAGAGCGCCCGCGCGATCCCGGCTCGTGCCGGCGCAATGACGGGGTCAGGCACCCAATTCCGCGCCCTGCCCTGGAGTTGCGTGGTGGCGCTCATCCGACGCCCTCCTGGGGCGCGTGGCGGCGGTGCGGCACGTGTGCGACGCCGCGCCGGTGAAGGCGCAGGCCCTGGAAGTGGATGAGGGTCGTCACCTTCGCGGTCATGAGCGGATACCGGACCAGCATCCGCCCCAGCGACCGGTTGGTCAACGGGAGCCGCTTCCCGGTGAGCGAGGCGGCGAAGACGCGCTCGCCGTCCTGTTCGAGCCCCATCTGTACCGAGAGCCGCTCGCCGGGCGGCGCGAGCGTCATCCGGTAGCGGCCGTCCACCGTGAGGAACGGCGAAACGTAGAACTCCTTCTCCGTCTCGGCCTGTCCGCGTTCGCCCGGGCGAAGGAGATAGCAGTACCGCTCGCCACGGGTGTTGTGCACCTCGGCAACGACGCACCTGAGCTCGCCGCCGGGGCCGTGGCAGTAGAAGACCGAGAGTGGGTTGAAGACATAGCCCAGCACGCGGGCGTTCGTGAGGAGCCGGACGGCGCCGCCCTCAAGGTCGATCCCGTGCAGTCGCAGATAGGCGTCGACGTTCGCGCGGATCGGTCGGTTGGGGTCGCCGAGGTGGTCGCGGCTTCGGATCGTCGTCACGGCGCGGCGGCTCGAGCCGAACGCCCACAGCCGCCGGTTGAGCGCGCCCAGCTCGTCGAGGTCGACGAGCCACATGTAGACGCCGTAGCGGAAGAGGTTCCTGACAGGCGTGCGCCGGTCGTGCACCACGTGCCCCTCGTACAGGCACGACCTCACCAGGCGCATCCCATCGCGAGCGCGGCCCGGAGGCCCGAGATGCAGCCGTCCTCGTGGAAGCCCCAGCCGTGGTAGGCGCCGCAGTAGTAGGTGCCGCGGTCGCCCTGGATCACCGGCAGCTCGGCCTGCGCGGCCAGGCTGGCGTGGGTGTAGACGGGATGCTCGTAGATCATCCGGCGCAGCTCGCGGCCCGGCTCGATCCGGGTCGTCTGGTTCAGCGTGACGCAGTAGTCGAGCGGCTCGGTCAGGGCCTGGAGGCGGTTCAGGTGATAGGTGACGTGCACGTCGGGCTGGCTCGTCGAGCAGGTGTCGAGCAGGTAGTTCCACGACGCCCGCGCTCCGTGCGCCTGCGGGAGCAGCGAGCCGTCGGTGTGAAGAACGGTCTGGTTCGTCGAATACGTCCATGCTCCCAGCGCGCGCCGCTCGGCGGCGCTCGGGTCGGCGAGCATCAGGAGGGCCTGGTCGGGATGCGCCGCGATCACGACCCGGTCGTGGCGCCACTCGCCGTTCACGACGACGCCGGCGGACGTGCGCTCGATGCGCTGCACGGGCGTCGACACGAGCACGCGGTCGAGCCGGTTTGCGATCGCCTCCACGTAGACGCGGCTTCCGCCGGCGACGGTCTTCCACTGCGGCGAGTTGGTCACTGTCAGCATCCCATGGTTGGCGAAGAAGCGGATGAGGTAGCGGGCCGGATAGGCGCGGACGGTGGACGGGGAGCTCGACCAGACGGCGCCGGTGAGCGGGAGCATGAAGTGGTCGGTGAAGTACCTCGAGTACCCGCCCTCGGCCAGGAACTCCCCCAGTGTAAGCCGGTCGGCGCCGGGGTCGCGAAGGACGGCGCGGGCGTGGCGGTGGAAGCGCTTGACCTCGGCCAGCATGCGCAGGTAGCGGGGTCGCCCGAGCACCGAAGCCCGCGGCATCACGCCCTGCATGCCGCGCGCTCCGGCGTACTCCAGCCCGCAGCCCTCGCAGCGCACCGAAAAGCTCATGTCGGACTCCTGCGTCGTCACGCCCAGGTCGGCGAAGAGCCGAAGCAGGGTGGGGTAGGTGCGCTCGTTGTGGACGATGAAGCCGGTGTCGAGCGCGACCTCGCGGCCCCCCTCGCCGCGCACGGCGATCGTGTTGGCGTGCCCGCCCAGGCGGTCGTCGCGCTCGTACAGGGTCACCCGGTGGCGGCGGCCGAGGACGTGCGCGGCGGTGAGGCCGGCCACGCCGCTTCCGACCACCGCGATGTCGAGCCGCTCGCCCATCACGTCGCGAAGAGGGTCGAGACGGCGGCGAGGGCGGCCCACGCGCCGGCGACCGCCGCGATCTTGCGGCGGGCGGCGGGGGAGGGGAGGAGCGTCCCGAACGCGACGCAGTCGGCGAGGTCGAATGCCACCCGGGCGGCGAGCGCCGCCAGCAGGGCGTCGCCGCGCGGCGCAGCCACGATCGCGACGCCCGAGACCAGGTCGCGGACGCCGACCACGGCCGAGAGCAGCCGCACGCCGGACTCGCGCGACTCCCAGCCGGGGTAGCCGCCGTGGCGGCCGATGACGCCCGGCATGAGGATCGCACTCACGCCGTAGAGCGCCGTGAGGACGCCCACGATGCGGGGGATCCAGATCACCCGGACACCCGCACCGCCTGGTCGGCGGGGAGCGCGAAGGCGGCTGCGAGCTGGGTCTCGAGCGGGCGCAGCCCGAGCGTCCCCAGCGCGAGCCGGCGGGCGAGCGACTGCCACACCGGCAGCCGCTGGAGCATGGTGTGCCCAGTGCCGCGCAGCTCGAACCGGGCCAGGCGGGCCGCGACCGGCTGGGCCTCGCGGGCGAAGTCGAGCGATCGGGCCGGGTCGGTGATGCGGTCGCGCTCCCCGTGGGCGATCACGATCGTCCGGTCCCTGAGCTGCTCCACGGGCTCGGCCGGCGGGCACCACGGCGCGAGCGCGACGACCGAAACGACCGATGGGTGACCGGCCGCCCTGAGCGCCGCCCGTGCCCCCATCGAGTGGCCGAGCAGGCACACGGGGACGTCGTAGCGCTCCGCGACGCGGTCGAGCGCCCACTTCATATCTGCCACAGGGTCGCCTTCGTTGTAGCCGACCAGCCGGTAGCGGAGCTGAAGCGAGGCGAGTCCGAGGCGGCGCCCGCTCCGAGCGAGATCGAGCAGGAACGGCAGCATGCGAAGCGCCGGCGAGCGCAGGTTCGAGTCGCGCGCCGTGCTGCGCGACTTCCCGCCGTGGGCGATGACCACCGCCGCGCGCGGCGTTCCGCGCGGGCCCAGCGTGAGGAGGGAGGGTGTGGGTGGGCCCGGCACGGTTCGAGCGATGCTACTGGCCGGCCCGGCCGCGCGGGCGGTGGGTTGCATATGCGCGTATTCGTGACGGCGGGTGGATCGGTTCGGGTGGGGCTTGAAACATTAGCGACAGGCGCCGGTGTTTCAGGC
>DATIDU010000138.1:0-16612 GCA_035456145.1 Gaiellales bacterium | reverse complement strand
CGACTCCTGCTTCTCGCGCAAAGCACCGTCTCGAATGAGAGCTGGGGGACTCAGGCCGCGGCTTGCGCGAGCGCCGATGGAGTCTGGCAGCCGACGATTGCCGGGGCCTCGTGGACGAGATCGTCGTTTTCGAGGGCCTCGACCATGAACAGTGCGAAGTCCACACGGCGCGTGATGTTGCTCTCGAGGATGGGGTCGCCCACGTGCCGGCTCCAGACCGGCAGGCCCTGACTCTCGCCTTCCTCGAGGTCGCTGCCACGGACCACCGTCCACCGCGTGTCGCTTGCGAACACGCGCCGGCACGCCTCCACCTGATCGTCCAGGTCTGCGAAGCGCGTGAGACGCGCGACCGGCCCGAAGACCCTGACGATCGTCCTCAGCTTCCACGGGTACACGTCCTGGCCGTCGCGCGTGATGTGCCATCCGCACGAGAACACGAGCCGCGCCCCGGGCGGCGAATAGTCGAGCACCGCCTGGGCGGTGCCCGTCGAGTACCCATGGACACCTCGCGGAACGAGTACGACGAGCACTCCGCCGCACCCCTCCACGGCGTGGGCGATGACCTCGCGATCGTCCGTCGCCCCCGGAACGACGGTGATCCGCCCCTTGAACGGGTCGAGCTTCCCCACGCTCTGCTCGCGACACACCCCAACCACCTCATAGCCGCGATCCAGCGCGTGCTGGACTATGTACCGCCCGAGCTTCCCGGAGGCTCCGACAATACAAACCTTCATCGTCGCGTCCCGTTCTGTATCCTGGTCGAGCCCGAGTTGCTAGCCCCTTCAAAATCGCCGGAAACGGCTTGGTTGAGCGGAAAAAAGCGGCTGAAGGGGCTCGAACCCTCGACCTTCTGCATGGCAAGCAGACGCTCTAGCCAACTGAGCTACAGCCGCTGGAGAGCGGTCAGTATACCCGCGCTCAGGGCGCCGCAGCGTCGAGCGCCAGGTTGACCTGGAGGTCAGCGGCGGCGTTCTCGGCCCGTGGAATCTCCATGTAGCGGACGGCGTCGAACGCCGCCGCGGCCCGGCGCGCCTCGATCCAGAGCTCTTGGAGCGCGGCGTTCTTCACCCGGTAGGCGCCGGTCATCTGACGCAGGAGAAGCTGCGAGTCGGCCCGCACCTCGACCTCGCGGGCTCCGAGCTCGGCGGCCGCCCGCAGGCCGGCGATCAGCGCCCGGTACTCGGCGACGTTGTTGGTTGCGACACCGATCGCCTCGCCCGCCTCGGCAAGGACGGTGCCGTCGCCGTCCTCGATGCGGTAGCCGGTCGCGGCGGGGCCGGGATTCCCGCGCGAGCCGCCGTCGACCCACAGCCGGACTGCGTCACTCACCCCGCACCGCCAGCACGCGCAGGAGGTCGTCGACGCGGCCGTCGACGGTCTCAAGCGTGCCGGTGGCGACGGACGACTCGTCATGGACCCCGTGTTCGGTGACGACGGCGACCACCACGGTCCTCGCCGGGACGTCGCCCCGCTGCGCGAGCTTGATGACGGCCGCGATCGGAGCGGCCGCGGCGAGGTCGATCCAGGTCCCCTCAAGCTCGCCCATCTGCATCCGGGCCTGCTCGAGCTCTGCGTCGGACACCCGCACGACGAGCCCCTCCGACTCGACGACCGCGTGCAGCGTCTGGACGGTGCCGGTGACGCCGGCCAGCGCGCGCGCCGGAGACTCGACGAACCCCGTGGGCGCGACCCAGTCCTTGCCGCTCGCCAACGCGCTCGCAACGGCGCCGCCGATCTCCACTGCAACCATGCGCGGGATGCGGTCGAGGAGGCCCCACGAGACCAGCTCGCGGAACCCGCGCCAGATCCCCTGGAGCCCGTCTCCGAGACCGGCCGGGGCGATCACGAGGTCGGGCGCGCCGAAGCGCAGCTGCTCGGCGATCTCGTAGGCAATGGTGCGGTAGCCCTCGATCGCGAGCGGATCGCTGCCGATCGGCGGCGAGGCCCGGTTCGAGACGGCGCGCCAGCCGAGCGTGCGCTCGGCATCGGCCAGGAGCGGCCAGCGGCCCTCCGGGTTCCTCACCCCCACCACCCGGCCGCCGACCGCCTCGATCGCGTCGCGCGTGCGCTCGGACACCGCCGTGTCGACGAGGCTGACCGAGCGCAGGCCCGCCCGGGCGGCGTAGCTGGCGAGCGAGACGCATTGCGCCTCGTCGCCCGCGCCGCCGATCGTGACGCTCGAGTCCTCGATCTGCGACACGGCGAGGGCGGCGAAGCGGTCGCGCCATGTCCCCGTCGGGTTCTGGCGCTCGTCCTTGATGAGGAGCCGGCGCAGGCCGAGCTGCGGGCCGAGCGCCTGCGTTGCCAGAAGCGGCGTGTCGCCCTCCCCCATCGTCACCAGCCGGTCGCGCCCGACGGGAAGCTGGGTGAGATACCGCCCCATCCCCGGGCCGGTCGCCTTCCCGGGCTTGAGCGGGGTCATCCGGGCGTAGACCGGCGCCACGTTCGAAGGCGTGCCCTCCGTCGAGCACGAGGGACATCCCGCCGGCATCGGCACGATCGGATACCGCCTGCGGCAGCGGAGGCACTCCAATCCGCTCGGCACGGCCATTCCGCGAGCATACCCCTTGACGGCGGCCGGCCGGCCGGTGTCTACTTCATGGGTGATCTACTGCGTGATACCGCGTGAGCTCGAGGCCGAGCTGCTCGATCGGATGACCGAGCACTACGCCGGAAACCCCAACGTGCAGGTGATCGTCGACCGCCGCGAGGGCGGGGAGAACGACCGCCGCCGCGGCGCGGCGGACGTCGCCGATGAGCGCCGCGAGATCCGCGACCGCCGCCGGCCGCGCGCGCTCGGGACGTTTCCGCCAATCGAGGCGTTCGACTCCGAGGGCTGAACGGCTAGCTGGCGAGGGCGACGGTGCCGTCGGCCTCTACGGTGGCGTTCCAGGCCTGGAAGCGCGTCTCGATCTCGGCGAGCTCCTCGCCGCGCCGCAGCAGGGTCACCGGCCGCGGCCCGAGCATGTCGATCCGGTACTGGTACCAGGAGAGATCCCAGGCGACGGTCACGACGATCTCGCTCGCGTTGCGCTGGACGACGCTGACGCGTGGATCGCCGAGCGTTCGCGCGATGCCCGAGACGGTGCGGGGATGTCCGCTCTCGTTGAAGAGCTCGACGCCCGCCTCGACCGCGCCGCGGGGGTCGTCCGGGAGCTCGTCCGGGTCGAGCGGCGCCGGGCTCACCGGCCGCCGGCGCGGCCCGAGCAGCCCCTTCAGCCCCTTCGACCGGGGCGGTTCGAGGCCGCGCAACGGCACCGTCGGAGTACCCTCACGGACCCAGCCGCGCACCTCGGCCTCGTCGATGCAGAGCTCGCAGACACGGGCGTCTGAGCCCTCCAGACGATGGAAGGTCACGAGCCGCTCGCCCAGCAGCATCGTGCGCCCGCAGACGGCGCACATGGTCTCGATGTCGTTCCGGTGAATGCGGTTCATCGCGCGCCCACGCACGGGTCCGGACAGGCCCCCGAGTATACCGAGCGGCCACAATTGTGCCGCAACGTGCGACGCGCCGCGGGTCGCGACGAGCCGCCGGCCCGCGGTCGGGTGGTAGGGTCCCGCGAGTCCGAGAGGGGGGATGTTGGCGCAAGAACCACGGACTGCGGCACGGCGGCAGCTCCTCGCGGTGGGAGTGGCTGCCGCGTGCGCGATCCTCCCGGCGCAGGCCCAGGGCTCGGTGCAGACCGACCGCACCGCGGCGGCCCTGGTGATGCGCCAGCTCGACCGGCTGGACGCGCGCCGCGCGGACCTCGTGCGGAAGCGCGACTCCGCGCGCGCGCGTCTGGACGACCTCGTCACCGCGATCAGCGCGGCCCGGGCCACGATCGCCGAGGAGCGCTCGCAGCTCACGGCCGCCCGGTCGGCGCTCGCCACCGAGGTCGTCGGCGACTACAAGGCGGGTGCGCCCGACACCACGGCGTACGTCCTCGGAGCGGTGTCCTTCGCCGATCTCGTCGACCGGATGGACGTGCTCGACCGGATCGACACCAGCGAGGCGGCGCTCATCCGCCGGATCTCCGCAGAGACGGCGACCCTGTCGGCGACCGAGGCCCGCCTTAACGACCAGATCGCCTCGCAGCGAAGCCAGATCGCCGAGATCGTGGCGGCCACGAGCCGGATCGATGCGGCGATCGCGGCGCGCCACAACATCCTCGCGTCGATCACAGCCCGCATGCGCGCCCGGCTCGCCGCCGAGCACACCCGGCGCGACCGGCTCGCCAAGAGCGACGGCGGCACAAGCACCGGCGGCACGCCGACCGGGCGTGTCTTCTACGGAGACTGCACCTGGTATGGGCCGGGCTTCGCCGGCGACCCGACCGCGAGCGGCGAGATCTTCGACCCGCACAAGCTGACGGCGGCCAGCCCGTGGCTGCCGTTCAACACGATGCTCCGCGTCACGAGCACGGTGACGGGCAAGTCCGTGACTGTCCGGGTGAACGACCGCGGCCCCTTCGGCCACGGGGTGCTCGACCTGTCCCAGCACGCCGCCCGGAACATCGGCCTTGTGGGCTGGCAGCGGGTGCGGATCGAGATCGTGTCGCAGCCGTAGCCGCGGCGGCAGCCGAGACGGCTACGCCCTTGCCAGCTCCTTCTCCTTGGCGGCGGCGGCGATCAGGCCCTGCGCGACGTGCCCCGGCACCTCCTCGTAGCGCAGGAGGCTCATCGAGTAGTCGCCGCGCCCGCCGGTCATCGAGGTGAGGTCGGGCGCGTACGCCAGCACCTCGGCCATCGGCACCTCGGCATGGACCGTGGAAACACCCGACGCCGGATCCATCCCGAGCACGCGCCCGCGGCGGCTGGTCATGTCACCGATCACGTCGCCGACCGACTCGTCCGGCACGGTGATGTGGAGGCTCATGATCGGCTCGAGCAGCACCGGATCGGCGTCGGCGAAGGCCTTCTTGAACGCCATCGACCCGGCGATCTTGAACGCCATCTCCGACGAGTCGACCGTGTGGTAGGAGCCGTCGACGAGCGTCACCTTGATCCCGACGACCGGGCAGCTCGCCAGCTCGCCGCGCGTCATCGCCTCCTGGATGCCCTTGTCGACGGCCGGGCGGAACCCCTGCGGGATGACGCCGCCGACGATCTTGTCGACGAACTCGTAGCCCTCGTGGCCGGGCAGCGGCTCGAGCTGGATGTGGCAGTCGCCGAACTGGCCCCGCCCGCCCGTCTGCTTCTTGTAGCGGCCCTGGGCGCGCGCGGGCTTCCGGATCGTCTCGAGGTACGGCACGCGCGGCGGATGCAGGTTGACCTCGACGCCGAACCGGCGGTGCATCCGCTCCAGGATGACCTCCACATGCATCTGCGAGAGGCCCGCGACGATCTGCTCGCCGGTCTGCGGATCGCGGTGGACGTCGAGAGCCGGGTCCTCCTCCTGGAGCCGGCGAAGCGCGCTCGCGACCTTCTCCTCGTCGCCCTTGTGCTTGGGCTCGATCGCGAACGACACGACCGGCGCCGGCACGCCGAGCGGCTCGATCTCGGCCGCTGCGTCGGAGTCGGACAGAACGTCGCCCGTGCCCGTCTCCTTGAGCTTGGCGACGGCGCCGATCGCGCCGGTGCCGAGGACGTCCGTCTGCACGTGCTCCTTGCCCTGGATGGTGAGGAGCGCGCCGATCCGCTCCTTGGAGTGGGTGTGGTTGTTGACGAGCGTCGAGTCGGATCGCACCTCGCCCGCGAAGACGCGCATCAGGTTCAGCTTGCCGGAGTACGGGTCGGCGATCGTCTTGAACACATATGCGACCACGCCGGCGTCCCCGACCTCGGGCAGGTTGCGGGCGCGAAGCGGCGACGGAAGCCCCTCGACGATGAGGTCGAGGAGGCCGTGGGAGCCGATGTTCTGGGTCGCGGCGCCGCAGCCGACCGGGAAGAGCTGGCCCTCGGTCACGAGCCCCTTGAGCGCCTCCGCCATCTCCTCGCGGGTGATCTCGCCGCCCTCGAGGTAGCGCTCCATCAGCTCGTCGGAGGTCTCCGACACGACGTCCATCAGCTTGTCGTGGTACTCGTCGGCCGTCGCGCGCAGGTCGTCGGGGATGTCGATCGGCTCGTCGCGGCCGGCCCCCTCGCCGTGGTCGTAGGCGACCATGTGGACGAGATCGATCACGCCGTGGAACTCGTGCTCGCGGCCGATCGGAAGCTCGACGGCGACGCACTTCGGCGAGAGCCGCTCCTGGAGCGCCTCGAGGGTCGTGAAGAAGTCGGCCCGCTCGCGATCGAGCAGGTTCACGAGCACGAGCCGGGCGAGGCCGAGCTCGTCGCAGCGCTTCCAGAGCCGCTCGGTGCCCACCTCGACGCCCATCACGCCGGACACCGTCATGATCGCGCCCTCCACCACTCTGAGCGCGCCCAGGACGTCGGCCTGGAAGCTGGGCTCGCCGGGGCAGTCGATCAGGTTGATCGTGCGGCCGTCCCAGTCGAGGTGCGTGACGGTCGCCGAGATCGACATCCCGCGCCGGCGCTCCTCGTCGTCATAGTCGGAGACCGTCGTCTTCTCGGTCACGCTGCCGAGCCTGTTCACGGTTCCCGCCTCGAACAGCAGGGCCTCGACGAGCGAGGTCTTGCCCGTGCCGCGATGGCCGATCACGGCGACGTTTCGGATCTTGCCGGGCTCCGTTCCAGGCATGCGTGGCCTCCAGGCGAATCAGGTTGGACGCGCCGGAGGTTATCGCGCGAGGCCGGGCAAGAGCTACCGGAACCGCTCGGCCGATGCACGCTCGAGGTTGCCCTGGAGCTTTGCCTTGAGGCGCAGGATGGCCTTCGTGTGGAGCTGGGAGACCCGCGACTCGGTTACGCCGAGCACCTCGCCGATCTCGCGCAGGGTGAGCTCGTCGTAGTAGTAGAGCGTGATGACCGTCTTCTCCCGGTCCGGAAGCTTGCCGATCGCGCCGGCCAGCGCCTCGCGGACCTCGGTGCGGGTCATCTCGGTCGACGGGTCGTCGGCGTTCGGATCCTGGAGCGTGTCGATCAACGAGACCGTGTCGCCGCCCGAGGACGAGATCGTCCACAGCTCGTCGAGCGCCGCGACGGACGAGCGCGAGATCTGGGTCAGGCTGTCCTGGAACTCGGCGTCGCTGATGCCGAGGTGCGCCGCGATCTCCTCGTCGGACGGCGGCCGGTGCAGACGGTGCTCCAGCTCGACGATCCCGCGCTCGATCTCGCGCGCGCGGCTTCGCACCGACCGCGGAACCCAGTCCATCGACCGCAGCTCGTCGATGATCGAGCCCTTGATCCGGCTGATGGCGTAGGTCTCGAACTTCGTGTCGCGGTGGGGATCGAAGCGCTCGATCGCGTTCATGAGGCCGAGCAGGCCGTACGACACCAGGTCGCCCTCGTCGACGTGGGCGGGGAGGCCCGTTCCGAGCCGTCCGGCCACGTACTTGACGAGCGGCGCGTAGGTGAGGATCAGGCGGTCGCGCAGGCGCTTGTCGCCCGTCCGCTTGTAGTCGTCCCAGATCGAAACCGAGTCGTCGCTCATCGTGCCCGCGGGTGGGAGGCGGCGTGCGCAGCCCGCAGATGGCGCACGCTCACATGCGTGTATACCTGGGTCGTGCCCACCGATGCATGGCCGAGGAGCTCCTGGATGCTGCGCAGATCCGCGCCGTGCTCGAGCAGGTGCGTGGCGAACGTGTGGCGGAGGGCGTGCGGCGAGCGCTGCGCGAGCCCGGCGGCGGCGAGCTCGCGCCGGAGGGCGCGGCGGACGTCGGTCGGCCCGAGGGGCCTGCCGCGAACACTCACGAAGACGCGGTCGCCGGCGGCCGGGCCGAGCCGCGGCCGGCCCTCGCGCAGATAGCGGCCGAGGGCGTCTGCGGCCGCGCCGCCGAGCGGCACGATTCGCTCCTTGCCGCCTTTCCCGGTCACCCGCACGAAGCCCTCATCGGCATTCACATCGGCTATCCGTAGCCCGCACGCCTCGGAGGCGCGCAGGCCGCATCCGTACAGGAGCTCGAGGAGCGCACGGTCGCGCAGCCGGCGCGGGTCGGATGTCACCGGCCCGTCGAGCAGCCGCTCGACCTCGGGCTCGGAGAGCGTCGCGGGGAGCTTGCGGGTCTTGCGCGGGCCGGGCACGAGCGCCGCGGGGTTTCGGTCGACGAGGCTGCGGTCGAGCATGAAGGCATAGGCTCCGCGCGCCGCCGAGAGCTTGCGCGCGGCCGTCGCCGGCGCATAGCGCAGCGTCCCGAGATGGGCGGCGAACCGGCGCAACGAGAGCTCGTCCGCGTCCTGCGGTGCGAGGCCGCCCGCCGCCAGCCACCGGTCCAGCTGGCGCAGGTCGGAGGTGTAGGCGCGAAGCGTCGCCTCAGACACCCCCCGCCCGCGCAGCCAGGCCAGGTAGGAGTCGAGCGGAGGGCGGAGTGCGGGCGGTGGGGTTTGCATCGCGTGCAACAAGACTCTATCGCCTGAAGCCGCTGCCATTTCGGTGTGCGACGGCCGAGTCCTACGCGCGGCTGCGGATGCCCAGGTCGCGAAGGGCGAGATCGGCCATCCAGGCGCCGAGGATTGCCGCCGCCGCGGCCACCGCCCACTCGCCCGCGGTCGCCGCGGCCGCGGCGATCCCGAGCAGGCCCACGGCGAGCACGGCGAAGAGCACGCCGCGCGCCGAAACCCGAGGACGGCGCCGAGTCATCGGGCAACGGTAGCGCCACCCGCCGAACCGGGGACAGTCCCTGAACGGACAGCGTCACGAAGTTGGATGCGATTGCGCACAGTCCGCCCTGGCGGTGAAACCGCCGGATGGCCTAGCGTCGAACGCGTGCCGCGCCGGAACCGCGTCCAAACGGCTGACGCCGTCTATCACTCGGGCACCCGAGGGATTCGCAAGATGCCCATCTTCGTCGATGACGACGACCGACACTTGTTTCTGGCCGTCCTCGGCGACGTCGTCGGGCGTTTCGAGTGGGAGTGCCGGGCGTACTGCCTCATGACCAACCACTACCACCTCGCCCTCCGCACGCCGGAGGCGAACATCGGCGACGGCATGCATCGTCTGAACGGGCTCTATGCACAGGCCTTCAACCGCCGGCACGGCTTCAAGGGCCACCTCTTCGAGGAGCGCTACTGGTCGGGGTTGATCGAGACCGACGACCACGCGTTCAGCCTCATGCGGTACGTCGTCCTGAACCCGGTGCGGGCGGGGATCTGCGCGCTCCCGCACCAGTGGCCGTGGTCGAGCTACCGCGCAACCGCCGGCCTCGATGGGAGACCAGCGTTCCTCGACCTTGGCTGGCTCGCCGCCTACGGGGAGACCACGTATCGGTCGTTCGTGCTCGACGGCCTGGAGCGGCCGACCGCGCCCCCCGGCCCCACTCGCACGAATCCGTAACGCCCGAGCATCGCCGGCCGTTCAGGGACTGTCCCCACCCTCTTGTCGTTACACGTGCCGGAAGATGGCCAGGCGTTCCTGCTTCATTCCGTGGACGACGGTGAAGTCGCCGCCCGCGTACACGTTTCCGCCCCCGGCGCACAGCGCCCACACGCCGAGCACGCCCGCGGTCGACTGCAGCCCGGGGTTCCAGCGGCGCAGCCGGCCCTTCCGGCTGAGCATGAAGATCTTGTGGCGCTCGATCCGACGGCTGTGCCCGAACTCGGACATCTTGCGGTTCTTGCGCGGGGCGACGTTGTCGCCGTGCATGCCGAACACGGGCGTATGTCCGATCACCGTGACCGCCTGAACGTTGCCGTCGGTCTTGTAGTACCACTTGAGCTTGCCTCGCTTCGCGCCGTAGCGGAGCGCCGTGCCGCCGGAGCCGGCCTCGGCCGCGTAGATCGACTTGCCCGACCCGGCCAGGTCGAGGATCTCGGCCTGCGGGTGGCTCGCCCACCGCTTGACGCGTCCGCGCCGGCCGCCGCCGAGAGCGGCGATGTACGCCTCGCGCCGGCCGCTCATCCCCGTGAAATCGCCTCCCACGACGATCCGGCGCGAGTTGACGACAACGATGGCGCGCACCATCGCGTTTGCGCGCGGGTGCCATCCGCGCGCGACCCGATAGCGGCCGCCCCGCGGGGTGAGCTTGGCGAGCTTGGCCCGGCTCCGGCCGCCGACCGACGAGAACGATCCGCCCAGATAGACGGCCCCGCGGGTCGTCGCGATCGCCTCGACGGCGCCGCTGATGCGAAGATCGCGCACCTTGTGGCTGAGACGACCGGTGCGGAGGTTGAAGGCCGCCAGATTGTGGCGGGCATGGCCGTTCACCGACGAGAACGCCCCGCCGACGAAGAGCAGCCCCCGCGCACGCGCAAGCGCGAAGACGCGGCCGTTGATCCGCGGCGCGAACGCACCGATCTTGCCGGTGCCGGCCCGGACCGACGCAAGATATGTCCGCTGCACGACCCGGCCGGCGTGGTTTGCGAACTGGGTGAAGTTCCCGGCGACGAACAGCCGCCGCCCGGCCCGGAGCAGGTCGTCGACGCGGCCGGCCTCCTTGTTGCCGGGCGTCCAGTCGGGGGCCGGCACCTGCCAGCCCCGCACCGCGCTCTGCGCGACGTGCGGGCCCGAGGCTGCGGTCGCAGGGACGGCGTATGCGGCAATGACTGTCAGCGCCGCGACCACCGCGAGGGCGCCGAGGCGGCTGTGGGAGCCGAATCGAGAAATGGGGATTCCTTCCAGTTCGGGGAGTTGGCGGGACGATACCGGCCGGCGATGACCCCCTCATGCGGGCCCTCCGGAGACTTACAAAAGCTTCAAGCACACCTCACACGGGCCGGCTGCTTGACGCCCGCGACGCGGCATCGTACCCTCGCACCGTGGTCGCAGGCCCCCACGGCCGGTTCTCGACGCCGGCCCGCCGGCTGCGATGGTCGCTCCGCAGCCGCCTCGCCGGCCATCCTGTGTACCTCCGCCTGGCCCGGCGCAAGTACGACCACATGGTGGTCGGCGACGCGACCGAGGCCGTGATCGACGGCTTTACCCGGAGCGCCTGCGTGTTCGCGGCGGTCGCCTTCCAGCAGGCCCAGCGGCGGCCCGTCAGGCTGGCCCATCTCCTGCACGCTCCAGCCCACCTGATCGCCGGGGCGGAGCGCGGGCTGCCGTGCCTCGTCACGATCCGCGAGCCCGAGGGCGCGGTCGCGTCGTGCCTCATCCGCGAGCCGTACCTGACGGCGCCGGTCGCGCTCGCCGCCTGGACGCGGTTCTACGAGCGGCTTATGCCGTACCGCGATCGGATGGTCGTCGGCGAGTTCGCACAGGTCACCACCGACCTCGGCTCGCTGATCGAGGAGATGAACACACGGTTCGGAACGGCGTTTGCGCCGTTCGTCCACACATCCGAGAACGTCGAGCGCGTGTTCGCCTTCATCGACGAGCGCGCAACCCGGCCTGTGTACGAGGAGCACATCGGCTGGTACATGTCGGGCCTCGAGACGGCCGCCGACCTCGACGCCGCCCGCCGAACGGCGGCGGGAACGGGCAGGGCGGGCGCCGTGCCGTTCGAGCACCGGGTCGCCCGCCCGTCGGCCGAGCGCCGCGAGCTGCGGGACGCCCTCGTGGGCCAGTACCGGGACAACCGGCTGGACTCCCTCCGAGAGCGGGCGGAGCATCTCTACTCCGCCTTCGTGACGCCCACGCCGCGGTAGCGGGCGACCAGCACAAGGGCGTCGTCGGAATCGCGGCCCTGCGTGTCAAGGATGCGCGCCGCGACGTCCTCGGGCGGCTCGTGCGGTCGCGGCCACTCGCCGAACACGGGCCGCACGCCGTCGGTGGCGAGGACGAGGACGTCGTCACGCCGCAGCCGCACCGTGCCCGGCTTCAGCGCGGGAAGCACATAGCCGACCACACCGCCCCTGAGGGGGACCCATTCCCGTCCGCCGCGCTCGGGCGGCTCGGCCTGAAGCAGCGTCGCCTGGACGTTGCCCACGCCGATCCACGTGAGCTCATCCACGGCGGCGTCGATCGACGCGATCGTGATCGCCGCTCCCCGGGTGCTGCGGAGCGCCTCGTGGCAGCGATGCACGAGCGCGTCGGGGCGTTCGTCGGGATGCGCCTCGACGACCTCGGCGGCCCGGCCGGCCGCATCGGCGGCATCGGGCCCGTGCCCGAGCCCGTCGATCACCGCAACGACGAGTCGCGAGCCCGTCACCGCGACATGGCGGTCGCCCGACACGTGCTCGCCGGGCATGGGCCGCGTCGCGACGCCCCATTCGGCCGGCGCTAGCGAAGCCACTTGATCGCGGTGACGATGGTCCCCGCGCCCGGCGACGAGACGATCTCGAACTCGTCCATCAGCCGGCGCGTGCCGGGAAGGCCCAACCCCAGGCTGTCGGCCGTCGAGAAGCCGTCCTGCATCGCGAGGCCGACGTCGGCGATCCCCGGCCCGTCATCGCGGGCCACGACCGAGACGCCGGAGCGGCTGTTGCGCTGGACGGTCTCGACCACGATCTCGCCCTCGTGGGCGTACTTCAGGATGTTCCGCGCCAGCTCGGAGATCGCGGTGGCAATCATGGTGACGTCCGTCATCCCGAACCCGGAGTCCTCGGCCAGGGAGCGGCCCATGCTGCGGGCGGCGACCACGTCGGCGTCGCCGCGGATCGTCACGGAGACGTCATCCACCGGCACGTGCGGCGCGCGCCCGCCGTGAGCGCTCGAGGTGCACGAGGCCCTCCTCGAGGTCGAGGACCGTTGTCACGCCGTCGAGGCTGAGGCCGAGCTGGACCATCGAGAAGGCCACCTCCGGCTGGATGCCCACGATGACCGTCTCGGCGCCGCGGAGGCGCACCATCTGGGAGATCGTCCGAAGCGTCCGCGAGGCGAACGAGTCGAGCACGTCGAGCACCGTCACGTCGATAATCACGCCCTTCGAGCGAAACCGCCCGACACGGTCGGAGAGCTCATCGCGCAGGTCGAGCATGTCCGCGTCGGTCAGCGCCGACTGGATCGACGCGATCCGGCAGTCACCCTGCTTCAGGATCGGAACCGGCATCCACCACCTCCGGCAGGCCGTCGCCGTTTGCGACGACCCGGTACCCCATGATGCGTTCGGCGAACTCGATGCCACCCTGAAGGTCTCCGACGGCGTTCAGCTTGGTCAGGTCGACTCCCAGGGTCACGAGCGCCTGTGCGACGTTCGACGAGAGCCCTGTCACGATCACCTGCGCGCCCATGAGCCGCGACGCCTCGACGGTCTGGAGCAGGTGGTTCGCGACGGCCGAGTCGACGGCCGGCACACCAGTGACGTCGAGGATCACGACCTTGGCCCGGCTGTCCCTGATGCTCTTGAGCAGCCCCTCTGTGAGCTGCTGCGCGCGCGAGGTGTCGAGGCTCCCGATGATCGGGAGCACCAGGAGGCGGTCGCGAACCGTGAGCACCGGCGTGGAGAGCTCGCGGATCGCCTCCTGCTGGAGCGCGATCGTGCGCTCGCGCTGGTAGATGTAGATGTCGACGGCCAGCCCGATGTCGAAGAAGAGCAGCTTGGCGAGCGAGTGGAAGGTCTCGAACGCCTGGTCCGGGTCCTCGGAGTGCTCCTTCAGCAGGAGCCCCGCGATCTGCCGCAGATAGAACGCGTACATCCCGAGGAACGACCTGACGGGCAGTCCGATCTTCTCGTGGATGCTCCCGAGCCGCAGGCGGTCGGCCACGTACTCCTGCTCGTAGTCGCCCTGCGTCAGGCGGATGAAGTACTCCTTCTGCCGCCCCTTCACGTGTTCGAGGAGCGGCGGGTCGCGGAAGAAGGCGGCGGTCTCGGGGAAGCTCAGCAGGTGGTCGTAGAAACCCTCGATGACCTGGTCGACGTGCTCCTGGGTGAGGTCGTAGATCTCGGCGAGCCGCTGCACGTCGGAGTCGTCGAACTCGAGAAAGCGCTTTCGCATGGCCAGCTCGTCGGGGCCGAGCCCGATCGCTTCCGCCAGTCCGTCCGCGTGCACGCGTGGCCGCGTGGCCGCCATATGAGCTCCTTTCCTCGACCCGGCCCGCACGCTAGCGCGGCTCCGGCCAGGATGAATCCCCGATTTGCGGTATGCATGCGGCGCGACGCGGGGTCTAGCATCAGGCGTTGCCGTTTCAGCCTGGGCAGATGACGGATGCGACGCGCACACCCGCCTATCTCGCCGCACTCAGGTCGTATCTCCGCGGTGCGGAGGAGAGTGCCCTTCTTTGGGCCTACGAACAGGGTCGGGAGGTGCTCGACTCGGGTGCGGGCGTGCTCGAGCTCGGCGCGATCCACCGCGACGCGGTCGCCGTGCTGCTCGAGGACTGCACGACGGGCGCCGAGGCGGCCCGGATCCACCGCGAGGCGTGGACGTTCTTCGCTGAGACCGTCGCTCCGCTCGAGATGTGCCTGCGCGGGTACCAGCAGTCCAACGACTCGCTGCGGTCGCTGGCGGCGACGCTGGACGAGCAGGTGCGTGCGCGGACGCGCGACCTCGACGAGAGCCTCGAGGAGCTGAAGCGGGCCGACCGCGACCGCCGGCTTCTGCTCGAGAAGCTCATGTCGGCACAGGAGGACGAGCGCCGCCGCATCGCGGGCGACATCCACGACGACTCGATCCAGGTGCTCACCGCGGCCTACCTGCGCGTCGAGCTCGTTCGTCAGACGCTCGGAGACAACCCGAACGCCGAAACGCTCGGGAAGCTCGACGAGGCGTTGCGCGCGGCGATCGACCGCCTCCGCCACATGATCTTCGAGCTGCGTCCGGCGATGCTCGATACCGCGGGGCTGGCGGCGACGATCCAGGCCCACCTCGACCAGTGGGAGCACCAGACCGGGATCCGCTCCACGCTCGCGAGCCGGCTGAACCGCGAGCCGGCGCCGGTTGTCCGCACCACGCTCTACCGGATCGCCGCCGAGGCGCTCGCGAACGTACGCAAGCACGCCCGCGCAACAGAGGTGGTCGTCGACCTCGACGACGCCGGCACGGGCTACCAGCTCAAGGTGATCGACGACGGCGTCGGGCTTGACCAGCCGCCCGAGCTCGGCCCGGCCGACCACTTCGGCATCTCCATGATGGCCGAGCGGGCGACGCTGGCCGGCGGGTGGTGCCACGTCGAGAGCAACGACCCGAACCCGGGGACCACGGTCGTCGCGTGGACGCCGCGCAGCGTCGAGGCGGATTCCGGCGCGAGCCGTGTGGAGCATGAGAGGGGAGCCGGCGATGCCGCCGATTCGGGTGCTGATCGCTGACGACGAGCCGCTCCTGCTCGAGGCGCTCGGCGAGGTGATCGACTCCTCTCCCCACTTCGAGATCGTCGCGACCGCGGCGAACGCTGCCGACGCAACCCGGCTTGCCGGCGACCTGCGCCCGCAGGTGGCCCTCCTTGACGTGCGGATGCCCGACGGCGGCGGCATCGCGGCCGCCAAGGGCATCCGGACGACGTCCCCGGCCACGCGGGTCGTCGCGCTCTCCGCGTACGAGGACGAGGCGCGCGTCCGGGCGATGCGCGGCGCCGGGGCGGTGGACTACGTCGTCAAGGGCTCCCCGGCCGCCGCCATCCTCGGCGCGCTCCTCAAGGCCGCCGACGCCTGACCGATCCGCATGGCGGGTATCACGATGCGATGACCCCCCCGAGCCTCCCGGACGATCTTCTCGCCGCCGCGCTCGATGCGACTCCGAGCGGCATCGTGCTCTGCGACCGCGAGCTTCGCGTCATCGGCGCCAACCGCGCCGCCGAGCGCATGGCCGCGCATCCGGCGCTGGTGGGCGCCCCGCTGGCCGACGCCCTGCCGGGTGTACCGGAAACGCTCACGCACGCGATTGAGCACGCATTCGAGGGCGGCCAGCCCTCGGACGGCCTGGAGATCGCCGACCGTCCGGGCCTGACCGTGCGAGTCTTCCCGGTTCGCTCGTCTGGCGACGCCGTCGAGGTCATCGGCTGCCTGATCGCCGACGTCTCCGATCCGCGGGCGGAGGAGCTCTCGGCGATCGTGACGTCGTCGGAGGACGCCATCCTCTCCAAGGACCTCGACGGCACGATCCGGTCGTGGAACGCCGCAGCCGAGCGGCTGTACGGCTATACGGCGGCCGAGGCGATCGGCTGCCACATCGGGCTCGTCGTTCCCGACGAGCTTGCCACCGAGATCGACGCGATCATGTGCGAGGTCGCGGCCGGCCGCAGGGTCGAGCACTTCGAGACCGCCCGCCGCCGAAAGGACGGCTCACTCGTCGACGTGTCGCTCTCGGTGTCCCCGGTTCGCGACCGCACCGGCCGGGTCGTCGCGGCCTCCGTCATCGCGCGCGACGTGAGCGTCCGCCACGCCCTCGAGGCGGCACTGCTGGAGAGCGAGCGGCGGCGCCTGGCGATCCTCGCCAGCATGCTCCGGACCGAGGAGGCGGAGCGAAGCCGGATCGCCACCGAGCTCCACGACGACACCGTGCAGGTGATGACCGCGTCTCTGTTCGCGCTCGACCGGGTGGCGCTCATCGCGCGGCGGTCGGAGAACCAGCAAATCGAGTCCGCTGTCACGGTCACCAGGGCCACGCTCGAGGAGGCGACCGCACGCGCCCGGCGCCTCATGTTCGAGCTCCGGCCCGCGATCTTGCACGAGCTCGGGCTCGTCGCGGCAGTGGGCGTGCTGGCCGACCAGACCCGCCGCGAGACCGGCGCGCGTACCTCCGTCAACGGCTCGACGGGCCGGTACAGCCACGAGGTGGAGGAGCTCGCCTACCGGTCGGTGCAGGAGGCGCTCGCGAA
>DATIDU010000137.1:0-2047 GCA_035456145.1 Gaiellales bacterium | reverse complement strand
ATCGGCCTGGACAGCTCGCGGATGATCTCGCCGTCGACATCCGGAGGCGCGATCTCCGCGAGGTTCTCGGCCATGGTCCTGCCCGTGACGGTGAGGCAGTCGCCGTTGAGGAGCCCGGCGTCGAGCAGCGCCTTCATGACGACCGGGATCCCGCCGACCTTGTCGACGTCGTTCATCACGAACCGGCCGAACGGCTTGAGGTCGCCGAGGTGCGGCACCTTGTCGCCGATGCGGTTGAAGTCGTCGAGGGTCAGGTCGACCTCGGCCTCCCGTGCGATGGCGAGGAGGTGGAGTACGGCGTTGGTGGAGCCGCCGAGGGCCATGGTCAGCGCGATGGCGTTCTCGAACGCCTCCTTGGTCATGATCTGGCGCGCGGTGATCCCGCGGCGCAGCAGTCCCACGACCGCCTCGCCGGAGCGGTGTGCGAACCCGTCCCGGCGTCGGTCGACAGCGGGCGGCGCGGCCGAGCCCGGCAGGGACATGCCGAGCGCCTCGGCGATGGAGGCCATCGTGTTCGCGGTGTACATCCCGCCGCAGGCACCTTCGCCCGGGCAGATGGCGCGCTCGATGCGGTCCACCTCGTCGCGGCTGATCCTGCCCGCGAGGCAGGCGCCGACCGCCTCGAACGCGTCGATGATCGTGACGTCCTTGCCGTCGACCTGGCCGGGCATCGTCGAGCCCGCGTAGAGGAAGACCGCGGCGAGGTCGAGCCGCGCTGCCGCCATCAACATGCCCGGGAGCGACTTGTCGCAGCCGGCGAGGAGCACCGAGCCGTCGAGCCGCTCGGCCATCATCACGGTCTCGACGCTGTCGGCGATCACCTCACGGGACACCAGGGAGAAGTGCATCCCCTCGTGGCCCATCGAGATCCCGTCCGATACGGAGATCGTGCCGAACTCGAGCGGGTAGCCGCCGGCTGCGTGGACGCCGTTCTTGACGGCCTTCGCGAGGCGGTCCAGCGACAGGTTGCAGGGGGTGATCTCGTTCCAGGAGGAGGCGACGCCGATCTGCGGCTTGGCGAAGTCCTCGTCACCCATGCCCACGGCGCGGAGCATGCCACGTGCGGCGGCACGCTCGAGGCCGTCGGTGACGTCGCGGCTGCGGGGCTTGATGTCCGGCTGGTTCCCGTCCCTGGGCGTGCTTTCTGACATGGGGTGAGAGTACGCCCGGGATTTCGGCTGCCGGCGAGCCGTCTCAGGATCCTTCGCCGGTACGGCGAGACGGGCGGCTGTCTAGGGTGGGCCGGGTGACCGTGAACGACCGCGGCCTCGGACGGGGGCCCTCCAGCCAGGCCTCGGCCGTGTGGCTGGTCGTCGGCGGGATCGTGTCGGTGCAGGTCGGGGCCGCGATCGCCAAGAACCTCTTCGGGGTCGTCCCGCCCACGGCGATGGTCTGGCTGCGGCTCGTGACGTCCTCGGTGATGCTCCTGGCCATCGCCCGGCCGATGCTTCGCGGGAGGTCGGCGGCGGACTGGCGGGTTGCCCTCGGCTTCGGCGTCACGCTGATGACGATGAACTGGGCGATCTACCAGTCGTTCGCACGGATCCCGCTCGGCATCGCGGTGACGATCGAGTTCCTCGGCCCGCTCACTGTGGCGGTCCTCGGCTCCCGACGCCCGCGTGACGTGCTCTGGGTGCTCCTGGCCGGGGCGGGGGTGGCGCTGCTCGGCATCGAGCCCGGCGAGGTCACGCTCGCCGGCGTGCTGTTCGCGCTGCTCGCGGGTGCGGCGTGGGCGGCGTACATCCTCCTCAGCGCCGGCACGGGCCGCCGCTGGCCGGGGATCTCCGGGCTGGCGGTCGCGAGCGTCGTCGGCGCGGTCGCGCTCGCGCCTCCTGCGGTCGTCGCGGCGGGGTCGGACCTGCTCGACCCGCGAGTGCTGCTGCTCGGCGTCGCGATCGGCCTGCTCTCCTCGGTGATCCCGTACAGCCTGGAGCTGAGCGCGCTGCGCCGGATCCCGCCGCGGGTCTTCAGCGTGCTGATGAGCCTCGAGCCGGCCGCCGCCGCGCTCGCGGCGATGGTCCTGCTCGCGGAGTTCCTGACCCCGTTG
>DATIDU010000136.1:0-15766 GCA_035456145.1 Gaiellales bacterium | reverse complement strand
GAACGAGGCCACGACCGCCAGGCTGAGCGCGGCCATCCCCGGCGTGCTGTCCATCCTCCAGATGTTGTGGAGGCCCGACGGGTCGTTCAGGAGCCCGTAGCGGACGAGCGCCAGCGCGTGCGTGAGCGGCAGGAACCGGGCGATCCAGGTGAGGCCTGTCGGAAGCGCCGTGATCGGAAAGAGCGACCCGGCCAGGAACCACGGCACGATCGCGATCGCGGGGACGCGGCTGATGTACTCCTCGGCCCGCGGCACGCGGGCTGCGAGCGACTCGGCGGCGCCGTACATGCCGACTGTGAAGAGTGCCCCGGCGGCCAGGAACCACAGGATCCCCGGGCCGTCGACGGCGAAGTGGATGCCGCGGACGCGGGCGGCGCCGATCAGGACCCCGATCTGTAGCGCCGTCACGGCGAAGGCCACGATCAGGTTCCCGAGCACGAGGAGCGACCGGCGGATGGGAGCGGCGAGCAGCTCGCGCTGGGCGCCGGTCTCACGGTCGACGAGCACGCTCAGCCCTGAGAACATCGTGTTCAGCGGGATGAGCAGGCCGACGGTGCCGGTGGCGACGTATGCCTCGTAGCCGCTTGACGTATGCAGCGCGTCGCGGAGCGCGGGTGCGATCACGAGCGCGAAGAGCAGCGGCGTCAGGAGCGGCACGAAGAGCTCGCGCGGGGTCCGCACGGTGAGGTGGAAGCGGCGCCGGGCGAGCGTTGCGAGCGGCCGGAACGGGTTTCGGGCCAGGCTTGGGAGCGGCCTCGGCAGCTCGTGGGTGAGAGTGGTCATTCGTGGTTCCTTTCGGGTCAGGCGGCCGCGCGGAGCTGGCCGCCGGTCAGGCGCAGGTAGACGTCGTCGAGGGTGGGTTCGCGGCTCGTGATCGCCGCAGGCGCGAGCCCCGACCGCTCGATCTCGGCGATTGCGCGGTGGTCGTCTCCGCCTCGGAGCGGGATGGTGATCGTCGCACCGACGGCGAACGCGTCGGAGCCCGCCAGGCCGTTTTCCCGCAGCCGTTCGAGGGCAGTGGCGGGCTCGTCGCGGACGCGCAGCTCCACGATCCGCCCGCCCATCCCGGACAGGAGTGCCGCGGGGGTGTCGAGCGCGACGATCCGGCCCTCGTGCATGATTGCGAGCCGGTCGCACAGCCGCTCGGCCTCGTCGAGGTAGTGCGTGGTGACGAGGATCGTGGTCTCCATCCGGTCGCGCAGCCCGGAGATGACGTCGAGCAGCTCCGCGCGGATGCGCGGGTCGAGGCCCACGGTGGGCTCGTCGAGGAAGAGCACGTGCGGACGCGAGACGAGTGCGCGGGCGATCTCAAGCCGGCGCCGTTCGCCGCCGCTCATGGTCGAGACCGGGCGGTCGAGCAGGTCCGTCAGGCCGAGCGTCGCGGCCAGCTCGCCGGTGCGCTCCGCTCCTTCGGCGGCCCGCACCTGCCACAGGCGCGCGTGGATCTCGAGGTTTTGCCGGCCCGTGAGCGCGCGGTCGACGGCCGGCTCCTGGAAGACGACGCTCGAGACGGCTCTGGCGGCGCGCGGCGAGCGGGCGACGTCGAAGCCGGCCAGCACGGCCGTCCCGGACGTCGGCGCGATCGTTGTCGTCAGCATGCCGACGGTTGTGGACTTGCCGGCGCCGTTCGGGCCGAGCAGCCCGAACACCTCGCCCCGGCCGACATCGAAGCTGATCTCCTGTACGGCGTGCACTCCGCCGGCATACGTCTTGGAGAGCCGGTCGACCTCGATTGCAGTATTCATGGGTGAAGCTCCTTCGTGGGCGGCCGTCACATGAGCCGCATTGGATGCGTCAGACCGATGACGGATCCGAACGAGGAGATGTGACCGACCATGACCGAAGACGACTGCTTGGCCGAGCGCTTCGAGGAGCACCGCCCGCACCTGCGGAGGGTCGCCTACCGGATGCTGGGGTCGGTGAGCGACGGCGACGACGCTGTGCAGGAGGCGTGGCTTCGGCTCGCCCGCTCCGACACGGCCGAGGTCGGGAACCTGGGCGGCTGGCTGACGACCGTCGTCGGCCGGGTGTGCCTCGACATGCTCCGCGCGCGCCGCGCCCGCCGGGAGGACTACGCCGGCTCGTGGCTCCCTGAGCCGGTGGTCACGCTCGACGAGACGACATCGCCCGAGGACGAGGCGCTCATCGCCGACTCGGTGGGGCTGGCGCTTCTCGTCGTGCTCGAGACGCTGACGCCGGCCGAGCGCCTCGCCTTCGTCCTGCACGACATGTTTGCGGTGCCGTTCGACGAGATCGCTCCGATCGTCGGGCGTAGCCCCGACGCCACCCGCCAGCTCGCCAGCCGGGCCCGTCGGAGGCTACGGGGGGCCCCGCTCCACGAGCAGGCCGGTCTCGCCGAGCAACGCCGGCTGGTCGACGCCTTCCTGGCGGCGTCGCGGGACGGCAACTTCGATGCGCTCGTCGCCGTGCTTGACCCGAACGTCGTCTTCCGCGCCGACACCGGGCCCGGGAGCCGTCTGGCCCGCCCGCCGGTCGAGGGCGCCGAGCCGGTCGCCCGGCAGGTGTTCGAGCGCGGGCGGCCGTTCGCCGGTCTTGCCCGTCCTGCGCTCGTGAACGGCGGGGCCGGTCTGGTCGTCGGCCGCCCGGGTCGCCCGATCGCCGTCGTCGGCTTCACGGTCGCCCGGGGCCGCATCGTCGAGATCGACCTCATCACCGACCCGGAGAAGCTGGCGCGGGTCGTGGACCGTTAGCGCTTCCCGGGCGAGTGCCGCCGGGCCGGGGCGAGACCGTCCAGGACGAGCGCCCGCACGTGCTGGTACGCGTCATCGATGCCCGGGTCGGACCACGATGGTGCGTTGACCGGGTTGTGGAAGCGCGACGTCGCGTCGAACACCGCGCGTGCCGTCTCCGCCGGATCCTTCACGGGCCGGAGCTCGCCCGATGCCGCACCGTCGGCAAGGATGCCGGCCAGCTGGCCGACCAGCGTGTCGACGTGCGCCCTCACGACATCGCGCGCCTCGGCCGTGAGGGCGATGTACGTCGCGAACAGCTCCGGATCGTCGAGCGCCCGCGACCGTTTGGAGGCGACCAGCAGATCGAGCCAGCGGCGGAGCCGCTTCGGCGCCGGCCGCTTCTCGGCCGCGACTTTGGCCAGCGGCGCCGAGAGCTCGTCCAGCCAGCGTTCGGTGACGGCGTCCCGCAGGGCCGCCTTGCTCGGGAAGTGCCGGTAGACGCTCCCGTGGCTCACGTTGAGCGCGCGGGCGACGTCGACCACGTTGGCCTTGGCGGGGCCGTACCGGCGCAGCACGTCCTCCGCCGCGACGAGGATGCGTTCGGGCGTCAGCGTCTGGGCGGCCACGTGAGGCCGGACCCTACCGCCGCTCACTGTCGAGCGTGGCCATCTGCTCGGCCTGGTAGCGGTCGCCGGCCGCCGCCCCTTCTGGGACCGCCGTCTCGATGCGGGCGAGGTCGTCCGGTTGGAGATCGATCTCCGGTCCCCCGAGGGCCTCCGCCAGCCGATCGCGCGCGCGGGCGCCCACCAGGGGTACGACGTCCGCACCACGCGAGAGCACCCATGCGATCGCCACCTGCGCGACGGTCGCTTCCTGCTCGGAGGCGATGGAGCGGAGCTCCTCGACGAGGATCAGGTTGCGGTCGAGATTGTCGCCGGAGAACCGCGGAGCGGACGCTCGGAAGTCGCCGGCGCCGAGCGAGGCGGCCCGCTCCCTCGACCAGTGGCCGCTCAGGAGGCCGCGCGAGAGGACGCCGTAGGCCGTGATCCCGACGCCCAGCGCGCGGCACGTCGGCAGGATCTGCTCCTCGATCCCGCGCGAGATGAGCGAGTACTCGATCTGGAGGTCTGAGATCGGGTGCACCGCGCAGGCTCGCCGCACGGTGTCCGCGCCCACCTCCGACAGGCCGATGTGCCGGACGTATCCGGCATCGATGAGCTCCGAGATGGCGCCGACGGTCTCCTCGATCGGCACGTCCGGGAAGATCCGCCCCGGCCGGTAGATGTCGACATGGTCGGTGCCGAGCCTCCGAAGCGTGTACGCGAGGAAGTTCCGCAGGGCCTGTGGTCGCACGTCGTTTCCGACCACGCGGCCGTCCGGGCCGCGCATGAGCCCGAACTTGACGCTCAGCGTCACCTGCTCGCGGTTCCTTCCGCGCAGCGCATCGCGCAGGAGGAGCTCGTTGTGGCCCATCCCGTAGTAGTCGCCCGTGTCGAACAGGGTTATCCCGGCGTCGAGCGCGGCACGGATCGTCGCGATGCTCTCCTCGTCATCCGCGACGCCGTAGAAGTCGGACATCCCCATGCAGCCGAGCGCGATCGCCGAAACGGTCGGCCCGGCTGTGCCGAGCGTGCGCGTGTCCATGGGACCTCCTCGCCGTCGATGAGCGACGAGTATAGGAGGACAACTGACAGATTTCAAGTTCCGTCAGTACTCACGCAAGGTCGAGCCGGAGCAGCACCTCGTCGTCGAAGTCGATGTCGCCGGTCCGCTCGAAGCCGTAGCGCTCGTAGAACGGGATCGGGCTGCCCTCGCCCTGCCCTGCGCTCGTCGTCATGACGCCGGCGCCGCGCTCGCGGAAGTCTGCAGTGAGCAGATCGAGCACGGCGGTTCCGTGGCCGCGGCGGCGATGGCGCTCGTCGATCAGGAGCTTCCAGAGGTAGTTCGGGATGTACTCGGGACCTTCAACCTCCTCGCTCCACATTACGAACCCCCACCGGCGTCTCGTGGTCGTACACAGCTCGATAGACGGCATACCCGCCGGGATCGGCGGCGGCCTCCTGGAGCGACTCGGCGACGCTGCTCACGAATGCTCCTGCGCGGGGGAGACGCGCAGTGCGAGGACGGCATCGCGGTTCTCGTCGGTGATCGGGCGAAGGTGGATCATCGCCCCGGGATGCCGAGGTCGGGGCGCGTGTAGCGAACCCCGGCCGTCGCTGCCAGATGCGGGTGCTCAGGCTCAGCCGTGCGTGCCGAGACCGTTCCTCGTGCCGGAGCCGACGCACGGCCGTCAGCCGTGTGATCCCCGACGCGGCCAGAGCGCCGGCAGCGAGCTCGGCGCCACCCCACGAGAGCACGAGTGCGGCGAGCACGGCACCGGAGAGCGCGATCCAGACGAAGCTTCCGAGTAGATAGCGGGCGACCGATTGCCGAACGGCGAAGGGCGGCTGTTCCGTGCTCTCGTCGAACATCGCCGCCGGGTCGGGGAGCACCGGTGTGAACCTCTCCACCACGAGTGCGACGACCGTTGACACCCCGAAGGTGATCGCCGGCTTGACTGTCCCGTCAGCTGCGACTCCAGCGACGAGGATGCATGCCGCTGCCACGAGGAAGAAGGCCGCGTCCGCCGTCCAGCGGGTGGCAACGTCGATCACCCGGATCTGGCTCGTGTCCATCACGAGATCCACACGCCGTTCTCCTGCACCACCCGCCCGTCGATCTCGATCCGCCCGCCCGGGCGCAGGTCCTTCACGATGTCCCAGTGGACGGCCGACTCGTTGGTGCCGCCCAGGTCGGCGAAGCCGGCGCCGAGCGCGACGTGGACCGTGCCGTCGATCTTCTCGTCGAAGTAGGTGTTTCGCATGTGCCGGGTGATGCCGGGATTGCAGCCGACTCCGAGCTCGCCGATGCGGCGCGCGCCGGGGTCGGTGTCGAGCGTCTTGATGAGAAACGCCTCCTCCGTGTCGGCGGCCGCGTCGACGACCCGGCCCTCGGAGAAGCGCAGGCGGATGCCGCGCACGTCGCGGCCGCCCCAGATGCCCGGGAACTCGGTGAAGGCGATCGTGCCGTCGGCGGACGTCTCCACCGGGCAGCCGAAGAACTCGCCGCCGGGCATGTTGCCCGTGCCCGCATCGACTTCCATCCGCCGGTCCGCGAGCGAGAGCCGCAGGTCGGTGCCCGAGCCGACAATCCGCACCTCCTCGGCGCCGTCGAAGCGGGCCGCCTGCCGCGAGATGCGCTGGTGTTCGGCCTCCCAGTCGAGCAGGCACGCGCCGTAGAGGAAGTCCTCGAACTCGGCGTTCGTCATCCCGGCGTCCTGCGCGAGCGCCGGCGTCGGGAACCAGCACATCACCCACGGGACAACGCTCGTGTGGATCCGAGCGGTCGCGTCCCGGTAGGCGGCCTGGACCGCGGCGGTTCGCTCGGCGGGGATGTCGCCCCCATCGCGAGTGTTCTCGGGCGCCGAGATCGCGATCAGCCCGTCGCAGTGCTCGAACGCGTGGACGTCGATCGGGGCGGGCTGTGCGATCACGTCGAGCGGCGCGTGCCGGACCCAGTCGCGGTGGTAGACGAGCCCACCCCCGAACGTCAGCCGCAGGAGCGGGTACGCGCCTCGCCGTCCGAGCTGTCGGGTGAGCTCCTCGATCAGCGGCCGCGCAAGTGGCATGCCCCAGACGATCACCTGCTGGCCGGCCTCGACGCCGAGGCAGGTGTCGATGAGGAGCGTGGCGTAGCGCTCAACGCGCGGATCGGTCACGGCCGGGATGCTACGCGCCCGGCGGCAGGAGCTGCGCGCGGGCGGCCTCGCCCGCCCAGCGCTCGTACTCCTCCGGCGTCCACCCGCGCTCGCCGACCAGGAGCTGCCACGTGTTCGGGTGGTTGATCGCCCAGAGGATGTCCGCTGCCCGCTCGGCGTCGAGCCCGGGCCGGAGCTCGTCGCGCTGCGCGAGTTGCTCCACGACCGCGCTCTGGTTCGCGCGGTACTCGGTCTGGATGCGCCGCCAGAGCGCGCGGATCTCGGGGTCAGTCGGAGCGGCCTCGCGAATCACCTCCGCGATCGCCGCGACCCTGCGCTTGCCCTCGGCGGAGTTGCGAGCGTTCAGGAGCAGGCGACGGTCGGGATCGGGCTCGTCGATCACCTCGCGGTACCACGCTTGCTCATCCACCGGACGGTCGTTCTCCCCGCGAAGGCGCGTGTTCCATACCCCTCGGAGGACGCCGGCCTTTGTCTCGAACGCGAGGTACACCGTCTTCAGCGCGACGCCGGCTTCGGCTGCGATGGCCGCCATGGTCGTTGCCCCGTAGCCCTGGTGCTCGAAGAGCCGGTGGGCCGCGGCGAGGATGTCGCGCTTCGTCGCGTCGGCCTGGGACCGCCGCCTCGGCGACTCGTACCGGCGCTTGACCCGGTCGGCCATTCCGGTACTCTATCGGCGTCTTGACTACACTTCAGAGGTAGTCAATATCAGAGGAGGCTGCAGATGGGAACGACCGTGGTGCGGGTCGAGCACCCTGTGCCCGACTACGAGATCTGGAAGCGCGAGGCCTTCGACCGCGACCCGCTCGGCAGGGAGCGATCCGGCGTGCGCCGCCACCGTGTGCTTCGCCGCGGCGAGCGGCCGAGCCTCGTCGCGGTCGAGCTGGAGTTCGACGACCGCGCCGCCGCCGAGGCGTTCGCGGCGGAGCTGCGCGAGATGTGGGGACGCGTGCGCGAGCGCTTCGGCTGGCGCGATCTGCCCGAGGCCCAGCTCTTCGAGATAACCGAGGTCGAGGAGTATTGAGCCCAGGTTGAAGCGGCCGGAACCAGGGTTCGAGGAGGTGCGAATGAGCCTCGACACCACGACCGCGTCCTTGGGCGCAAGGAGTCTCTCATGCGCTTCATCCCCACCAAGTTCCACGCGCCGATCGACTACATCGCCGGCGTCGCGCTGATCGCAGCGCCGTGGATCTTCCAGTTCTCCGAGCACACGGCGGCGACCGTCGTGCCCGTCGTGCTCGGGATCGGGCTCATCGCCTACAGCCTCTTCACGAACTACGAGCTCGGCGTCTGGAAGGTCGCCCCCATGGCGGTCCACAACCTGATCGACGTCGTCGCCGGCACGCTGCTCGCCGCCTCGCCGTGGCTCTTCGGCTTCGCCGATGACACCGCGAACGTGTGGCTGCCGCACGTCGTCGTGGGCCTGGCCGCCATCTTCCTCGGCCTCACCACGAAGCAGGCCGGCGGCTACAGCTACCGCACGCCCAACGCGGCGACCCGGTAGCGCCTTTCAGAGAGCGCGGCGGGCGAGGCGCCCGCCGCGCTCTTCCTATGCCTGCGCGTACTCGTCGTGGCGCCGCCACCACGCCTGGGCGTACTCGAGGTCGTCCTCGTTTCTGCCCAGCGGGGCAAGGTCGAGGAACCGGTAGGTCCCCATCAGCTGCTCGACGCCGCGGGCGTAGGTGGAGTACGTGTGGTGCACCGCGCCGCCCTGGAGCGCGAACGCGCTCATCCCCTCGCGCTGCGGCTCCGGCGAGTCGACGTGCTTGAAGTTGTACTCGGCGCCGTTCTGCTGCTGGTCTTCGGTGAACGCGACCCCGAAGTCGTGGTTGAAGTCGCTCCCGAGGGACGAGACCCACGGGAACCCCCAGCCCATCTGTCGCTTGTAGTCCTCGAGCTCGGCGAGCGGCGCCATCGATGCGGCGACGAGGGTGACGCCGTGGCCGTTCAGGTGCGGGACGACCGCGTCGAAGTGATCGGCAACGAACGAGCATCCGGTGCATCCCCGGCGCTCGTCCGTGAGCCTCGCCCCGAAGCCGAACATGAAGTGGTAGACGAGGAGCTGGGAGCGGCCGGCGAAGAGCTCCGCCAGGGTCTTCGGGCCGTCCTCGGTTTCGAAGGTGTACCCCTTCTCGACGCGCACCCAGGGCAGCTCCCGCCGCTGGCGCGCGAGCTCGTCACCCCTGCGGGCGTACGCCTTCTCGGCTGCGAGCAGCTCCCTGCTCGCGGCGAGCCATTCCTCGCGAGTCCCGGTTCGGTGTCCTGACATCGTCACTCCTCTCTGGTCGTCGACAGGTGGGAGTATGGTTAGCATAATGACTAACGATCCGTTCGCGGCACTGGCACATCCGATCCGCCGGAGCATCGTCGAGCGCCTGAGCGGCGGGATGGCGACCGTCGGCGAAGCGACCCGCGACCTCGGCGTCTCCAAGCCCACGATCTCCCGCCACCTGCGCCTCCTCGAGGAGGCGGGCATGGTCAGCCGGGTCGTCGAGGGGCGGACCCACCGGCTGGCGATTCGACCCGAGGCGCTGGCTCAAACCGCGGGCTGGATCGAGGAGCAGCGCGCTCGGTGGGAGCGCCTCTTTGACGTGGTCGGGGAGTACCTCGAGGAGCGGGAGCACCCGGGCCCACCCCCACGCGGACTCGGCTAGTCCTTGGGCTTGAACAGGTACGAGATGACGGCGGCGACCACAAACACCAGCAGCACCAGGGCGGCGATGGCGCCGCCTCCACGTCGATTAGCCGACTGGGGTGGAAGGGTGGTGCGAACGCCTACCCTCGCGGATGGACGGTCGATACGACAGGAGGAGGAGCCTGTGTCACACGTACGACGCTTCGACCACGTCGGCCTCACGGTCGCAGATCTCGACCACGTCACCGCCTTCTTCGTGGCGCTGGGCCTGGAGGTCGAGGGCAGGACGTTCCTCGAGGGGGAGTTCCTGGACACGGTCTGCGGCATTCCCGACTCCCGCACCGAGATCGTCATGCTGAAATCGCCCGACGGCGGCGCCCGGCTGGAGCTCGCGCGTTTTGTGCGGCCCGATGCCGTGCCGGGCTCACCGGCCGCGATGGCCAACGAGCTGGGATTGCGCAACGTGGCCTTCGAGGTCAACGACCTCCAGGCGGCCGTCGATTGGGCAGCTACCGAGGGCTACGGACTGGTCGGCGGCATCGGCGAGTACGAGGGCATGTGGCGGATGGCGTACGTCCGGGGGCCGGAAGGGATCATCGTCTCGCTGGCCGAGCGCATCGGCTGAGGTTCGGACGGGCGCCTCGCCGCGGGCCCGACGCCCTGACCCTACGGGTGCGGGGTGGCGAGGAACGGGAGCGACGGGACTCGAACCCGCGACCTCCGGCGTGACAGGCCGGCGTTCTAACCAGCTGAACTACGCCCCCGCGTCCGGCCGTGCGGCCAGGCGAAACAGCGCCTCGGGAAAGGCGCGCGCGGGAGTATAGCCCCGCCCCCGCGGCCGAGAGCCGGCGCGGTATCGTCCGCGCCGTGACCGCGGAGCGCCGGTATCTGCCCATCGCCGAGCACGGCGTGATCGGCGACCTCCACACCGTCGCGCTCGTCGGAACGGACGGCACCATCGACTGGTACTGCCCCGAGCGCTTCGATGCCCCGAGCGTCTTCGCATCGATCCTCGACGCCGACAAGGGCGGCCACTACCGGATCGCGCCGGTGCGCTCCGAGTACGCGACGAAGCAGCTCTACTTCCCGGACACAAACGTCCTCATCACTCGCTTCCTGACCCCGCACGGCGTCGGCGAGGTGCAGGACTTCATGCCGATCCACCGCGATCCGAACCACCGCCGCCAGCTGATCCGGCGGGTCCTCTCGGTGCGCGGCGCGATGACGTTCATGCTGGAGTGCCGGCCGAGGTTCGACTACGGCCGCGCGACCCACACCACGCTGATCGGCGAGCACGGCGCCACGTTCATCTCGGACGACCTCCGCCTGGCGCTCGTGACGGCGACCGACCTCCAGCCGCTCGACGACGGCGTGAGCGCCGAGTTTCATCTCTCGGCCGGCGAGACCGCGGTCTTCAGCCTGGAGGCGGCCGGCGAGGGGCCGCTCCCGCCGCTGCTCTCCGACGCCGACGCTGCCGAGGCGTTCGAGGACACGGTGCGCTACTGGCGCGGATGGCTCCGCCACTCGGTCTACCGCGGCAGGTGGCGCGAGATGGTGAACCGCTCGGCACTCACGCTGAAGCTCCTCACCTACCGGCCGACGGGCGCGATCGTTGCGGCGCCGACGACGAGCCTGCCGGAGCAGCTGGGCGGCGAGCGCAACTGGGACTACCGCTACACCTGGATCCGCGACGCGGCGTTCTCGCTGTACGCGCTCCTGCGGCTCGGCTTCACGGAGGAGGCGGAGGCCTTCATGGGCTGGCTGACCGACCGGTTCCGCGAGTCCTCGGGCCGGGGCGACGGGCCGCTCCAGATCATGTACGGCGTCGACGGCCGGGCCGAGCTCGAGGAGCACATCCTCGTCCACTTCGAGGGCTACGCCGGATCAGGACCGGTGCGGATCGGAAACGGCGCGGCCGATCAGCTCCAGCTCGACATCTACGGCGAGCTGATCGACTCGGTCTACCTCTACAACAAGTACGGCGAGCCCATCTCGTACGACGCGTGGATGGATCTCGTGAAGGTGCTCGACTGGCTGTGTGAGAACTGGGACCGGGCGGACGAGGGTATCTGGGAGACGCGCGGCGGCCGCCAGCACTTCACGTACTCCCGGCTCATGTCGTGGGTGGCGATCGAGCGCGCCATCCGGATGGCGCGCCAGCGCGGGCTGCCGGCCGACCTGGTCGCCTGGCTTCAGGAACGCGACAGGGTGACCGAGCAGATCATGACCCGCGGCTGGAACGAGAATCGGAAGGCGTTCGTGCAGCACTACGAATCGGACGTGCTCGACGCGTCCGTGCTGCTCATGCCGCTCACGCGGTTCATCGCCCCCAAGGATCCGCGCTGGCTCTCGACGCTCGACGCGATCGGCGAGGAGCTCGTCTCCGACAGCCTCGTCTACCGCTACAACGCGGCGGCGTCGCCGGACGGCCTGCACGGCGACGAGGGAACGTTCTCGATCTGCTCATTCTGGTACGTCGAGGCCATGGCGCGGGCGGGCCGGCTCGACGAGGCGCGGCTCGCGTTCGAGAAGATGCTCACCTATGCCAACCATCTCGGCCTCTACTCCGAGCAGATCGGGCCGTCCGGGGAGCTGCTCGGGAACTTCCCGCAGGCGTTCACGCACCTCGCCCTGATCTCCGCTGCTGTCAATCTCGACCAGCGGTTGGGCTAGTACCTGGGAGGATTTTCCACCCTTTCGGGGGATGGGACGGGGTGGGACACGCCCGGATCATCGAGGCACGCGGCTGCCCCCGGCCGCGGCAAGCCCCGACGATCGGAGATCCCCGTGTCCGTTCCTTCGCGTTTCCGCACCAACGAGTCCGGTCAGACCATGGCGGAGTACGCCGTCGTCCTCGGCGTCATCGTGATCGCCGTCGTCGTGACGCTCGGCCTCCTCTCGACGGCGATTCAGAACCTGCTGAACAACGTCATCGCCTCGCTCTAGCGCGGCGCGGCCCTCTTCCACGGTGTCGCACGCCGGCGGTGCGTCCGGGCGACCGGCGGTACAGTGGGCCCGGGGGCGGTTAGCTCAGCTGGGAGAGCACCTGCCTTACAAGCAGGGGGTCGGCGGTTCGATCCCGTCACCGCCCACTGCATTGCGCTGTGCAGCGTTGCCCGGTATCGGCCGTGCGTCAGGGACCGCACCAGGCTGCCACCGAGCCCACCACCGCTCCAGCAGGAGCGGCAGCGCTGTGGCGCAGACGAGCTGGGGCGTCGCGATCACGCGGCTGAGCGAGGCGCCCATCAGTGGGCCAAGGGTGATCGCGTGATTCCAGTACGCGACCACCAGCACGAATACCTGGGTCGCCACCAGCGCGACGAACGGCACCGCCAGGTCCAGATCGGTCCTGAGGATGATCAGCCACACGGCTGCACCAAGCGCGAGCGGCGCCACCCACCCCCAGTGCGGGCCGACGCCGATGTGGCCGATCCGCCGCACGATCTCGGGCAGGTCGCCGGTTTGGCGGAGCATGCGCGCCGGGGACGGCCGGATGGCGCGCTCGTGCAGCCCGTACACGCGGTTGAAGATCTGCCACGGCACGGCGGTGGCGGCGGCGGCCGCGCCTGCCACCGCCAGCTTGCGCAGCTCCCACCAGCGCCGCCGCCACGCGCAGGCCCCCGCCGCAATCAGGAATGTGGATCCCGCGAAGCCGATCCCGTCCATCTTCGTCGCCAGGCACGCGGCGGCGAACAGCGCGGCGAGCGCGAGCCTGTCGTCGCCGTCGCCGGTCAGCCAGAGCCACAGGCTGGTGGCCGTCGCGGTGACGAAGAGGGCGAGCATGAAGTCCCACTGGGCGAACACAGCGACGGCGACGAAGCTTGGGAGGAGCGTAACGAGGAGGAGGCCGCCGACAAGGGGCGCCGGGCGGCACCGCGGCCGGAGGAGCATCCACGTCGTCGCCATGAAGGCGGCGAACATCACGATGGCGCTGCCGTGCAGGACGCGCAGGTCCGTGTTGTGTCCGAACATGTGCAGGTTGAAGGCCTGGAGGGCGGGGACGCCCAGCGGGTACTCCGGGTTCACATACCGGTAGGTCGATCCGGTCAGATAGCTCACGTCGAGCGCGCCGATCAGGGTGCCGCCATGCCCGGCGAGCATGCGGGCCTTGAGCGTCCAGTCCAGGAGCGCGTCGACGTCGGACACGGGCTTCAGGCTCGCCCGCACTGCAAGCAGCACAACCGGTACGGCAAGGATGGCCGCGGCGGCGAACCCGGCCCTCGACGCCTGCACCACCGCTGGTGGCTGGCCCCGGCGGCGGCGATCGAATGCCCATCCCCCGCCGAGCGCCACCGCCGCGAGGGCGCCGACGACGACAGGGGTGGGAGACACGCCCAGATACACGAGAGGCGTCATGCCCGCGGCGAAGCCGGCATGGCCGGCGAAAAGGGCCGGCCCCGGGCGCGACCAGCGAGGCAGGCGTCGCCATGTCCCGAAGGCGAACAGGAGGCCGGTGCCGAGCACCGCCAGGATGGCCTCGGCCGCCGCGAGGCCGGCCGCGTCGCGGATCACCGCTCGACCAGCCAGTCATCATCGAACCGGAACGCCCGCCGGGGGGAAAGCCCCGCCTCAGCGGGCGTCGCCCCGAGGACGATTGTCCACCGCTGAGGCTCGTCCACCGCGATCCGCGGGGCGAGCTCGAATTGCAGCCACACCATCTTCTCGGCGAACCCTCTGCCAAACGGGCTGACCCGGCGGCCGGTTCGCGGGTCGACTGCGATCAAGCTGTACGTGGCCCCGGCAGGGATACGGGAGTCGGCGAACTTGGCGAGGCGGGCGTTGCGCCGGTGGGCGATGACGCGGGGAGCTGATCTCCGCACGGCCTGGCGTCCCATCCTCCACTCCCGCCGGATGCCGTCCGTGGTGGTGTTGACGAACCGCGGCGCGGTTACGACGACCAGCCCGAGCAGCACGATGGCGGCGGCCCACTGCGGCCCAAGCCGCCTCCTGACCACCGCCCAGCCCAAGCCGAACCCGACGGCCAGCGCGACAAGCATGGCCAGCATGCGGCGATCCTACAGAGTCACCGGCGCCGTCCGTCCAAACGGCCGCTGCGGCCGCTAGTCGACCCGCGCGCGCTCTGCGGCCATCACGCTCGCCACGCGCGCGATCTCGTCGATCGCAAACCGCTCCTCGAGCGGCTCGATCGCCTCGCGGATCGCATCCTCCACGATCCGGTGCCGCTCGGCGTCCACGCGGTCGCGGAAGTACTCCCACAGGTCGTTTGCATCGTCCGCCAGGAACATCGCCTTTGCCACGAGCGGCACGGCGTGCTCCACGAGCGGGTCACGGCGAATCTGCGCCTGATCGGTCATCCACCCCTCCTTGTCCGGGCCGGCGCCGCCAACCCACACGGCCGCCCCGGGCAGATCTTCTAGGAATTCCCACTCGATTGCCAACATTACCGGTTCCGGATCGGCCTCCGGCCGCTCTCCTTCGATGAGATGGGCTGGAATTCTCCACCATTTCTCCGGGTTGACTCGCGGCGAGAATTGCAGACACTGGAAGTGGCCGCGGGCATGTGCCTGACCCTCGCACGTCAGGAGCCCACACGTGCCCGCGGCTCTACTTCGTCCGCAGGCGGTCGATTACGGGAAACGCGGTGCCCACGTTTGCCGCGCTCGACCGTATGAGAGACCAGCCGCCAACACTCACCGCGACCGAGCAGCCGTTCGATGTCGGCGAGCTCTTCTTCTCGGCGACCGACCGCAAGGGCATCATCACGAGCGGCAACCGCGTCTTCGTGCGCGTCTCGGGCTATGAGCGGGACGAGCTCGTCGGGCGTGCGCACAACGTCGTGCGCCATCCCGACATGCCGCGGGCCGTCTTCCAGATCCTCTGGGACTACCTGGAGGCCGGCCGGCCGATCGCCGCTTACGTCAAGAATCTCGCCAAGAACGGCAACCACTACTGGGTCGTCGCGACGGTGGCGCCGACCGAGGACGGCGGCTATCTGTCCGTTCGGCTGAAGCCGACGGCGGGCATCCGTGAGACCGTCGAGCCGCTCTACGCGCAGGTGCGCGCCCACGAACGGGCCCTGGAGGCCGAGCGAACGCCGCGCAAGGAGGTGATCGCTTCGAGCATGGAGCTGCTCGTCGAGCTGGTCGGGAAGGCCGGCTACTCGTCCTACGACGACTTCATGCGTCACATCCTCCCGTTGGAGCTCGCCGCCCGCGACGGCGCCGTTGCCCAGATCGCCGACGTGGGCCTCTCCCGAGTCGCCGCGGACTGCCTCAAGCTAAAGCGGGCGCTCGACCGTGTCTTCGCGCAGCTCGACCGCTACTCCGAGCTCGAGCGGGGGCTGGACGGCAAGGCGGAGCACCTCGCCGCGATGGCGGAGCGGGCGCGCCTCTCCGCCCTGAACGCCACGATCAGCGCGAGCCGGCTCGGCGACGACGGCCGGGTGCTGGCGGCGATCGCGATGCTCATGCGCCGCGAGGCCGGCGAGACGGAGCTGGCGATCCGGGCCGCGGCGGACACGGTGGAACCCACCCGGGAGGCGACCGGCGATGTCGGCTTCGACGTCTGCCTCGCCAAGATCCAGGCGGAGATGGCGCTCTTCTTCCTCGACGAGCTGACGCAGGGGCGCGCCGACGAGGACGCCGCGCAGAACGTCCACCTGCTCCTCACCGCCGCCGCACGGAGCGCCTCCACGCTCGACGCGAAGCTCGCGACCGCCCGGCA
>DATIDU010000135.1:0-3827 GCA_035456145.1 Gaiellales bacterium | reverse complement strand
AGTGGTTCTGCTGGAAGAAGCGGGTCGGGTCGGCGGGCGAGCGCACGAGCTTATGGACGCAGTAGCCGACCCGCTCGTCCTCAAGCGGCCATTCGGCGCGAAGGCCGGTGTTGCACGGCTCCCAGGTGCCGCCGCCGTCGGCCGTCTCGAAGATGCCGTATCCCTGGACGATGATCATGTAGCGGTCGGCGTCGTCGGCGTGGGGCAGGATCGCCGTCATCCCCAGATGGCCCGGCGGCTGCCGGGACGGGTCGTTCCAGGAATCGCGGCCTGGCTGATCGTCGAGCGTGCTCTTGAGCGACCACGTGGCCCCACCGTCCTCGCTCTCGAAGACGCCCGCCGCCTCGGCGCCGACACGCACCTTGCCGTGGCTCACCGCGAGGCCGCTCACCCTCGAGAGCTTGAGGTCGCCGTCCGGGTACTGAAGGCCCTCGCTCGACATCTCCCACGTCTCGCCGAGGTCGCCGCTTCGCCACACGCCGGCGCCGTGCCACTCGCTCGCTGCGGACGCGTAGATCGCCCCGGAGCCCGGATCGATCACCGCGTGGTAGACGGGCCACCCGTCGCAGAACGGGCCGCGGACGCTCCACTCGCGGCGCCCCTCGTCGCTCTCCAGCAGGAAACAGCCTTTCCGCGTTCCCGCCGCCAGCACGATCCGATTGGGCATCCCCGCCTCCCTCCGTGGTGGTCAGGAGGTCATGGTAGCGGGATGAAGAATTGGGGTCTGACCCCGTCGTTCCACCGTGGATCCGCTAGCGGTGGGCGCGGCCGTACGGGACGGTGTCCCACGCGGCGCGCTGGGCCTGCGCCACCCTCTCGCCCCCCAGCGAGAAGAAGAGTGCGGTGAGTTCGGCATAGTCCTCCCGGGTCCAGGCCGAGCGATCGACCGTCATGACGGCGTCCCACAGGTCATCGGCGCTCATGTCGCCACTCCGCCCGGCGGCGAGCAGACTCTCGATGGTGTGCTCCAACGTTCCTCCTCTCCGCCCACAGCTGTCAGGGTATGCCTTTTAGCGGTCAGATGCAGGGGGAACGAGCCGGGACGGCCGCACTTTGCGAATTCCGCATCCGATGTTTCACCGGGTCGTCACCTGGGTAGCCGCGCGGCTCATGCCCTGACGGGCTGCGAGGGAAGGGGATGGGATGACGATTCTGGTCACCGGCGGCACGGGTCACCTCGGCCGGGAGGTGGTCGAGTTGCTCGTGCGCGACGGGCGTCGAGTGCGAGTCCTGGCACGGACGCCGGGCACCGATCCGGCGGTGCGCTGGATTCAGGGCGACCTCGCCACCGGCGAGGGCGTCGGCGAGGCGGTCGCCGGTGCCGACACCGTCATCCACGCAGTCACGAACTGCGGCTGATCGAGAACACGCTCAGCCGCCCCTTCGCGCTCGTCCCGCGCGACGTCCGGTGGCAGTGCGCCGACTCCGACGAGTTCGCGCGCTTCGTCGTCTCGTGCGTGGACGATGGGCACCGCGGCGAGCGCGCGGACTTCGCGGGGCCCGAGGCGCTGACGCTGCGTGAGATGGCGGAGCAGCTCACGGCGGCGCGCGAGGTCGAGAAGCGGATCCACGAGCTGCCGCTTCCAGGCCGGGTCGAGCGAGCCCTCACGACCGAGAACACCTCGGCGAGCGGCCATTGCGCGAGGACGATGTGGGCCGAGTGGCTCGCCCGTGGAAGCGTCCCTCCCGCCGTCCGGATCGCCGCGTAGTTCCGGCTTTGGAGGAGCGGGGCCGGCCGGGCATCGCGGGCACGCGAGGGAATTGGAGACGAGAGCGATGCCCGGCCGTTTCTGCGCGTCCATCTACCCCGTTGCCGGATCGGACAAACACCGTGCATTGCCCTCTTGACGCCCGGTCGGAAGAGGACGATCATCCGCACCGTGAAGCGCGGCACGATCGACCTTCGGCGTGGCGCCGGCGCCGTGGTCTTCACGCTCCGGGGAGAGCACGACATCGACACGGCGCCCGAACTTCGAGCCGAGCTCGATCGGGCCCTTGCGGCCGGAACGCCCATCGTCGTCGACCTCTCCCAGGCCGACTTCATCGACAGCACCGTGCTCGGCGCGCTCATCTACGGCCACGAGCGGCGGCAGCCGTTCGGACTCGTGGTTCCGCCCGGCTGCCCGGCCCACCGGCTGTGCGAGATGGTCGAGCTGGGCGGGATCGTCCCGATCTACGCCTCCCAGCCCGAGGCGCTCACCGATCTCGCGCCGGCGCCGGCCGGGCACCGCGGGGAGTGAGTCAGTGGCGATGCCCGGCCGTGTGTCAGATATTCCCAATGCGGCCCCCGGTCACGCCTGACCGGGAAGTCACGCCGCCTCGGCCACCTCGCGTTCGCCCTCCGCGACCGTAGGAGCCACGGCGGCCACCCCGTCAGGACGCACGACCAGCGCCCCGCCGGGACGGATTCCGAGCGCCCGGGACGCGATCGCGTCAAGCGGACGGACCGTGACGGGCACCCGGTCGGTGGCCATGCCAGACGGCCGCTCCCAGGCGCCGCCACCGGGTCCGGTGAACACCGTGAGCCCCGGCCCGAGGAGATCGAGCGTCGATGCAGGGCCCTCGTCGGTGTGGACACGGAGATGCGGGATGCGACCGCCGAGGTCGGCGTACAGGGCCCGGTCGGCCCCGCGGATCGAGCTCTCGCGGTCGGCGGATCGAGCGGCGTTGTGCTCGACGACGGGCCGCCGCTCCGGCTCGTAGGAGTCGAGCAGCGTCTCGGGCGCCCAGCCCTGGAGCACCCAGCCGAGCTTCCACCCCACGTCGTAGCCGTCGTGGATCGCCGAGTTCATCCCCGTGCCGCCCCGCGGCGTGACCCGGTGAGCGGCGTCGCCGACGAGGAAGACCGGCCCCTCGCGGAACCGCTCGGCGAGCTTCGCCGCGAAGAGAAAGCTCCCGGTCCGCTCGATCGACACCGGCAGGTCGGGGACGCCCGCCGCGAGCCGGATCTGGCGGGTGAAGCGCTCCGAGTCGAACGACGCTGCGTCGTCCTCACCCGTCTGCCAGAGGACGCCGTAGAGCCAGCGGTCGTCCCGGCCGGCCGGCAGGAGCACGCCGGCCGCTCCCGGCTGGTTGATGTCATAGACGAAGTACCGGTGCTCGCCGGCGACCGGCCAGAGCGGCGCGTGGAAGACGGCGCTCGCCGCCTCGCCCAGGCCGTCCGGGCCGTGCATCGGAATCCCGAGCTCGGTGCGAACGCGGCTGTGCGCGCCGTCGGCGGCGACCACGTACCGGGCCGAGACCGCGCGCACGCGGCCGCTCGCGCCGTCACGCAGCGTCACGAGGACGCCGTCCACGGACGGCTCGACCGTGACGACCTCGCACCCGAGCTCCACCGGGACGCCCAGCCCCCGCACGTGCTCGAGGAGGACAGGCTCCAGATGGTCCTGGGGCACGCACGCGGGAGCGGTCGGGCTGATCACCGCCACCTGCTCGCGCGTCGGAAGCCCGATCGGCACGGCGACGCCGTCGGCGGCAGCGCTCAGCGTGGTGCACGAGAGCATCATCGGCTCGACGTCGACCCCGCCGGCCAGGATCGCGTCCTCGATCCCGAACGAGCGGAAGATCTCCATCGACCGCGTGCTCACCCCCGTCGCCCGCGGCAGACCGGAGAGCTCGGGGCGGCGCTCGACGACGAGGGTGTCGATCCCCAGCCGCCCGAGCGTGGCCGCGGCGGTCAGTCCCGCGGGGCCCGCCCCGACGACGAGGACATCGGTTGAATCGTGTTGCTGAAAGTGCATCTCAGATCTCCTTCGTGAATTTCGTCGGACAGTATGTCTTCTATCGGACATTCTGTCAAGTGAAAGTGCTAGGCTGCTCCCATGTCG
>DATIDU010000134.1:0-4717 GCA_035456145.1 Gaiellales bacterium | reverse complement strand
AAGGAGCCCGTGACCCAGGTCGGTGCCCTTCGACGTCACCACGCCCGGACCGCTCGGGGCCTTCGTCGTCACCCTCACCCACGCGCTGGACCCCAGCACGAGCGATACGGTAAGGCGCGGCCGCTCCGGCGAGGCATGCTTGTGATGCGTCTTCGTCCCGCCGGCCGGCGTCGTCGTCGGGGTCGACGTTCCCGGGTTGCTGGGAGTCGTCGTGTCGGGGTAGCGCGCGGTCGAGTTGGGGAACGTCGTCGCCAACAGGACGAGCGCCGAGATCGCGACGATCGCCGCCAGCACGATCATCACCAGGTTCGACTCGCGCCGCTGGCGGCGCTGCTGCGGGCGCGACCGGGGTCGCGATGCGATCGGCTGCTCCACGGAGGAGCGCGCATCGTGGTGGCGCGAGTTGAACTCGTCGATGAACAACTGCCCGTCGAGCCCGAGGTACTCCGCGTAGGCTCGCAGGAAGCCCTTCGTGTACGTCGCCCCGGGCAGGACGTGGAACTGCTCGTCCTCGAGCGCGCGGATGTAGCGCGTGCGGATCGCGGTGTCGGCCTCGACGTCGCCGAAGCCAAGTCCGCGGCGTTCGCGTGCCTCTCTGAGTGCCGGGCCGATCTCAAACATGCTCTAGTGGCCGCCTGGGCCGGAATCCAGGTCAGTCTACTCGCCTTGCTGGACAGGCGCGACGAGCGGAACGTCGGCCTGTCCGGCGCGGATCAGATCCTCGATCCGCTGGAGGCGGTCGACCGCGGGAGCCGGGACGGACGGCGCGATCCAGGCGATGCCGACCACGTCCTGGCGGAGGCCCTCGAGCATGACCCCGGGTTCCCAGCTGCCCGCCTGGACGGCCCGCGCTGCGGCGGCGACCGCCACCCACGGCCGCGGCCCGACGACGGCGAGCTGGTCGGCCCCGGCGATGGCGGCGGGGGCGATGACCTTCCCCGATCCGCCGCCCGCGAGGCAGGCCGTCCGCTCGGCGTAGACGATGTCGCCCGTGGTGGCCCCGCCGCATGCGGTCACACCGACCTGGAGCGCGGCCCCGGCCTCCGCTCCGCCGGCCCGCACCGCCGCGGCCACCTCGTCATCCCCGCCCACGACCGCCACCGTGTGCGCGCCCACGAGGCCGGCGAGCGCGCCGGCGAGGTACGCCGGCTGGCCGCGGCTGATCTGCACCACGAGCACGTTGTCGGGCACCGGGTCGGACGGTGCAGCGCCGACGAGCAGCACATGGGCGCTGCTCGACCGGCGAGCGGCCCGCGCGGCCAGCGCCGGATCACCCGTAACGACGAGGTCGGCCGCCGCCGCATCGGGGGTCTCCACCGCGCCCACGTAGCGTTCGGCGTCGCGCACTCCACGGGCCAGGTCCGGCGTCGGGTGAAGGAGCGCGATCCTGACGGGCCGCGCCGGGACGGCGGCGGGCGGGCCGCTGTCCGACCCGCAGCCGGCCGCAACGACGACGCAGGCGATGGCCGCTGCTCGGATCACGCGGTGCGCGGGAAGTAGCGGTCGCGGAGGGCGCCCGCCGTGCCCGCGGCCGCCGCGACGAGCACGGCGACGAAGAGGTAGCTCGCGCTCTCTTGGCCACAGTCCGGCGAGCAGGTCTCGCTCCCGACCGTGATGCTCGATGCGATGACCGCCCCCATGGCGACGAGCGGCGCGAGGGCGGCGACAAGGCCGAGCCGGGCACCGAAGAGGACGCCCAGCACGACCGCCTCGAGCATGAGCATGAGGCCCGTGTACTCCTGGGAGCCCCGGGCCGCGCCGGCGGCCACGATCAGCACCTCGGCGGCGACGCCGATTGCGATCGCGATCACGTACTCGCGGATCTCAGGTCCCGGACGGCGGATGCCCATGACCCGGGCGACGAGGGCGGGATTGGCGTTCGCCAGCGACTCGAGCGCCGTCCGCGACAGGTCGAGCTGGTCGACGGCGGCGTCCAACCAGTCCTCGTCGGCCGCGACGGCCGCCGCCAGCCGGCGCCGGGTCGCGGGCGGCGACTCGGCGAGCGCCCGGTCGATGCCAAGCGTGGCCGCTCCCAGGCGCCGGTGGACGTGCTCGGGTTGGGCGGCGACCTCGAGCGGCAACCCGTCGACCGTGAGCTCCGCGAACACCGCCTCCTCGCCGTCGAGGCTGCCGCCGTGGAGCGCGAACCCCTCGGATTCCGCGTACGTGCGCTCCATCACCCTGGCGAACGCGGGAAGGTCGATCGCCCTGCAGACGATCTCGACCGGAGTCCCGGGCCCGGCGATGCCCAGCGGATACGCGCCGACGACCACGGGCTGGTAGGGGGCGAGAACGTCGAGCACACCGGCGTCCGTGAGCCGCTGATACCAGTCCTCCGTCACCGCGCCCATGCTAGAGGATTGATTCCGCGGCGCTGTGATGTCCTGGGCGGCGAGAACCGAGCCTCGCCAGGACGCAGGGAGGCTCAATATCGGGCGATATTGGGCCGACCGAGGACGCCGCGAGGAGAAGGTTCGCAGCCGCAGCCCCGCCACAGACGCCAACCCACACAGACGGGCGTCCAGGCGCGCGGCGCCGTGGAATCAATCCTCCACCCGCGGGCGGTCGTGCGGAGCCGTCAGATGGTGACGTCGTCGGCCGGCTCGGCCGGTACCGGGGCCTCGCCGACGATCCGGTGCAGGTCGCCCTCCGTGATCAGCACCTTGCGGGCCTTCGATCCCTCGTAGCCCGACACGATCCCGCGCCGCTCCAGCATGTCGATCAGGCGGCCGGCGCGCGTGTAGCCGACCCGCAGCCGCCGCTGGATGAGCGACACCGACGCGGTCTGGTGCTGGGCGACGAGGCGGATGGCGTCCTCGAGCACGGGGTCGTCGTCGGCGTCGAGCGAGCCGGAGTCGGCGCTCTCCGGGCCGGACTCGAGCAGCTCCTCCTCGAACGACGGCTCGGCCTGGCGGCGGCAGGCGGTCACGATCTGGGCGGTCTCGGCCTCCGAGATGAACGCACCCTGCACGCGCTGGAGCTTCGAGGTGCCGAGCGGCTTGTAGAGCATGTCGCCCTCCCCCAGGAGGGCCTCGGCGCCGTTCATGTCGAGGATCACCCGCGAGTCGGTCTGCGACGACACCGCGAACGCGATCCGCGACGGGACGTTGGCCTTGATCATGCCGGTGATCACGTCGACGCGAGGGCTCTGCGTGGCGAGCACCAGGTGGATGCCGACGGCCCGGCTCTTCTGCGCCAGGCGGATGATGGTGTCCTCGACCTCGGCGGGCGAGACCATCATCAGGTCGGCCAGCTCGTCGATCACGACGAGGACGTACGGGATCGGATCCTGGCCCCGGGCCGCGCGGGCGACGTTCCACTCCGTGAGGTTGCGAGCCTTGGCGGCCCCCATCAGCTCGTAGCGGCTGTCCATCTCGCGCACGATGTTCTGGAGCACGAGCGCCGCGTTCTTCATGTTCGTGACGACCGGCGTCAGGAGATGCGGGATCGACTCGTAGTGGTTCAGCTCGACGCGCTTGGGGTCGACCAGGATCATCCGCACCTGGTCGGGCGTGGCGCGAAGCAGGATCGAGGCCAGGATGGCGTTGATGCAGCCCGACTTCCCCGAGCCGGTCGTGCCGGCGATCAGAAGGTGCGGCATCCGGGCGAGATCGCATGCCACGCCGGCGCCCGAGATGTCCTTGCCGAGCCATGCGGTGAGCGGGCTCGCGCCCTTGGGCGCATCCTGGAAGATGTCGCCGAGCGTCACCAGGTTCGCGGAGCTGTTGGGCACCTCGACGCCGACCGCCTGCTTACCCGGGATCGGCGCCAGGATGCGGATCTCGGTGGTGGCGAGCGCATAGGCCAGGTCGTCGCGGAGCTGCGAGACGCGGCTGACCTTCGTGCCGGCGGCGAGCTGGAGCTCGTAGCGCGTCACCCGGGGGCCGGTCACCTTGCCGACGACCCGCGCCTCCACGCCGAAGCTGGCGAGGGCGTCGGTCAGGATCCGGGCCACCCGCTCGTGGTCCTGCCCGGCGGCGTTCCCGGCCTTCGTGCGAACGAGGATGCTCGCCGGCGGCAGCCGGTAAGGCGCGCGCGGCACGACGGGCACGGGCTTGGCCTCGATGACCGGCGTCGTCTCTTCGTCCGCGTCCTCGACGAGCGGCGGACCGGCATCGGCGCCCCACTCCGGCTCCGGCGCGGATTCGGGCGGCGTCTGCAGCGGAGGCGGGTCCGACAGCTCGGGGATCTCACCGTAGATGTCGGCGAACTCGCGGCTGCCGTCAAGCGGCGGGTCGCTCACGGGCGGGGTCGGCAGCGCGCGCAGCGACGGACGTCCCGGAGGCCGCTCGCGCACCCGGCGCGTCATCTCCCCCGAGAAGCGAACACCCGCTCCGGCCGCGCGGGCCATGTGCTGCCCTGAGCTCCGCATGACGAGCCCGATCGACGCCCCGGTGAGGAGCACGAGCGCCGCGAGCGCGCCCAGCACGACGACGATGCTGACGCCGACGGAGCCGACGAGGTTCGTGAGCGCGATGCGCGCGTACGCGCCCGTGAGGCCGCCGTGGCGCTCCGCGGCCGCCGTGTCGGTACTGGAAAGTGCGAGGACGAGCGTCGCCACGCCAACGATCGCGCCTGTCCGGAGCGGCCGCAGGCGCAGAAGCCCGGTCTGGAGGAACACCGCGCCGCCGGCGGCGACAAGGAGGATCGGCGCCACCGCCGTGGCACGCCCGACCGCCAGGCGCAGGCCGTCGTCCAGCTTGAGGCCCACGACGCC
>DATIDU010000133.1:0-19222 GCA_035456145.1 Gaiellales bacterium | reverse complement strand
GTCGAGTCGCGGGAGCTCCTCGACGAGGCCCGCGGCGAGCTCGAGCGGCTGGGAGCGGCGCTGTGGGAGGAGCAGGCCGCGTCGGCACTCGCCCGGAGTGGAAAGGTGCTGCGCCGCGAGCCCGCTCAGCGCGACGAGCTGACGCCGGCCGAGCTCGAGGTCGCGAGCCTCGTGTCGGAGGGGAAGCGCAACAAGGAGATCGCGGCAGCGTTGTGGATGAGCGAGAAGACCGTCGAGGCCCACCTCTCGCGGATCTACCGGAAGCTCGGCGTGCGCAACCGTGCGGAGCTCGCCGCGCGCAGGTCGGGTGCGGGCGCCGGCACGGCGCCGTAGCATGGCACACGGGTCGCCGCATACCATCGCGGCGTGGCTCATCCGACGGACTCCGGGCTTCCCTGGCAGGTTCCGGTCATGCAGGCGCCGATGGGGCCGGCCGCCACGCCGGCCCTCGCGGTGGCCGTGGCGGAGGCGGGGGGGATCGGTTCGCTGGGGGCGTCGTGGACGGAGCTGGGCGTCCTGCGAGCCCAGCTTCGCGGCATCCGGCGCCTGACCGAGCGCCCGGTCTGCGTGAACCTCGTGCTGGCGTTCGAGCAGGCTGAGCGCCTGGAGCTCGTCCTGGACGAGGGCGTCGAGCTGATCTCGTTCTCCTGGGGCGTGGACGCCGCGCTTGTCTCGCGTGCCCACGCGGCCGGTGCCACCGTGATGGCGCAGGCCGGGTCGGCCGGGGAGGCGCGCGCTGCGGTCGATGCCGGGTGCGACGCGGTCGTCGCCCAGGGGATCGAGGCCGGAGGGCACGTCCAGGGCGAGGTCGGCGTCCTGGCGCTCGTCGCTGAGCTCTCCCGCTCGCTCCCGGTCCCGGTGCTCGCGGCCGGAGGCATCGCGGATGCCCGGGGCGTGCGGGCGGCGATGGCCGCCGGTGCCGCAGGGGCTGTGATCGGCACGCGGTTTCTGGCCACACCGGAGGCGGACGTGCATCCCGACTGGGCAGCTCGCCTCATCGCCGCCTCGGCCGGCGACACCGTCCTCACCGGGCTGTTCGACGGCGGCTGGCCCGCCGCCCCGCATCGCGTCCTTCGCAACAGCACCTACCGCGCCTGGGATACGGCCGGCCGCCCACCGGCCGGGTCGCGGCCGGGCGAGGGCGAGATCGTGGCGCGCCACCTCGACGTGGAGATCGAGCGGTACGCGGCAGACGAGCCCCGCCGCGCCACCGCGGGCGACCTGGAGGCGATGTGCCTCTACGCCGGCCAGGGAGTCGGGCTCGTCACGGCGATCGAGCCGGCGGCGGACGTCGTCAGCCGGATCGCGTCGGAGCTTCGGGCGCGTCCATGAGCCGGCCGCCGGCCGCGATCCGGGCGCGGGCGTAGACCGCCACGCAGATCAGCCCCGCCAGCGCGGGCACGGCTCCTGCGATGAAGAGGGTGCCGCGTGCGCCGATGGTGGCGACGAGGACTCCGCCAAGAGCCAGCGCGACGAGCTCGGCGGCGTTGCGCAGACCGTTGTACGCGGCGTACGTGCGCCCGTGCAGATGCACGGGCACCCGCTCGTGGATCAGCGTCCGGATCAGGACGTTCTTCGTCCCGTGGGCGATGCCGCCGGCCAAGAATCCGGCGAAGGCCAGGCCGATCGCGATCCAGACCGTGGGGAGCGCGAGGCCGACTCCCTGGAGGACGATCGCGACGAGCGCCCCCGCAGCCAGGTCGACGCGCAGCCTACGGGCCACCACCAGGGCACCCAGCACCATCCCGATCGGCCACGCGCTCATCCAGGCGCCGAACCCGGCGTCGCTCAGATGCATGACGTCCTTCGCGAAGAACACCTCGGCGGCGGCGGACGCCGTCATGAAAAGGAGCGAGGCGAACGCCGCGACCATCACGATCCGTAGCACCCGATCCTGGACGAGGTGGACGATCCCGTCGCGGGCGCGTCCGCCGCGCTCGGGAGACGCCGGCCGTCCGGCACGGGCGTGCAGGCTGAAGGCGGCCGCGGCGACGGCGCAGAAGCTGGCCGCGTCGATCAGGAGCGCGACCTTGACGCCGCCGGCGGCAACGACGGCGCCGCCCGCCAGCGGTCCGAACATGAATCCGGCGTAGCGGGCCGTCTCGATCCAGCCGTTCGCCCGCCGCATTCCCGCCTCGGGCACGATGCCCGGGACGAGCGCGAACTCGGCGGGCGACGCGATGGCGGCGAAGATGCCGAGGACGGCGGCCAGCGCGAGGATGGCGGACGTCGTGCCGGCGTAGGCGAGCCCGGCGGCAGCCGCCGCCTGCATCAGCGAGGCGGCCGCGAGCAGCCGGCGGCGCTCGAACCGGTCGACCAACTGGCCGGCGGGGGCGGCGAGGACCGCGGCCGGCGACCACACGGCGATGAAGAGCGCGGCGACCGCGAGCCCCGAGCCGTGCATGTCGCGCAGCTCGAGGTTGAGCGGAAGGAGCGCCAGCCAGTCGCCGAGCGCCGAGATCCCGATGGCGGCCGACAGCACCGGCAGGTCGCGCGTCCGGTGGGCGGGAGCTTCGATCGGGCGACGCTACCGCCCGCCCCGGTGCGTGGTCAACGCGGTGCGGTCAGTACGCCGTGGCCGGCCGGCTCGACGGTGCGAGCCCGGCGCCGGACGCGGCCGGCCCGCCCGCCACCGCCACGGCTCCGAGCTTCTCCAGCGGGATGCTGTCGAGCGCCGCGCGGAGCGCGGGTACCTCATCCCACCGGAGCGACCCGAGCCGGGCGACGACGACGAGGCCGTCAGCCAGGTCGGCGACCGCTGCCACGGCATCCGACTCGACTGCGGGTGGGCATGCCACCAGCACGAGGTCCGAGTCGCGCCGCAGGCGGCGGAAGACGTCGCGCAGCGCCGGCGAGGACAGGAGATCCCACAGGCTGCCGTCGAGGACTCCCGCGGGGAGGAGGCTGACGCACCCTGCCGCGAACGGCGGCTCGGTCACGGGCGTGCCGTGGTCGTCGAACATGACGAGGCCGTCGTCGAGCCGGATCCGGCCGGTGACCACATCGGCCGCTCCCGGAGCGCCGTCGGCGCCGAGATGCCGGTGCAGCCGCGGCCGGGCGACATCGAGGTCGATCACGGTCACCCTGCGGCCCTGGCGCGCGACCGCGAGCGCGAGCCCGACCACGGTGTCGGACGTCGAGTCCTCGTGCCCCGCGCCGCAGACGGCGACGGCCGCCGGCCGTGGAAGGTTCCCCGCCGCGATCCGCGCACGGACATGGCCGATGCCGTCCCACGCATCCGCGGCCGTCCCGGCGAGCGTGCCCAGCACCGGCATGCGAAGCGCACGGCCGAGGTCGCGGGCCGACCGGGTGCGGGTGCGGCCCGGCCGGGCGGTGAGGACGATCAGGATGAGGGCGACGAGGCCGCCCACGAGGGCGCCCAGGAGGCCGGCCCGGAGCACATGCTGGTTCTCCGCCTTGGCGGCGCCCGCGGCCCCGATGACCTGGACACCGTCCATCGCCAGCGACGTTCGGGTGTCGATCCCCTGCCAGAGGCGAACGAGGGTGTTGTGCTGCGTGCGCATGAGAGCCCGGTTCGAGCCCTGCGCGGACTGGAGGTCGCGGTCGGCCTTCACCAGCTCGCGGTGCAGGCGGGCCTTCGTGCGCCGGGCGCCGTCCGCGATCTGCTGCCGACGGACGGCGACCAGTGTCTGCGCGTAAGCGTTCGCGAGCCTGCGGGCGCGCTGGCTCTGTGCGTCTGTGACGCGGACGACCGCGACGCCGGAGGAGACGTCGACCGTGATCGTCGTGTGATCGAGGAGGTCGCGCGCCGGCATGCCGGCGATGCCCGAACGGTGCAATGCCTTCCGGGCCATGGCCGGGGTCAGGGCAGCGCTCGCCTGCGCGGGGACGTCCGCGGTTCCGAACCCGACCTGCGCAGATGCGGCGTAGACGGGAGCTTGCATGGATGCGGCCGCAGCGGCCACGGCACCCACCGCGACAGCAGCGACGGCAGCGAGCCACAGCCGCCGCCGGGCTGCTGCGATCTTCGCCATAACAGTTGGTCCGTGATCGGACATCGGCCTCACCTCACTCGATGAATACGAGTGCTTTGCAAAAACGTCAATAGACGCCTGGGCATTGACCTTGTGCAATCTCGGCGTACTCTCACGACAGGAAGACCCTGGAATCTCGGCGAGGGGCGGTGGACCGCATGGAAGACATCCACGACATCAGGAATCGCACGTTCTCGTTCGGCGCGCACGGCTACAACCAGGACGACGTTGATCGCTACCTGCGCGAGCTGGCGGATCGGATCGAAGCCGGCCAGACGGACTGGGACGCCGAGATCGAGCGTTTCCGGCAGCGGTCGTTTGCCGTTGTCTCACTCGGCTACTGGAGGCCGGACGTGGACGCCTACATGGCCGAGCTGGGCGGGTGGATCTCGGAGCGGGCGGCGGCCGAACGGATGGAGGCCCCCGCGCAGGACGCGCAGGAGGAGCTGGAGCCGGCTTCGGAGCCAGAGGCGGAGAGCACCCCGGCCGCGCCGATGCCGAGCGGCTGGGCGCAGGGCATCGTCGAGCGGCTGCGCCGCGTCACCGAGGCGTCGACCGCGCCGACGACGCTTGCTGAGGTCGCCGAGGGTGAGGACACCGTTCCCGATGTGGTGGCGGCGCCACCGCTTCGGCACGCCGTCGACGTCGATGACGCGCCTCAGGCCGGGGGCCTGGACGAGATCCCGGAGCTGCTCGACCGCGAGCCCGACCGCGCACGCCTCTTCCGGATGGCGATGGCGCTGGGAGTCGAGGACGCGGTCTCGATGACGGCGGCGGAGCTCGTCGCCGCCATCGACAGTGCGGAGGGCGGCGAGGAGGAGCCGGCCGCGGAGGGGACCCCGCCGGGCCAGGATGCCAACGCCGCACTTCTCAGGACAAAGGCGACGCTGGCGTCGTTCGAGCGGATGCTCGCCGACCAGGTGTCACAGGTGACCGCGGCGGCGCGCCTGGAGCGGGACGAGGCTGCCCGCCGGGCCGAGGAGATCGTGCGTGAAGCCGAGCGCCGGGCGGGCGAGATCGTGGCGGAAGCCGAGCGAGAGGGCGACGCTCTCGGCGAGCGCGCTCAGCGCTACTCCGAGCGCGTCCGCCGGCTCGCCGACCGCGAGGCGCTGCGCCGGGCCGCGACGGCGGAGGCCGTGGCTGAGCCGGAGCCTGAGCCGATCCCTGAGCCGATCCCTGAGCCAGAGCCCGAGCCAGAGCCGATGCCCGAGCCGGAGCCCGAGCCGGAGCCCGAACCCGAGCCGATGCCCGAGCCGGAGCTCGTCGAGGCGGCCGCCGAGCCGCAGCCTGACGCAGTTGCCGAGTCCGTCGAGTCCGAGACGGGCGGGGGCGACGAGACCGGCGAGGAGCCCGCGGGCGAGGCTCAGCCCGAGCAGGCCTCGGCCTGGGGCCGCATCCGCCGCATGCTCGGCTGAGCGCAGCCCGGCGTCAGCCGGGCGTGTGCGCGTCGAGGAATGCCAGCACGCGCCGCCACGCGTCCGCCGAGGCGTCGGCGAACTCGGCCTGCTTGCGGTCGAAGAAGCTGTGGGGCGCGCCGTCGTAGACGACGACGTCGTGCTCCACGCCGGCCGCGGCGAGCGCCTCGTCGAAGGCGGCGACGTCGGCGGCCGAGATTGCCTGGTCGGCGCCGCCCATCAGCGCGAGCACCGGCGCGCGGAACTCGCCCGCCCGCTGGATCGGCCCGCCCTCACCGTTGCGCGGCCCGGTCGACCCGTAGAAGCCGATCGCGCCGGCAAGGTCATGGTCGCCTGCCGCCGAGAGCCACGAGTGGCGCCCCCCGAAGCAGAAGCCCAGCGTGAAGACCGCCGGGGCGCCGGCGGTCGTCCGCAGGTGTGCGACGGCCGCCGCGACGTCGGCCTGGACAGTGGCGCTTCTCGTCTCCGGGACGTGGTCCCCATACGGGAAGTCCTCGTCGCGCTTGCCGACCCCGGCCGTGCGGCCGAAGTAGTCGATCGCGACCGCGGCGATGCCCTGCTCGCCGAGCCGCAGGGCGACCTCCTCGTAGAAGCGATGCAGGCCGCGGACGTCGGGGAGGACGACGACGCCGCAGCGAGGGGCGGTGTCGGGACCGGCCGCAAACGCCGCGAACCGGTTTCCGTCCGCCGCCTCGAGCACCACGTCGTCATGCGAGACGGCAGCGCCCGCGATGGGCGGGATCGGTGGGCCCGTGTCGGGGTCGTGACACACGACCCCGACTCTAGCCTGGTGCGCCTGCTACGAGCAGCTGGCCTCCGTGGTGCAGTTCACGGCGTGTGAGCTGTCGTTGTCGTACATCTTCCCGGCGCCGAGCGCGATCCGGTCGAACCGGCTGTCGCCCGGCTTCGCGATCACGACGTACTTATGGATCACGACGGCCCCGGGGTGGTCGAGAGCGTAGTTCTCGAACGCCGAATGGTCCGCGTCGGACGAGTAGGTCGTGGTCGGAGGAGAGTCGACGACGATCGTGCAGCTGTTGTCGCCCTTGAAGCCCGTGAAGTCAGCCCGGACCCACGTCGTGCTGCTGCCGACAGGATGGCTACAGTCGGCGGGATCGAGGAAGAGCGTGTCCTCGGTTGTCGAGTTGTCGCTCCGACCGTGCCCACGGTCCGCGGCCACGACCTTAGCCGCCGGGGTCGGAACAAGCAACCAGAAGCACAATCTTGCGCATGTCCCGCGGCGCCGGCCGGGCGGGGCCGGGCGCAGACTCCCGTGTCCACGGCGAGCCGGCGGCCGTCCGCGTTCCGATACTGAATCCGCGATCCGTCCCAGCGCATCTGCGAGCCCCAGCCGCAGCAATGAAGTACGGCCCGGTGGGCGGGCGCCGCGTCCCGGCTCTAGGCGCGCGGGCGCGGAAGCGCGGACGGGTCGCTCTCGTGCATCCGGATGCGGGTGACCACGACGTCCACGTCCGCCTCGCCCGGCTCGGAGGGCGACTCGGGCTTGTCGAGGTCGAGCATGCCGGGAAGCAGGAGCGCCGACGCCGTTACGACCGCCCCGATCACGCCGGCCGCCACGAGCGTCGTGCGCGCGCCGAGGAGCGCCACCGCCGGCGCCGTGAGGGCGAACGAGAGCGGCAGGAGGCCGATGGAGATCAGCCAGTCGAGGCTCGAGACCCGGCCGAGGAGCTCGGCCGGCACATGCGTCTGCTTGAGCGTGGCCCACACGATCGTCCCCGCGGTCTCCAGGACGTTGAAGAGGAGGCAGGCCAGCATGAGCTGCCAGGTCGCGGTCGCCAGGCCGTATCCGGCGACCGCGACGGTCGCAAGCGTCCACGCGGCGTAGATGAAGACCACCCGGCGGCGCGGCTGCCCGAGCTGGCCCATGACGAGGGCGCAGCCGATGGCTCCGAGCCCGCCCGCGGCGAAGACGAGCCCCAGCGACTCGGCCGAGCCGTGGACGACGTTCTTCACCATGTACGGGAGCAGCACCTCGGTCGGCCCCAGGAAGACGAGATAGGCGACGGCCGCGGACAGGAGCGTGCCCCAGAGCCACACCCGCCGGCGGATGAACCGGAACCCCTGGCGCACGTCCTCGACCGCCGACTGGCCCGGCTCCCGGCGCGGCCGGGGCGTCCGCCCGATCGCGACGAGCGCCGCGGCCGACACGCAGAAGGTCGCGGCGTCGATCGCAAAGGCGGCGCCGAGGCCGAGCGCGGCGATCAGCCATCCGGCCGCCGCCGGGCCGGCGAGCCGCAGCGCGAGCGGGCGGACGAACTGGTCGAGCGAGTTGGCCGCGGCGAGCTCATCGGCCGGCAGGATGTCCGGGACGACGGCATCGAAGGCCGGGTTGAAGAAGGCCGTGCCGACTCCGTACACGGCGCAGAGCGCCGCCAGCTCCCAGAGCGTGAGCGCGCCTGTCGCCGAGAGGACGGCCAGGAGGCCGATGACGACCGCCCGCAGTCCGTCGGCGGCCAGCATGACGGTACGGCGGTCGAACCGGTCGCTGACGACGCCGCCCGGCAGAAGGCAGGCGATGGTCGGGACGGTCATGGCGATGCCGATCACCGACAGCGCCGCCGGCGCGTTCCAGAGCTCGTACACCTGCCACGCCATCGCGACGAGGAAGATCCCGTCGCCGAAGAGGGACACCGTCATCCCGCACCAGAGGAGCAGGAACCGGCGGTGGCGCAGCGGGTGGAGCAGGTTCACACGGGAGAACCCGCCCGGGCGGTCGAGCGCCTCGTAACTATGCTGCATCGCGCTCGGGGCGGTCGATCCCGTCGGCCTGCGACTGCTCCGCCGCCGATTCGAGGTACTCCACCACCGAGGGAAGCGGCATCGCCTTTGCGAACAGGAAACCCTGGCCGAGCTCGCAGCCGAGGGAGAGCAGCGACGCGAGCTGCTCGGGCATCTCGATGCCCTCCGCGACGACCTGGAGATCGAGCGTCTCGCCCAGGCTGACGATCGCCGCCGCGAGGCCCGAGTCGGCCTTGCCCGCCTGGAGGAACGAGCGGTCCATCTTCAGGATGTCGACCGGGAACTTGCTCAGGTAGCTGAGCGACGAGTAGCCCGTGCCGAAGTCGTCCATGGCGAGCCGCACGCCCAGCGCCTTGAGCGCGTGCAGGCGCCGCACCGCGAGGTCGATGTCGGCCATCATCACCGACTCTGTGATCTCGAGCACCAGGTTGTCGGGAGCCAGCCCGGATTCGGCCAGGGCGGACTCGACGTCCGCGATGATCGTGTCGGACTGGAGCTGCTTCACCGACAGGTTGACGCTCATCATCAGCCGCTGCCCGTCGCCGACGGCGATCTGCAGCGCCGCACCCTGCTTGCACGCCTCGCGCAGCACCCAGCGGCCGATCGGGATGATGAGCCCCGTCTCCTCGGCGAGCGGGATGAACTGGAGGGGCGAGATCGTGCCCTTCGTCGGGTGCTGCCAGCGCAGCAGTGCCTCGAGCCCGTTCACCGAGCCCTTGTCGAGCCGGACCACCGGCTGGTAGTGCACCTCGAGCTGGCGCTCTTCGATGGCGCGCTGGAGGTCGGCCCGCAGCTCGAGCCGCTCGACGACGCTCTCGTGCATCGCCGGCTCGAACATCCGGTAGCTGCCCTTGATGTCGCGCTTGGCCATGTACATCGCCACGTCGGCGTTGCGGAGCAGATCCTCCGGGCTCGTCGCCTCGCCGGGCCGGGTCAGGCAGATACCGATGCTGGCGCGCACGAAGAGCTGCTTGTCGTCGACGGCCACCGGCCGCTCGATTGCCTCCTTCAGCCGCTCGGCGATGTCGGCCGCATGCTGGCTGCCCTCGATCTCCTCAAGCAGGATGGCGAACTCGTCGCCGCCGAACCGGGCGGCGGTGTCCGTCGGCCGCAGCGCCCCCAGGAGCCGCTCGCCGACCTGGCGCAGCACCGAGTCGCCGACGGGGTGCCCGAGGCTGTCGTTGATCGTCTTGAAGTCGTCGAGGTCGATGAACATGACGCCGATCGGCGTGCGCTCCTCGGACCGGCGCGAGAGCGCGTGCGCCACGCGATCGGCGAAGAGGGCGCGGTTGGCGAGCCCCGTCACCGAGTCGTGGAAGGCCTGGTGGGCGAGCTGGCGCTCGAACGCCTTGCGCTCGCTGATGTCGCGCGAGTTGAGGACGATGCCGCGGATGTGCTCGTCGTCCATAAGGTTCGAATGGCGGATCTCGAACTCCAGCTCGGTGCCGTCGCGGTGGACGAGCGTGCACTCCAGGGTGTGGCTGTCGGCCTCGGGCCCGAGAGGCTCGAGGACGTGCGCGATGCGGCCGCGGTCGGACGCCGCCACGAGCGACAGGAAGCTCGTGCCGTGCAGGTCGTCGGCGCCGTAGCCGAGCAGCCGCTCGACCGACGGGCTCAGGTAGCTGATCTCGCCGCCGGCGGAGACCACCGTGATGAGGTCGCTCGAGTGGGCGACGAGCGAGCGGAACCGGGCCTCGCTCTGGCGGCGGTGGAGATCCTCGGAGAGGATCGCGCTCGAGACGGCCAGGGCGACCTGAGACCCCAGCGCTTCGAGCGCCGGCGTCAGCAGTGCGACGTCGGACTTGGCGACGTCGACGACGACGTAGCCCTGCGACTCGCTTCGCCCCGAGAGCGGCGAGAGCACGAGCCGGTCGTCGTCAGCGCTCTCATCGGCGATGCCGAGCGCGGAGCGAAGCTCTGGCGGTGCCTCGGCGAGCGGGGCGGACCCCGTCGCGGCGCGGCGCGTGATCCACGCGGCGGCGAGCACGTCGAGCGGGGTGGGGTCGGCTCCCGTCCCCTCGGATGACGCCACGATCCTGTAGCCGTCCTCTTGCACATCGACGACCCACACCGCGACGGCCCGGTCGACGAGCGACTGCACCGCCTCGATGGTCGCGGAGTAGATCTCGTCGAGCCCGGTCGCGCCGACCAGGGCGAGCCCGGCCTGGCGCAGGGCGCGTTCGCGGGCGACGACCCGCTCCTCCTGGCGGACGAGGCCGGCCATGCGCGCGACGACGAGCAGGAAGAGAACCATCGACGCGCAGGTGACGACGAGCATCTCGGCTGTGCGGTCGGCCTGGACGATCCGGATCGCCGGCGCGATGAGACACGAGATCGCAAGCAGCGCAAGCCGGACGCGCGTCAGGCGCACGCGCCGGTTGGGCGCCGGCTCGTCGAGCGTCCGCATCGACGGATGCAACGCGGCCGCGCCCCACAGCAGGTAGTAGCCGATCCAGCCCAGGTCCAGCCAGACCTGGTGGTGGTACGTGCCCTTGAGCAGCATGTAGTTGTAGACCGAGTCGGTCACGAGCAGACACACGATGCTCGATGCGAGGAGGTAGAAGGCAGGCTGGCGGCGGCCCGTATCGACGGCCAGCCGGATCGCCGCGGCGAGGAGCAGCACGTCGCCGAGCGGGTAGGCCATCGAGACGCCCTTGGCCACGTCCGTCATCCCGCTCAGGTCGATGTACGGCGCCACCAGGAAGACCCAGGACAGGAGGCCGATGCCGAGCGAGAGGATCAGCGAGTCGATCAGGCCCGCCCAGTCCGAGATCGGGTTGCGGCGGCGAACCAGCAGCACGAGGCCGGCCATGAGCGCGGGATAGACCGTCAGGTACAGGGCGTCGCCGGGCGACGGGAAGGGCACGTTCGGGCTGTACGTGTAGACGTCGCCGAGGAAGAAGAGCAGCTGCCCGACGAGGAAGCAGATCCACGCGCGGCGCAGCCGCGGCTGGTGGAACACGATGCCGAGCACGATCGCAACCGACGATGAGAGCCCCAGGGCGTTCATCACCCGGCCGTTGCCCGCCACCGGCGCCACCGTGGTGTAGAGGAACGCGACGAGGGTGCCGGCGGCCAGGTACCAGGCCCAGGCGCTCCGGCGCGAGAGCTTGGCCGACTCGATGATGCGGGAGGCGGTCACGCGGCCTCCCGGGCGCGTTCGATCTCGGAGCGGCGCCGCAGCCTGCCCGCTGCGGCCAGCTCCGCGATGACGCCCGTGAGACGCTCGATCTCGGCGTCGGTGTTGGCGGCGGTCACCTGGACGCGGAACCCGACCTCGTTCTTGGGCACGAGCGGGTACGCTGCCAGCGTGACGTAGACGCCGCGGTCGAACAGGAAGCGGCCCACCTCGCCGATCTCCTCGTGGTGCCGAAGCGGCACCTCGATGATCGGGTATCCGGAATGGTTTGGCGTGTAGACGTCGAGCTCCGCCAGGCGCCGCAGCACCGTGTCGGTCTTGCGCCAGAGCGCGAAGCGCACCTGGTCGCCGCGGGCGTCGTTGACGTCGAAGCCGGCGAGCACCGTTGCGAGCGAGGCGACCGGTGACGGGCCTGAGTAGAGGTACGGCGGAGCCGCGGTCTTGAGAAGATCCTTGAGCTGGGTCGGGCAGGCGATGAACGCCGCCAGCGACGAGTACGCCTTCGAGAATCCGGCGACGAGCACGATGCCCTCGTAGGACTCGCCGAAGTGGCGGACGATGCTGTTGCCGCGAAGGCCGTAGGGCGATGTCTCGCCCTCGCCGCGCTCGCCGATCACGCCGAAGCCGTGGGCGTCGTCGACGTAGAGCAGCGCGCCGTGCTCGCGGGTGACCCGGGCGAACGCGCGCAGGTCGGGCGCGTTTCCGGTGATGCTGTTCACGCCGTCCATGCAGACGATGCGCGTGTGGGAGAGGTCGTCGCGGAGCTGCCGCTCAAGGTCGTCGGGGTCCTCGAAGCGGAATCGCTTGACCGTGGCGCCCCGTGCCTGGGCCACCTGGCAGCCGTCGTAGATCGTCTTGTGCGCCCGGCTGTCGAGGAAGATCGTCCCGCCGGCGGCCAGCACCGGGATCACCGACATGTGGATGTGGGTGATCGTGGGCAGGACGAGCGAGTCCTCGCAGCCGAGGAGCTCGGTCAGCCGCTCCTCGATCTGCTCGTAGAGCACAGGGCTTCCAAGGAGCCGCGACCAGCTGGGGTGCGTGCCCCAGCGGCGCAGGTATTCGGGCACCGCCTCGATGATCTCGGTGTCGAGGTCGAAGCCCAGGTAGTTGCACGAGGCGAAGTCGGCGAGCCACTGGTCGCCGATCCGGATCATCCGGCCGTCGATCTCGTTGATGACCGCGTCGGTCATTGGATTGGAGCGCTTCAGCTCGGCCAGGTCGGCGCAGGCCGCCAGCCAGCGGTCGATCCACCGGTCGCTGCGCGCAGCGGCACGCGGACGGTTTTCGCGGAGGGGGTCCACGATCAAGGGAATCGGCAGCCACGGGTGCGGGCTTTAGCCCGGAAGATGCGCATCGAATTGCGCCTGCGGGGAGGAGTACGATTGGGCTCCAGCTTTCGACCTGCGGAGGTGCACCATGGATGTCGATCCCCGGAAGACCGCGCTGGTTCTGATCGAGTACCAGAACGACTTCACGACGGAGGGCGGGTCCCTCCACGATGCCGTGAAGGGCGTGATGGACGAGACCGGCATGCTCGAGAACACGAAGCGGCTCGTCGACGAGGCGCGCAAGGCCGGTGCGACCATCATCCACGCGCCGATCTCGTTCGCTCCGGGCTACGGCGAGCTCGGCAATCCCGACAAGGTCTACGGCATCCTGAAGGGCGTCATCGACTCGAACTCGTTCGTGAAGGGCACCTGGGGCGTCGAGATCTGCGATGACCTCTCGCCGCAGGAGGGCGACATCGTGGTCGAGGGCAAGCGCGGCCTCGACACCTTTGCCACCACGAACCTCGACTTCGTGCTGCGAAGCAACGACATCGAGACGGTCGTCTTGGGCGGCTTTCTCACCAACTGCTGCGTCGAGTCGACGATGCGGTCGGCGTACGAGAAGGGCTACGACGTCATCACGCTCACCGACTGCACGGCCGCGACGAGCGACGAGGAGCAGCGCGTGGCGACCGCCCGCGACTACCCGATGTTCTCCCAGCCGATGACGAGCTCCGAGGTGACGGAGGCTCTGCACGGGGCAGCTGTGACCTGAGATCTCACCAATCGGTCGTGGCTCCGGCGAAGACCGCGTTCTTCGCCGGGGCGCGGCGAACGTTGAGGTCTGGGCGGGCCGTCTTCGCATAGGCAATGCCTATGCGATAGGGTTCTCTTCGCCCATGGCCAAGCTCATCCCGATCGGTGAGGCTGCCCAGGCGCTCGGCGTGAGCCTCGACACGCTCCGCCGCTGGGACCGCGAGGGCCGCCTCCGCACCGAGCGCGACCACCGCGGGCGCCGGCTGGTGTCGGTCGACGAGGTGCAGCGTCTCGGCGGCCACCTGCCGACGCGCGCGGGCGACGACTTCTCGGCCAGAAACCGGTTCGAGGGCGTCGTCGAGTCGGTAGAGGTGACCGGCGTGGTCGCCCAGGTCGTGATCCAGGCCGGTCCCTACCAGGTCGTCTCGATCGTGACCCGGGACGCGGTCGAGGAGCTCGGGCTCGTGCCCGGGGTGCCGGCCGTGGCGACGGTGAAGGCGACATCCGTGATGATCGGAAGAACGTGAACATGCGCAGAAGGACGATGCTCGCCGTGCTCCTCGCCACTGTGCTGGCGGCGGCCGGTTGCGGCGGCGGCGATTCGTCGGGTGGCGGTTCGGGTGGCTCCTCGACGCCCAAGGGCGGGACGCTCAACGTGTTCGCGGCGGCGTCGCTGACCGAGGCCTTTACGCAGCTCGCCAAGACCTACCAGTCGGCGCATCCGGGCTGGACGGTGAGGCTCAACTTCGCCGGCTCCGACCAGCTCGCCGCCCAGATCGAGCAGGGCGTGCCGGCCGACGTCTACGCGGCGGCCAGCCCGAAGTATCCGGAGGAGCTCCAGGCCAAGAACCTGCTCGGCGACACGACCAACTTCGCCACCAACTCGCTGATTCTGATCGTGCCTCCCGACAATCCCGCGAACATCACGTCCCCGGACGACCTGAAGAACGGCGCCAAGCTCGTCATCGGCGACCCGGCCGTGCCGGTCGGCGCGTACACAGAGACGGTGCTCGAGAACCTCGGGATCTCCGAGTCCGATCTGAACATCGTGAGCAAGGAGCAGGACGTGAAGGCCGTGCTGTCGAAGGTCGAGCTCGGCGAGGCCGACGCCGGCTTCGTGTACGTCACGGACGCGCTCTCCGCAGGCGACAAGGTGAAGCACATCGACCTTCCGGCGGCGGCCGAGGCCACCGCCACGTACCCGATCGGCATCGTGTCGGCCAGCAAGCAGACAGAGGCAGCCCAGCAGTGGATCGACCTGGTAACGGGACCCGACGGCCAGAAGGTGCTTCACGATCTCGCCTTTGGGCCTCCGCCTTCCACGTAGCGACAGCCATTGCGGTCGTCGTGGCGACCGCGTTCTTCCTGCTGCCGATGATCGGCATCGTGCGCCAGGGCGACCTGGGCTCCGGCTTCAGCTCGCCCCTGGCGCAGGATGCGCTTCGCATCTCGCTCGAGCTCTCGGCCGTGTCGCTCGCGGCGATGGTGGTCGTTGGCACTCCCGTCGGCTATTGGATGGCGACCCACGAGTTTCGCGGGAAGGCCGTTCTCTCGACCCTGTTCGAGCTGCCGCTCGTCCTGCCGCCGGCGGTGGCCGGCCTGGGCCTCTTCGCCGCCTTCGGCCATTCGGGGATGCTGAGCGGCGAGCTCGACGCGCTCGGCCTCGACCTGCCGTTCACCCCGGCGGCGGTGGTGATGGCGATGACGTTCGTCGCCGGGCCGTTCTACCTCCGCCAGGCCGAGGCGGCGTTCTCGGCTGTGGACAGTGACCTGCTCGCGGCGGCGCGGACGCTCGGGGCCGGGCCGGCCAAGGTGTTCGTGCGCGTCGCCGTGCCGCTCGCCTCGGCCGGGCTCGGGGCGGGAGCCGCGCTCGGCTGGGCACGGGCGCTGGGCGAGTTCGGTGCGACGATCATGTTCGCGGGCAGCCTCCAGGGCGTCACGCAGACGGCGCCGATCGCCATCTACCTCGGCTTCGAGCGGGGCAGCTTCGACCAGGTGTACGGCCTCGGCGCGGTGCTGATCGCCATCAGCGGCGCCGTGCTCCTCGCCGCCAAGCTGATCGCACGCGGGAGGCTGCCGCGCTTCGCGCCCAGCTGAACCATCCGCTGCGCGACTTCACGCTCGACGCCGAGATCGAGGTGGAGCGGACGCTTGCCGTCATCGGCCCCTCCGGTGCCGGAAAGACGACGCTTCTGCGCCTCATCGCGGGCCTCGACCGGCCGGCATCCGGCGTCGTCGAGTGCGACGGCGAGCGCTGGGTCGGCGACGGCGCCTGGGTGCCGCCCGAGCGGCGCGGGGTCGGGCTCGTGTTCCAGGACTACGCCCTCTTCCCGCACATGTCGGTGCACGCCAACGTGGCCTTCGAGGCCCGCGCCGACGTCGAGGACCTGCTCGAGCGGCTGCACATCGGGCACCTGGCCGCGGCCCGGCCGGGCAGGCTCTCGGGCGGCGAGCGCCAGCGGGTGGCGCTCGCGCGGGCGCTCGCGATCGCGCCTCGCGCGCTCCTCCTGGACGAGCCGCTGGCCGCGCTTGACCCGTCGACCCGGTCTGCCGTCGCCGCGGAGCTGGCGCAGGTGATCGAGGAGGCGGAGGTGCCGACGATCGTGGTCACGCACTCCTACGAGGAGGCGGTGATGTTCGCCGACGAGGTGGCGGTGATGCACCGCGGGGCGATCGTCCAGCGCGGCAACGCCGCCGAGGTGGTCGAGGCCCCGGCCTCCGCGTTCGTCGCCGAGTTCGCGGGCATCAACTACCTGCTCGGCACCGCCGCTGGGACGACGGTCCGCCTTGACGGCGGCGAGACGGTCCGGACCACCGACCCGGCAGAGGGCCGGGTGGCCGTGCTCGTCGCTCCGTGGGAGATCACGCTCGCCCTGGCCGGCGCGGGCGGCAACGGCGACTCGGCGCTCAACCGGATCCCGGCCCGGGTCGAGCGCGTCGTGGTGGTCGGAAACCGGGCCCGCGTGACCCTTGGCCGTGTGGTCGCCGAGGTCACTCCCGAGTCCGTCGAGCGGATGTCGATCAGGCCCGGGCTCGACGTCGTCGCGGTCTGGAAGGCGACGGCGACCCGGGTCGTACCGGCCGGCCGGCACACGTAGAGCGCGGTTGTGTTCCGGGCATGCCGTCGTATCCTGGACGTGGTCTGGGTTCGATTCCGCCGGAGGCGGGGAAGGGGGCGGTGTATGCGGTACGGCCGGATGCGAAGGATGCTGGGGCTGTGTGGGGCCGTGCTCGTGCTCGGCGCGCTCTCGGGATCGGCGGCACAGGCTGCGCCCGCCGGCACCGTGGTCGCCTGGGGCGACAACGCAGATGGGCAGCTCGGAAACGGCACCTTCACCGCCCACTCGACCGCGCAGGCCGTCCACAACCTGACCAACGTGAAGCAGCTCCGCGGCGGCCGCGAGCACGTCATCGCGCTTCGAACGAACGGCACCGTCTGGGCCTGGGGTCACAACAACTACGGCCAGGTGGGCGACGGCACGACGACCAACCGCAACCTGCCGGTTCAGGTGTCTGGCCTGACCGATGTCAAGCAGATCTCGACCGGCCACTACCACAGCATGGCGCTCAAGACGAACGGCACCGTGTGGAGCTGGGGCTGGAACCATCTCGGCCAGCTCGGCGACGGGACGACGACGAACCGTCACGTGCCGGTCAGGGTCTCGGGCCTCACCGGCGTCATCCAGATCGCCGGCGCGCGTGACCATGCGCTGGCGCTCAAGTCCGACGGCACCGTCTGGGCGTGGGGCGATGACGAGTTCGGAAACCTTGGGAACGGCTCAGCCGGGAGCAGCAGTGTGCCGGTGCGCGTGAGCGGCCTCGCGAACGTCGTCGCGATTGCGGGCGGCCGCGACCACTCGCTCGCCGTCAAGAAGAACGGCAGCGTCTGGGCGTGGGGCTGGAACCGCTACGGGCAGCTCGGCGACGGGACGACGCTGAACCGGACGGCTCCCGTGCGCGTCGCGCTGCCGACGACGCTCACGATCGTCAAGGTTTCCGCAGGCGCGGACCACAGCGTTGCCCTGAGCGCCGCCGGCCACGTCTGGGCGTGGGGGCAGAACTCGTTCGGCCAGGTCGGCGACGGCACCGGCGTCGAGCGGCACACGCCGGTCCGGCTGGCGTCACCCGCCAACATCGTGGCCATCGGCACCGGGCGCCTGCACACCCTCGCCGTCGGGGCCGGCGGCGCCGTCTGGGCGTGGGGCGACAACGACTTCGGCCAGCTCGGCGACGGGACAAAGACGGACCGGCGCGCGCCGGTGCGCGTCGCCGGCGTCACGACCGGCGAGGAGGTCGCCGGCGGCCGCGACTACAGCGTCGCGCTCGTCGGATAGCTCGGCTCGCTCAGAAGGTGCCGGTCGCCGTGGGCGTGCAGTTGCCGCCGCCCGAGTTGGTGCTGCACGTGTGGAACGAGCCGGTCGACGAGAGGAGGCCCGTGGCCGTGGTCGTCGGCGTGTGGACGGCGGTGCCCGAGACCGTCGGGTCCTGGCTGCCGGCCGAGCGCGCGCCGATCGTGACGGTGAGGACGGTGTTCCCGGCCGACCAGGCGAACGTCGTGTTGTAGCGCGCGGCGCGGTTGATCGTGAGCGAGGTCAGGGTCCCGACGGTCGTGGCCGAGGCCGTCGAGCAGGTCGTCCCCGTCCCGGTCACGCCGATCATGATCGTGCCGCCGGTGTTCGTGCACACGTTGTTCCCGACGACCGGCCCGCTGGCCGTCGAGATCGCCTGGTTGTACGTGATCACGATCTTGTCGCCGGCGTCCAGGCGGCCGGCCGTACCGCCGTTCGTGATCGCCACCGACTGGGCCACGACGCCGATTCGCACCGCGACCGTCGGGTTCCCGGTCTGGCTTGACCAGGTGCCGTAGGTGGTCGTGACGCGGTAGCACTCGAACGTGCCCTGGGGCGAGAACCGGCCGGTGTCCGTGACGCTCGTCCCGGCGGTCGTGGTCAGGGCCGAGAACGTGACGGCCGAGCAGTTCGACGACGTGCCGTTGGCCACGGCGGCGATCGCGTAGCCGCTGCCGTTCGTCCCCGCGGTCCACGAGAGGTTGACGTCGTGTCCGGACGCGGCGCCGGTGAGGCCACTCGGGGCGCCGAGGTTGCGGCTCGAGACGGACTGTGACGCCGAGGTGGTCGTCGAGAACGCCGCGAGTGCCGTTGCCGCGCCGACCAGCAGGACGACGCAGGCGCCGGCGACAGCGAGCCGGGCCCGGCGCCTCACGGCTGCGCCTCCTCCGGCCTCCCCGGCCGCCAGATCGACCGCAGGGCGGCGGCGGCAAGGAGCAGCGGCACGAGCAGCACGGTCACCGCGTGCACCCACGGCTCACGCAGCGTCCGGATCAGCGACCCGGCTCTCGGGATAACGGCCACCATGCGCCAGGCGGTCGTGCCGTGCAGGCGGGCGCGCCAGGGGTCGGGGGCGGAGTTCGCGTCGCCCTTCGTGAGGATGATCGGGTGCGAACCGGGGTTGATCACCCGGATCACGCGGTGCGTCTCGACCCGGTGGTCGGGGGTCGGCGCGTGGAAGCTCAGGATCTGGCCGGCGCGGACGTCGCTCAGCGGCTCGGGGACGACGACCAGCACGTCGCCGGGCTGGAACAGCGGCTCCATGCTGCCCGAGAGGACGGTCTCGACCTGGAAGAGGCCGAGGCGCGGGCCGAGCGTCACCGTCGCCAGGATCGCGACGGCGAGGCCGAGCACGATCCACGTCGCAATGCCGGCGGCGGCACGGGCGAGGCTCCGTACCGGGGCGGCCGGCTCGGCCGAGGCCTCGTCGGGCGCGCCCGCCGGGACGTCGATGACGACGGCGGAGGAGATGCCGGGCTGGGTGCGGGGGGTCTCGGTGTGCACGGCGCGGGGCTCACCGGGAGGCGGGGGGGGGGGGGGG
>DATIDU010000132.1:0-22144 GCA_035456145.1 Gaiellales bacterium | reverse complement strand
ACAAGCGTACAGACGACCCCGGATGGTGCCGCCCGGTTTGGGCGCGCCGATCTTCGGGAAACGGGCGGTGATGTCGCAGACGCCGCATCCTCCCCACGCCGCGCGCATCGCGCTCGAGGACGTGTCGGAGACGACGCTCTGGACGCTCTACCACCGGGCCTCGGAGGCCGCCCGCACCGACCGCGTGCTGCACGACCCGATGGCGGTCGAACTCCTCGACGCGATCGACTTCCCATTCGAGGAGCGGTTCGGAGCGTCGACGACCTGGTCGCAGTGGCAGGCGCTCCGGGCGCGCACGTTCGACCGCGAGATCAGGCGCTTCCTGCACGATCACCCGGAGCCCACGGTGGTCGCGCTCGGCGAGGGCCTGGAGACCCAGTTCTGGCGGGTGAATGACGGTCGCGTCCGCTGGGTGAGCGTCGATCTGCCCGCGGTGGTCGAGCTGCGGCGCCGGCTGCTTCCGGATTCGCCGAACCTCGAGCTCGTCGAGTCGTCGGTCGCCGGCGGCTCGTGGCTCGACGCGGTCGGCTCGTCCACCGGCGTCCTCGTGACGGCGCAGGGCCTCTTCATGTACCTCGAGCGCGGACAGGTGCACGGGCTGATCGACGCGTGCGCGAGCCGGTTCGGCGACGGCGCGCTGCTCTTCGACGCGGTGCCGCGATGGCTGAGCGACCGCACCCGCCGCGAGCAGCTCGAGACGAAGACCGGCTACCGGCCGCCGCCGTGGACGTGGGGCGTCGACGCCGGAGAGATCCGCAGCATCGCCGCACTTCCCGGCCTCTCCGGCCTGCGTCGCGTGCGGATCCGGCGGGGGCGCGGGGCGCTGTTCGGGCTCGTCATGCCGGCGGTCGGCCGGGTTCCGCGGATCGCCGGCGCAAGCCTCTCGATCTGGCGCGCGCGGCCGGCAGGCGGCGCTCCGGACTTGACAACCGCGGCTCACGACGTACCCTGACACGAGCCGAAATCCGGGGGAACGGCGGAAGGAGCTGGGATGATCGGCGCTCGACGATGGGGAAGACGTGCCGTGACGCTGCTCGCGGCGGTGCTCGCGGGAGCCGGGTTGCCGGCCGCCACGGGCGAGGCCGCGGCCGCGGCGGGCCCCTGCGCACTCGCAGGCGTGGCGACACCCTCCACCTACGACCACGTCGTCGTCATCTTTGAGGAGAACTCCTCGTTCGGCCACGTCATCGGGAACACCAACGCCCCGTACTTCAACCAGCTCGCCGGGTCATGCGCGCTCGCAACGAACTACAACCAGGTGGCCGGCGTCAGCCAGCCGAACTACATGGCGGCGACAAGCGGCGTCGCCTCCGGCGTCGGCGTCAAGGTCTCCAACCCGAGCATCTTCCAGCAGGTGCCCTCGTGGCTGGAGCTCCAGGAGTCGATGGGCGGAAGCTGCGGCGGCAAGTCGACGTTCTACAAGCGCGGCCACGACCCCGCCTTCTGGTACACGCCGATCGCGGCGCAGTGCAAGACGTCCGACATCTCGACGCCGACCTCGAACGCCGGGATCACGAACCTCCCCGCACTCCCCGCGTACACGTTCATCACGCCGAACCTGTGCCACAACAACCACTGGCTCACGGGCTGCCCGCAATCGAACACGAGCGCCGCCAACCTGAAGGCGATGGACACGTGGCTTCAGGGCACCGTCCAGACGATCGCGGCCACGGCGAGCTACCAGCAGGGCAGGACGCTGATCCTGATCTCGTTCGACGAGTCGAGCGACAAGAGCACGACCCGGATCCCGATGGTTTCCGTGGCTGCCGGAATCCAGCCGACGTCCGACGGGACCGCCTACGACCAGTACGCGCTGCTGCGGGCCTCCGAGGAGGCGCTCGGCATCCAGACGTTCCTGGGCAAGGCCGCGACCGCGAACAGCATGCGGGCCGGCATGCACTTCTGAGCCGGCCCTCCCAGCGCTTGGGTCAACTGACCTTCTTGATCCCGTGGACGGGTCGGCCGAGCGCCCGCCACTGGAAGAGCGTCATCGTCGGCAGCACGTCGTCGTAGCGCACGAGCCTCGGGTTCCGGCCCACCTGCGCGGCCCGGGCGGCGTGGTCGAGGAGGTCGTCGCGGTCGGGCGCCACGATCACGTGGTGGCAGGCCGTCACGTAGTCGAACTCGGCGCCGCAGGCGGGGCAGGGCCACGGATCGGTGTGGATGGCGTACCAGTCGCCTTCGCCGGGACCGGCATCCTCGCCGGCCAGGATCTCCTCGAGCTCCTCGACCTCGTAGACGGTGGGTGCGGTCGGAACGCTGCTCACGGGGGCGCAGGGTAGCACCGGCTCCGCCATGCCCTGAACGTCACATTCGGTCCGGCGCCTCGACCCCGACGAGGTCGAGCGCGACGGCCATCACGAGCCCCGTCGCGCGGCACAGCGCGAGCCGGCTTCGCTCGACGTCGGGCGCCTCGCCGAGGACGCGGCACTGCTTGTAGAACTGATGGAACGCCTTCGCCGTCTCCTGGGCGTACGCGACGATCCGGTGCGGCCCGCGCCACTCCGCCGCCTCGGCGACGACCTCCGGGAACTCGGCCACGTGCTTCACGAGCTCGACCTCCGGCGGCTCCGGCGTCCAGCCGGGCGCCGGGCCCTCCTCGGTCGCGGGGGCGTTGCGGAGGATGGCCGCGATCCGGGCGTGCGCGTACTGGCAGTAGTAGACCGGATTCTCGGCGTTCTGGGCCGCCCACACCTCGAGGTCGAGGTCGATCACCTGGTCGTGGGAGCGCTGCACGAGCGCATACCTGGCCGCGTCCACGCCGATCGCGTCGAGGAGCTCGTCGAGCATCAGCACCGTCCCGCGCCGCTTGGAGGCACTCACCGCCTTGCCGGCCTCGACGATCTTCACGAACTGGTAGATCTGGACGTCGATCCGGTCGGGGTCGTAGCCCAGGGCGATCGCGCCGGCCTTGAGCCGGCCGATGTAGCCGTGGTGGTCGGAGCCGAGGACGTAGACGGCCACGTCGTAGCCGCGTTCGAGCTTCGACACGATGTACGCCAGGTCGCCGGCGATATACGTCGGCGTGCCGTCCGAGCGCACGAGCACGCGGTCCTTGTCGTCGCCGAGCTCGGAGGAGCGAAGCCACAGCGCGCCGTCCTTCTCGTACGTGTGCCCGGCGGCGCGCACCGTCTCGATCGCCGTCGCGACCGACCCGTCCTCATAGAGCGACCGCTCCAGGAACCAGCGGTCGAAGTTCGCCCGGAACCGGGCCAGCGTGCGCTTGATGTCCTCGACCATGACGGCCGCGCCGCACGCCCGCCACTCGTCGGCCGGCGCGTCGGGATCGAGCCCGAGGTCGCGGGCGATGTCCTCGATGTACGCGCCCTGGTAGCCGTCCTCGGGCACGTCCTCGCCCCGGGCGCGCGCCCGAAGCGACGCGCCGAAGAGGTCCATCTGGCGGCCGGCGTCGTTGAAGTAGTACTCGCGCTGCACCTCGTGCCCGGCGAACTCGAAGAGCCGCGCCAGCGAGTCGCCGTAGGCGGCGTTGCGCGCCGTCGAGGCCGTGACGGGACCGGTCGGGTTGCCGCTCACGTACTCCACCTGGATCTTCTGCGGGTGCGTGGCGGCGCCCGAGCCGTAGCGACGGCCGTCCGCCAGGACGCGCTCCACCACGTGCCGGTACCAGGCCGGCGTCGCGCGCAGGTTCACGAACCCCGGCCCCGCCACCTCGGCGGACGCGATGAACGGGGAGTCGATCCGCTCGATGATCTGTTCGGCGATCCGGCGAGGGGCCGACCGCAGCGGCTTCGCGAGCTGGAGGGCAACGGCCGTCGCGTAGTCGCCGTGCGCCGGATCGGCGGGCCGCTCGAGCCGGGCCGCCACGCCGTCGCCGCCGACCTCGGCGATGGCAGCCTCGACCGGCCGGGCCAGCTCCTGCACGGCGCTCAGGGACATGTCCTTGATCCTAACGATGCCAGATGATTGATCGATAACTCGCGTGATGTCCAAGCAGCAAGCCGGAGGCTCGCTGCGGTCATGAGCGACCTGCTACCCAGCAGGTCGCTCATGGGCGAGAACCGAGCCTCGCCAGGACGCAGGGAGGGCCAATATCGGGTGATATTGGCCCGACCGAGGACGCCGCGAGGCGACGGTTCGCAGCCGCAGCCCCACTACCAGAGGGCAATCCACCACAGACGGACGTCCAGGCGCGCGCGAGTTATCGATCAATCGTCTAGGGTGGCCGGATGGACGGCGAAGACGAACCCCAGGAGCGCCGGCTCAACATTCACTTCTCGCCAGAGGTGATGGCGGGCGTCTACGCCAACTTCGCCAACGTCAGCCACTCCGACTACGAGTTCACGATCACCTTCGCCCGGATCGACCACGAAGTCGAGGAGGAGGAGGTGCCGGGCGTCGTCGTGTCACGCGTGAACCTCTCGCCGCGCTTCATGAAGGAGCTCATCGAGGCGATGAACGACAACTACTCGAAGTGGCAGACCCGGGAGGGCATCAAGAACCTCCCGGAGTTCGACGGCGAGCACGAGGATCAATAGCCAGGGGAACGGGCCACCGCGATCCGCTCCATGACCGGAGGATGGTCGAAGAGGAGCGTGACGGCCCAGCCGGGAGGGTCGGGGTTCGACAGGTCGGCGAGCGCGAGCCGCTTCTGGAGCGCCGCGATCCCGGCACCGTCGCCGGTGGCGCGCAGCGCCACCCAGTCGGCCTCCGCCTCGTAACGGCGTGAGATCGCGTTCTCGACCGGGGTGAGGAGGGCGGCGGCCACGAGGAGGCCCGCCACCACGAGCGGCGCGGCACGCGGATCGAGGACGTCGAACCCGCGCCGGCGGGCCGCGCGGCCAGCGACGGCCAGCACGGCCCACAGCGCGGGCAGGCCGAGCACCCCGAACCAGAGCACGCCCTTCAGGGTGTGGCGGCGCTTCACGTGGGCCAGCTCGTGCGCCAGGAGCGCCCGCGTCTGATCCGGCGCCGCCTTCCGCAGTACGGTGTCGTAGAGCACGAGCCGCTCCGTCGGGCCGACACCGTCCACGAACGCGTTCTCCTCGGTCGTTCGTGACGAGGCGTCCGACACCGAGACCGATCCCGGCCGTGCGCCGACCTGGTGCTCGACGCTTCGGACGAGCGTCCTGAGCGCGGGGTCGTGCAGCGGCCGGGTCGACGCGAAGAGCGGATCGACGGCGAGGGGCTGGACGAGCACGAACGCCGCCACAGCGATCCATGCCGTCACACCCACTGCGAGCCACGGCTCCCGCGCCCGCCGCCCGATCGCCAGGCAGACGGTGTAGGCGACGGCGACGCCCGCCGCCCAGGCGGCGAGCCCGACGGCGGCGTCGCGGGCCCAGGCGGCGGTCGAGCGCAGGTCGAGACCCGCGTTCACGGCGCGGACGTGGTCGACGTAGCCGAGCGGGATGAGCGCGGCCGCCGCCACGGTCGCCGCCACAGCGGCCGCAACGCCGCCCGCGGCCGCCGGCGGCAGGCGGCGGGGCGCGCACGTCCTGCCCCACCTCGCCCACGCCAGCCCGGCCGCCGGCCCGAGAACGAGCGCGACCACCGCGAGCAGGTACTGCGGCTCCCGGTAATCGGAGGCGCGGTGGATCTGGGCCGGCGTGAAGACGGCCCTCGCGGCGAGGTGCGGAACCCGGGGAGGGAGGTCGGCCTGCCACAGCCAGGCCGCCAGTCCGCCCAGCGCCGCAACGAGCACCAGCCCCGGGAGACGCCGGATCACACCCCAACCCTATAGTGCGCCGGTGCGGGTGGCCGTCATCTCGGACGTGCACGGCAACCTCCAGGCGCTGGAAGCCGTGCTCGCAGCGATCGACGAGCTCCAGGTCGACGAGATCTGGAGCCTTGGCGACGTCGTCGGCTACGGCGCGGACCCGGTCCGCTGCATGGAGATCGTCGACGAGCAGGCGGCGGCCTCGCTGGCCGGAAACCACGATCTCGTCGTCGCAGGCACCATCGACATCGACACGTTCGCGCACGACGCGCGCGATGCCGCGGAGTGGTCACGTACCGTCCTCTCGCCGGACCAGATCGCCGAGCTGGGAGGCCGCATGCCCGGCGGCCAGCGCGAGGGCGTGCAGCTCTTCCACGGCAGCATCCGCGATCCGGTGTGGGAGTACGTCGTCGACCCGCGGACCGCGGCGCTCTGCCTCGAGCGCCAGCGCCGGCCGCTGTGCCTGATCGGCCACAGCCACATTCAGCTCCTGTGGGGGTACGAGGGCGGCGAGCTCGTCGGCGGTACGGTGGCGGCCGGGGCGACGCTCGCCTACGGCGAGGGCCCGTTCATCGTGAACCCGGGCTCGGTCGGCCAGCCCCGGGACGGCGACCCGCGGGCAGGGTACGCGCTCATCGACACCGCCGAGGGCACCGCGACGTGGCTTCGAGCCGACTACGACATCCGCGCCGCGCAGGCGGCGATCCGCGACGCGGGGCTCCCGCTGCGGCTGGCCGCGCGCCTTGCGGAGGGGCGGTGAGCGAGGGCCCCGAGCTCGTCGGGCGGATCCGCCGGGCGGCGTCTGCCTTCACGGTCGGGTGGGTCGAGGGCATGCGCGATCTTCCCGGCAATCCCAACCGCGTGACGGTGGAGCGGTTCGGAGGCGCGCTTGCACTCGCCTGCGAGTCCCTCCCCGAGCTCGATTTTGTGAACACCGTGCACGGACTCGATCCGCGCGCCGCGGATCGAGTCGACGAGGTGACCGCGTTCTACCGCGCGCGGAGCCTTCGTGGGTGGACGGAGGTTCTGCCCGTCGCGGGCGTCGAACCGCTGCTCGAGCGTCTGACAGAGGCCGGTTGGGCGCAGGTCGGCTTCTGGGGCTCGTTCTGGGGCCCGGCCGAGGTGCCTTCACTCCCCGACGGTGTCGAGGTGGTCGAGGCCGGCGCGGACGACATGGCCGACTTCGCCCGCATCCATCTCGACGGCCACGAGGTGCCCGCCGAGAACCGTGGCCCCGACGAGGCCGCCGTGCGGGCCTGGTTCGGGCGTCCGGGCTGGCGGCTCTACCTGGCACGGGTCGACGGCGTCCCGGCGGCCTCGGCGGCGCTCACGATCGACGCAGGGCTCGGCTACCTCGCCAACGCCGCCACGCTGCCGGCGATGCGCGGGCGCGGCTGCCAGACGGCGCTCCTGGCGCGGCGGATCGCCGACGCCGCGGCGGCCGGCTGCGACACGGTGGTGTCACTCGCGGAGTTCGGCTCGGGCAGCCAGCGCAACCTGGAGCGCGCCGGGCTGCGGGTGGCGTTCACCCAGGCCGTGTGGCGGATGCGGCCCGCGTAGGCACGGCGACCGGCGCGTCGGCGGCGGGCCGGTGGCCGAAGTCGTACCCCTCGCGCAGGAGCTCGGCAACGACCGTCTCGCGCGCCTTGTAAATCCGCCACTTGACCGTCGCCAGGGTGGTGTCGAGCGCCTCGGCGATCTCGGCGTAGCTCAGGCCGACGAGGTCGCGCAGGAGCAGCGCCATCTTGAGGTCGACGGAGAGACCGCCGATCGCATGCCAAACAGCGGCCATACCGTCGTCGGCGTCGGGCGGAGCGACGGCCAGGTAGAGCTGCGGCGCGGCCTCCAGCTCGAGCGCGGGGCGGCCGCGCCGCTCGCGAGCCCGCAGCTCGTCGACGACGCGGTGCTTTGCCACCTGGAAAAGCCACGTCGTGAACCGGCAGCGCTGGTCGAAGCCCGGCAGCGCCTGGTAGACGCGCATGAAGACCTCCTGGCAGATGTCCTCGGCAAGCGCCCGGTCGCCGGAGAGCACGCGCGTCACGTAGTTGAAGACCGGCCCGTGGTACTGGCGCACGATGATCGCAAACGCCCGCTCGTCGCCTCGGCGGGCGAGTCGAAGGACATCGGGATCAGGCTGCGGAAGGGCCAATGTGTTCGTCGCAGTGCGAAAAACCGGCGTGAGTATAGACATACCCCCATACGGCTGCCGGAACGCATGCCACGCTGGAGCCCCAGGGGTCACCGCTCCACGAGCGAGCTGCCGCTCATCACCTCAGGCGCTGGAACGCCGAGCAGGTCGAGCACGGTCGGCGCGATGTCCGCCAGGCGACCGCCGTCGCGCAGGCGAGTGTCGTGGTCGGTGAGGATGAGCGGGACCGGATTGGTGGTATGGGCGGTGTGCGGCGAACCGTCGGGGTTCAGCATCGTCTCGGCGTTCCCGTGGTCGGCGGTCACGAGGCAGACGCCGCCGCGCGCATGGACCGCTTCAACCACCCGCGCAAGGCAGCGGTCGGCCGTCTCGACCGCCTCGATCGCCGCGGGGATGGAGCCCGTGTGGCCGACCATGTCGGGGTTTGCGAAGTTGACGAGGCAGAAGCCGTACCGGCCGCTGCCGACGCCCGCGACGACGTGGTCGGCGACCTCGTCGGCGCTCATGCTCGGCTTCTGGTCGTAGGTGGCGACGTCGCGCGGCGAGTCGACCAGCTCCCAGTCCTCGCCGGCGCAGCGCGTCTCGGAGCCGCCGTCGAAGAAGTACGTCACGTGCGCGTACTTCTCCGTCTCGGCGACGTGCAGCTGCTCGATGTCGTGGCCCGCGAGCACCTGGGCAATCACGTCGGCCAGGTCCTCCCCGGGGAACGCGACCGGCGCGGCGACGTCGTCGGCGTACTCGGTCATCTGGACGTAGTGCGGCAGCGGCGGGTCCGGGCCGCGATCGAACTCGTCGAAGTCCGCCTTCGTGAGCGCCCAGGAGAGCTCGCGGGCGCGGTCGGGCCGGAAGTTGAAGAAGATGGCGGCATCGCCGGACCGGATCCGGCCCGTCGCCGGGTCGCCGATCACCACGGGCTCGATGAACTCGTCCGTCACGTCGCGTTCGTAGCTGGCCCGGACCGCCTCGACGGCGTCGTCCGCGCGCGCACCCTCGCCGTGGACGATCGCGTCATACGCGCGCTTGATGCGATCCCAGCGCCGGTCGCGATCCATCGCGTAGTAGCGCCCCGAGACCGTGGCGACCCCGGGGATCCCGTCGAGATACCCGGCCGCCCCGTGCGGCGAGGTGTCGCGCCCGTCGGTGAAGGCGTGCACGTACACGTGCTCCACGCCCTCGCGCCGCCCCATCTCGATCAGGGCCTCGAGGTGGCGCAGATGGCTGTGGACGCCGCCGTCGGACACGAGGCCGAGGAGATGGAGCGCCGAACCGCGGGCCGTGCGGGCGGCCTCGACGAGCACCTCGTTCGCGAAGAACGCGCCCGACTCGATGTCGTCGTCGATCCGCACGAGGTCCTGGCGGACGACCCGGCCGGCGCCGAGGTTGGTGTGCCCCACCTCCGAGTTCCCCATCTGGCCGTCGGGAAGGCCGACCGCCCGGCCCGACGCCGCGAGCGTCGTGTGCGGGAACTCTCGCCAGAGCCGGTCGAACGCCGGCGTCTCGGCCAGGTCGACCGCGTTTCCGGGCCCGGGCGGCGCGAGCCCCCAGCCGTCGAGGATGACCAGGCAGACGAGCGGCGCGCTCACGACGCCGCGGCGGCGAGGATCGCGGCGAAGTCGTCCACCTCGAGGCTGGCGCCGCCGATGAGGCCGCCGTCGATGTCGTCCTGCGCAAAGAGGTCGGCGGCGTTGTCGGGCTTGACCGAGCCGCCGTACTGGATCCGCACCGCCTCGGCGACCTCCTCGTCGTAGAGCCCGGCCACGATCGCGCGGATCTCGGCGTGGGCCGCCTGCGCCATGGCCGGCGTGGCCGTCCGCCCCGTCCCGATCGCCCAGACGGGCTCGTAGGCGATCGTCGTCTCGGCGGCCCGGTCGGCGGCGATGCCGCGCAGGGCGGTCTCGACCTGCCGCCGCAGGACGCGCTCCGTTTCGCCCGCCTCGCGCTCCGCCTCGGTCTCGCCGACCGCGACGATCGCCCACAGGCCGGCGTCGTGGGCGACGGCGAGCTTGGCGTTCACGCCCTCGTCGGTCTCGCCGAAGAGCTGGCGCCGCTCGGAATGCCCGAGGAGGACGCCGTCGGCTCCGGTGTCGAGGATCATCTCGGCCGAGACCTCGCCCGTGAACGCCCCCTTCGGCTCCTGGTGCATGTTCTGGGCGTAGATCGCGATCCGGAGCCCGTTTGCCACGGCGGCCGCCTCGGCCAGGGCCGTGTAGGGCGGGCACAGGCCGACGTCGACGTCGGCCGGGAGGTGTGCCGACAGCCGCCCGACGAACTCCGCGGCCTCGGCGGCCGTCTTGTGCATCTTCCAGTTGCCGGCGACGAACGGGCGCCTGCTCACGCCGGAGCCTCCTCGAGCGCCGCAACGCCGGGGAGCGTCCGCCCCTCGACCAGCTCGAGCGCCGCCCCGCCGCCGGTCGAGACGTGCGTGATGCGGTCGGCGACGCCGGCACGGTTCACCGCGGCGACCGAGTCACCGCCGCCGACGACCGAGACCGCGCCCGAGCCGGCGACGGCGTTCGCAACGGCCAGCGTGCCGGCCGCGAACGGCTCGAGCTCGAAGACCCCCATCGGGCCGTTCCAGAAGATCGTCCGGGCCTCGCCGAGCCGGCGGGAGTACTCCGCCGCCGTCGCGGGGCCGATGTCGAGGCCCATCCACCCGTCGGGGATCGCGTCGGCGGAAACGACCCGGGTCGGGGCGTCCGCCTCGGCCCGCTCGGCGACGACGACGTCGGAGGGAAGGACAAGCTCGCACCCCCGCTCGCCGGCCTCGGCCATCGCCTGCCGGGCGACCTCCTGCCCGTCGGCGTCCTCGTGTCTGGACGCTCCCACGCCGATGCCGCGCGCGACGAGGAACGTGAACGCCATCGCCCCGCCGATCAGGATCGAGTCGGCGAGGCCCGTGAAGCGCGTGATGACGCCGATCTTGTCTGCCACCTTCGCCCCGCCGAGCACGACCGCGAACGGGTGCTCGGGGTGTTCGAGGATCCGCCCAAACGCCTCGAGCTCCGCGGCCAGGAGCAGGCCGGCGGCGCTTGGCAGGAGGTGGGCGACGCCGGCCGTGGAGGCGTGGGCGCGGTGCACCGTGCCGAACGCATCGCTCACGAACAGATCCGCGCGAGCGGCCAGCTCGGCGGCGAGCTCCGGGTCGTTCTTCTCCTCGCGCGGATCGAAGCGCAGGTTCTCGAGCAGCCGCACCGGCCCCTCCTCGTCGCCGAACGCAACCGGCTCTCCCAGGAGCTCGCCCAGCCGCTCCGCCACGGGACGAAGCGACAGCTCCGGGCGCACCTCGCCCTTCGGACGGCCGAGATGCGAGCAGACGATGACCTCCGCGCCATGCTCACGCAGGTACCGGATCGTCGGCAGCGACGCCCGGATGCGGGTGTCGTCCGTGATCCGCCCGCCGTCGAGCGGCACGTTCAGGTCCGCGCGGACGAGCACCCGCCTGCCCTCGACGGGCAGGTCGCGGACGGTCCTCACAGCACCTTCTGCATCAGGTCGACGATGCGGCACGAGTAGCCCCACTCGTTGTCGTACCACGACACGACCTTCACCAGGTTCCCGTTCACCATCGTGAGCTTGGAGTCGAAGATGGAGCTCCAGTGCTGGCCGACGATGTCGCCGGAGACGAGCGGCTCCTCGCTGTAGTCGAGCACCGGCGCGAGCGGCCCCGAGGCCGCCGCCGCCTTGAACGCCTCGTTCACCTCGTCGCGAGTGGTCTCGCGCCCGACCTGGGCGATCAGGTCGGTGGCCGAGCCGTCGGGCACCGGGACGCGCATGGAGATCCCGTCCAGCCGGCCCTTCATCTCGGGCATGACCAGGCCGATCGCTTTCGCCGCGCCGGTCGAGGTCGGGATGACGTTCACCGCAGCGGCGCGGGCCCGGCGCAGATCCCTGTGCGGCAGGTCGAGGATCTTCTGGTCGTTCGTGTACGCGTGGGTCGTCGTCATGAAGCCGCGCTCGAGCCCGAAGGTCGAGTGCAGCACCGCGACCAGCGGCGCCAGGCAGTTGGTAGTGCACGAGGCGTTCGAGATCACGTTGTGCTTCGAGGCGTCGTAGTCACCGTCGTTCACACCGATGCAGAGCGTGATGTCCGGCTCTGTGGCCGGCGCGCTGATGATCACCTTCTTGGCACCGGCCCCCAGGTGCTTGCCGGCCTTCTCGCCCGAGTTGAAGAGCCCGGTCGACTCGATGACGACCTCGACTCCGAGGTCCGACCACGGCAGCGCCGCCGGGTCGCGCTCGGCCAGCACCTTGACCGCCGTGCCGTCGACGACGAGCCCGTTGTCGTCATGGCCGATCTCGCCGCGGAAGCGGCCATGCACCGAGTCGTACTTCAGGAGGTGCGCCAGCGTCGCGGCATCCGTGATGTCGTTCACCGCGACGATCTCGACACCCTCGCCGCGGTCGTGTGCAGCGCGAAAGACGTTTCGGCCGATCCGGCCGAACCCGTTGATTCCAACCCGTACGCTCATGAACTTGACCCCCAGGCGGTCGCCGACGGGAGGCAAGTCTAGATGAGCATTCGATGACTCACCCCCGCCGTCCGGTTGGTGGCAGCGCGCGATCTTCGCGCCGATGTCTAGGCCACTGCTGCCAGCCGATCGCGCATGCGTCCCGCCAGGACGACGTTTCCTTTGCGCTCGTAGCAGTCAAGCGCGTGCGTGAGCGCGACTGCTGCCTCGTCGGCCTTGCCGATGAGCAGGAGCACCTCCGCGAGGTCGGCGTTGGCATCGCCTTGCCAGTTCAGACCGTCGGTTTCCTCGCCGATCGCGACGGCCTCGCGGGCGAGCCGCTCCGCTTCGACGGGATCGCCACGGCGCGCGAGCACCTTCCCCCGGACCTGTCGCCAGACCATCTCCGACGCGGCGTCGTCGCTCGCGCCGAGCTCCGCCGTGCGGCCGGCCCAGGCGTCGGCCTCGTCGAGCCGTTCAAGCGCGTACAGCGACTGCGCCAGGTCCCCAGCCGCGGTCGACAGCGCGCTCCGTTCCCCCAGCTCCTCCCACAGCCCGAACGCGGCGGCTCCGAACTCGTAGGCGGCAGCGGGGTCGCTTGCCCAGAGCTCGACCGAGACGGACACGAAGCCGGTGACGACGGCCAGCTGGACTCCCCCGCCGCGATCCGCGAGCACGGCGCGCGCCTCGGCGAGGATTGCGCGCGCCTCGCCGAACCGCCCCAGCATGGCCAGCGCTCCGGCCCGGTAGCCACGGAGGAGGTAGTCCCGGCCCACCGGCGGCTCGTTCTCGTCGAGCCACGTGAGCAGTTCCGACACGGGCGTCGACCCGAGGTAGCGACCCGTGGCGCGAGCCCCGACGGACGCAGGGGGGAGGTAGCCCACCAGCTGAGCGTGGGCGACGGCCCGCTCGTACGCCTCCATCTGGGCTCCCATCCGCCCGCGCATGAACGCCGCGTCCGCAAGCGCGGAATAGGCGAGGTACAGAGCCAGGTCGTCGCCGGCGGCTTGGAATACAGGCAACGCGCGCTCGACGAGCGCGGACAGCTCGTCCGCCGCGCCCTCCGGCTCGACGTAGATGCGGAACGTCGCCGCCTGGACCCTCCCGCACAGCTCACCGACAGGGTCGCCTGCCGCGGCGGCTCTCTCGGCGAAGGCTTGACCGCGCCGCACCGCGTCGGCCGCCCTGCCTATCCAGGGCAGCGCGTCGCCGAGCTCGATCTCGAGGGCCAGGTCGAGTTCGGCCGCCGGGACGAGGGCGGCAGCGCGCTCGAGCAGGCTGACCGCGGCGCCGTAGTCCTGGCGCAGGGCCGCGCGGCGGCCGCCGGCCGTCAGGTGCCGCCGCGCCGCGGCCGCCACGATGCCCCGTTCGGAGATACCGAGCTCGGCGCGGTAGCCGCAGGCTTGCTCGAGGTGGTAGCCGAGGAGCTCGTCCAGCTCGACGAGTTTGGAGCCGTGCTCCTCGAGCCAGACCGCGAAGCGCTCGTGGAGGTCCGCACGGGTCGCCTTCGGCAGCGCGTCGTAGGCGGCGTCGCGGATCAAGATGTGGCGGAAGCGGAACGCATCCTCCCCGGGGAACTGCGGCTTGTCCGAGCGGATCAGCGCCTTGCGCACAAGTGCGGCCAGCCGCGGCGTCACCTGGGTCTCGTCGGATGCGAGCGCCTGCACGGCACGCCGATGGAAGACCTCGCCCTCGATCGCTCCCCGCTCGAGCACGCTCCGCTCGGGCGTCTCGAGCTGGTCGAGGCGCGCCCCGAGCAGCGCTCGCAGCGTCGGCGGGACGACCACGTCACCCTCTGCGTCGCCGGCGATGGCCAGCATCTCCTCGATGAACAGCGGGTTGCCGCCTGCGGCCCGGGCGATCTTCTCGCGGAGATCGTCGCCGATCCGCTGCGGGATGAGCTCGTCGACGGCTTTGGCTCCCAGTGGCTCTAGCCGAAGCGCCACCGGCCAAGCAGGCCGGCGCTCGGTCAACTCCGGCCGAGCCATGCAGAACAGCAGGATCGATGCACCCGAGGACAGCAGCACGATGTGCTCGACCAGATCCAGGAATGTCTCCTCGCCCCACTGGATGTCGTCGAAGACGACCACGAGCGGCCGCTCGGCCGCGGCCAGCTCCACCGTCTTACGGAAGGCCCAGGCGATCTCCTCCGCCGACGTCGCCGCCTCCGTCTCACCGAGCAGCGAGCGGATCGACACCGCCGCGGCTTCGTCACGCGGTCGCACGTCGAGCTGCTTCAACACCTCAATGACCGGCCAGTAGGTGATCCCCTCGCCGTAGGGCGGGCAGCGACCGCGGGCCACCGTCGCGTCGACGGAAGCCAGGGTCTCGGCGGCGAGCCGAGACTTGCCAACGCCTGCATCGCCAACGACCGTCACCAGCTCGCAGCGGTGCTCCGACCGGACGCGCTCCCATACCTGCTCGAGGATCGCGAGCTCGCGCTCACGGCCCACGAACCGCTCCCCGTGCGGGCGCTCCGGCGCGTCACGCACCGACAGGAGCCGATAGGCGGGAACCGCGTCAGCCTTGCCCTTCAGCTCGAGAGGTTCGATCGGCTCGACGTCGGCCACGTCACGAGCCAGTGCGAGCGTCGGCTCACCGACGAGCACCTCACCCGGTTGGGCGGCCTGCTCCAGCCGAGCTGCCACATTGACGGCGTCACCGGTGGCGAGGCGCTCCTGGGTCCCCGTCACCACCTCCCCGGTCATGACGCCGATCCGCCCCTGCAGGCCCATCTCGGGCAGGGCGTCGCGCATCTCAACGGCAGCGCGCACGGCGCGCAACGCGTCATCCTCGTGCAGCGCGGGCACCCCGAACACGGCCATTACGGCGTCGCCGATGAACTTCTCCACGCTGCCGCCGTGCCGCTCTACGATCGCCTTCATCCGCTCGAAATACCGCGCCAGCAGCGAACGCAGCCGCTCGGGATCGAGTGTCTCGCCGAGGACCGTGGACCCCGTGAGGTCGCAGAAGAGGACCGTCACCGTCTTGCGCTGCTCCCGCAGGCGTGCTGGGGCAGCTATCAACGTGACCGCGAGGCCACACTCCTCGCAGAACCTGGCGCCCTCGCCATTCTCGTGACCACAACTCGTGCAGATCAGCACGAAGCCACCCTAGATCCGCCCGGGACGCAGGACAAGCGGCATGGCGCGCCATTCTGAGGCGGAGACACAGGGACTCGGCGTCGGGCACTGCGAGGCCGGCGCGCCTGTCTCCATTCGGTCAGACGATCGAGGTTCTAACGGCTTCGCTCTTAGGAAACGGCTTGGCTAAGCCAGAAAGAGCGCTGAAGGGGGTCGAACCCTCGATATCGCGACAGCAAGCCGCTGGTTCGTGGAGGGCGGTTTTCGCGGGTGGCCGGCAGATTCGGGCAGCGATAGATGGGGTCTGGATCCGTCGCGCAGGGGATGCTCGGCCACCCACGAGAACACTGGTCACATTCTCGCTTGAGGCCCGAATCCCAGCCACCCCCGAAAGGGGTAAATCGTTAGCGATCTGTTAGCAGATCGCCCTCATTTGTTAATTCCCTGAGGGCGCGCATCCGCCCCGCCACGGTCGATTTCGGAAGCGGAGGCCGCGCGCGGCGGCCCAGCTCGGTCAGCGAGAGGTGCGGATGCCGCAGGCGCAGCTCGGCCACCTGGCGCAGGCGGGCGTCGAGCTGATCGATGTTGAGCGCCGCGATCGCCTCGCGCTGGGCCCGGGCCGCGCCGCCGAGCCGGGCGAGGTTCGCGCGGTCGAAGTTGGTGACGCGGTTCGCCCGCTCGCGCGTGGCGGCGATGACCGCCGACTCCTCGAACGCGAGCACCGCATCGTGGGCGCCCATCAGCGCCAGCAGGTCGCGGATGGCCTGCTTCGACTTCACGTAGGCGGCGGCGTGGGAGGCGCGATCGACGACGGCCATTGCGATGCCCTCCTCGGCGGCGATCCGCACCAGGTGGCCCGCGGAGTCCCCGTCGCCGGCCCGGATCTCGAGGTGCCCCGCCGCCCGCGGCGCCGACACCGAGCCGGCGGCGACGAACGCCCCGCGCAGGTAGCTCGCCCGGCAGCACGGCCGCGCGGTCACCCGGCGCGGCGGGCCGGCGAGCGGTTCCAGCGCCGCCGAGAGGACGCCGATCTCGTGCATGAGCTGGAGGCCGTGGCCGCCCTCGACCCGCACGACGACCCGGTTTCGGCGCTCGAAGCGCGGCTCCCGGAACGAGGCGATCTGGGCGTCTGCGCCAAGCGAGCGGACGAGTCCGAACGCCAGGCGCGCCGCCGCCGCATCGGCCGTCTCGACGCGCACGGCCAGGCCGCCGGAGCTGACCTCGAGCGTGCCGGCGTGCCGGACGAGGCCGGAGAGGAACGAGCGCCGGCAGCAGATCCGGCCCGGCGGCCGCTCCACCAGCTCACGGCGGACGCGCTCGCCGAACCCGGCCGTCATACGACCGCCCGGGGGCGCCGGGCGAGGCGCACCAGCACCCGGGCGAGCCGGTCGGGATCGTGCTGCCACTCCGCGGCGAGGCGGGCGCCGACGACCTCGACGCCGAGCCGGCGCAGGCCGCCGCGGTCGACGACGACCGGCGTCCCGAACCGGGCTCGGTTCCGGCTCACGACGACGACGTCGACGAGCCCCTGGCCCACGTGGTCGTAGAGGCGGGTGACGTGGTCGGATGCCATGTAGCCCTCGGTCTCCCCGGGCTGTTGGAGCAGGTTGCAGACGTAGACCCGCGGGACGGTCGCGTTCCGCACGGCCTCGGCGATTCCGGGGATGAGAAGCGGTGGGATCGTGCTCGTGTAGAGACTGCCGGGCCCCATCACGATCAGCTCGGCCCGCTCGAGCGCCTGGAGCGCGCGCGGATGTGCGGCGGGCGCCGGCGGGTCGAGCCGCACCCGCTCGCACTGCGCGCCGTCGGCGGCCAGCGCGGTCTCGCCGCGCACCTCGTGCCCGTCGGGAAACCGCGCGACGAGCTCCACCAGCTCGACCGTGCTCGGGACGACGCGCCCCCTGACGGCCAGCACTCGCGCCGACTCCGACACGGCCCGGTCGAAGCTGCCCAGGAGGTCGGTCATCCCGGCCAGGAACAGGTTGCCGAAGCTGTGGCCGGCGAGCTCGCCGGTCGTGAAGCGGTGCTGGAAGAGCTGCCCCACCAGCGACTCGTCCTCGGCGAGCGCGGCGAGGCAGCTTCGCAGGTCGCCCGGGGCGGGCATGTCGAAGTCGCGCCGCAGGCGGCCGGAGCTCCCGCCGTCGTCCGTCGTCGTCACGACCGCGGTCACGCTCGTCACGTACTTCAGGCCACGCAGGATCGTCGAGAGGCCGGTGCCGCCGCCCAGGCACACGACGCGGACGCCGCGGCGCGGGCGGCGCACCAGCATGGCCTCGCCGGCCGGCTGCTCGGGGATCAGCGGCACGTCGTGAGGTTACCCGGTGCCCGACGGCGACGACCGGCGCCGGGCGACCAGGAGCGCCACGAGCGAGGCCGTCAGGACGAGCGCGACCGCGGCCTCCCAGCCGTAGCCGTGGGCCGCCACGATCGCGTCGTCCGGGCTCCCGCGCCAGTCCGCGCCGAGGATGTCCTCGGCCGTTGACGGCCGGACGATTGGACCGGCCGGGACGATACGGCGCGCCACGATCTTCGTTCCGACCGAACCCGGCACCTTGCAGAAGCGGGCGTCCACGCGGACGAGTTGCCCCTCGCCGATGTACGGCTGTCCATTGCGGAGAAGGCCGTCGAACCGGGTGCGGCCGTCCAGGTCCACGTGCGCTGACCCGCGCAGCAGATGGTGCAGGTGCACCGTCGAGGCGTCGACGCGCACGTTGATGAAGCCGAATGCCGACCGCGCCGGACCGGTGATGCGCACCTGTCCCCCCAACCTGCATCCGCGGGTCCCATCCGTCGGGAGGGTGGCGCCGGTCAGGAAGTTCGTGACGCTCGGGAAGTAGCCCATCGCCACGAGCACGGTGTCGCGGACGATGAGCGCGACGCCGGGCGGCACCCCGGCGATGCGCCGCGCTGCGATCGAAGTTGGATGCCCGGTGATGCCGCCGGCGGTGTCGCTGCACCCGGCTCGACTGCGCCCCGAACCGGGGAACCCGGATGGGTGAGCGTCTCCGGGCGGCCGAAAGCGAAATACGCTCGGTCATGCCAGACGATGAAGTACGCGCATGCCGCGCGTGCGGGCGGCGGCGAGGCGGTGCCGCCGGCCAGGCCGGCGAGCACCGCAACGAGGAGGGCGATTCGCCTCATGCTCCGATGGCGGGCCGGTTCGACCGATGCCGGACGAGGATGGTCCCAGCGGCGATCAGCGCAACGGCGACGACGGCGTATGCGAGCCACCGCTCCGAGACGGCACCCGATCTCCCGCGCCAATTGGCGCCGAGCACGTCCTCGGCCGTGGACGCCGGGACGATCGGCCCGGCCGCGGCGATGCGACGGGCGACGATCGTCGTTCCGACCGCGTCGGGCACCTTGCAGAAACGGGCGTCGACCTGGACGAACTGGCCCTCACCGACGTACGGAAGCTGTTTCGCGTCAGGCCCTCGAAGCGCGTATGCCCGTCGGCGAAGATCTGCGCGCCGCCGCCGGTCAGGTGATGGAGACGGACGGTGCTGTCCTTCACCGACACGTCAAGCAATCCGAACCCGATATGAGCCCGGCCGGTGATCCGGACCGGCCCGCCGAGGGTGCAGCCGCGCGTCTCATCCCGGATCCGCTGAGCGGCATCGCCGGCGTGAAGATCGGTCGTCTCGATGAGGTAGCCGGAGCCGACGAGCGTCTGGCCTTCGGCGACGATCGCGACGGCGGACGGAATGCCGGGAATCGACCGCGCGGTGACCGGCGACGGGTGCTCGTTGGCCCCGACCGTGTCATTGCACCCCGGCTGCACGGCACCGGCGAGCTTCCTCCCATCGGGCTCGACCGGCCCGCCGCCGAACCCCCAGTACGCCCGGTCGTGCCACACGACGACGGACGCGCACCCTGCGTGTGCCGCGGGCGGCGCCACCGCGCCGCCGGCCAGGCCGGCGAGCACGCAAGCGAGGAGCGCGATCCGCCGCCTCATGTCCTTTTGACGCCCAGACGCGGCGCGGATTTCAATCGGTGCGGTGGAGCGCGGCGTGCACCGCCCGTCCCACCTTTGCCGGCAGCCCGGGGACGGATTCGAGATCGTCGCGGCTCGCGCCGACGAGCGCGTCGGCGGTCCCGAACCGCTCCATGAGGATTCGGCGGCGGGCGGGGCCGACGCCCGGGAGGCTGTCGAAGATCGAGTCCACCGCCGCCCGCCCGCGGCGGCTGCGGTGAAAGCCGAGCGCGAACCGGTGGGCCTCGTCGCGGATCCGCTGGAGGAGCTGGAGCCCGGCGGAGCGGCGGTCGAGGACGATCGGCTCAGGCCGGCCGGGCACGAACACCTCCTCCTCGCGCTTGGCCAGCGACACGACCGCCACGCGCGGCAGGTCGAAGCCGGCCATGGCCTCAATCGCGGCGCCGAGCTGGCCCTTGCCGCCGTCGATCACGACCAGGTTCGGGCAGGTGGCGAAGCTCTTGTCGTAGCGGTCGCCGTCCATGTCCGTCATGCGCGCAAACCGGCGGCTCACCGCCTCGGCGATCATGGCGAAATCGTCAGGGCCCGACGTGCGGATCCCGAACTTGCGATAGTCGGATTTCTTCGCAACGGCGTCCGCGAACACCGCCATCGAGGCGACCGGATTGGTTTCGCCGAGGTTCGAGACGTCGAAGCACTCGATCCGCACCGGCAGCGACTCCAGGTTGAGCTGCTCGCGCAGCTCCTCCAGCGCCTCGATGCGGCGGGCACGGGTGCGCTCGCGGAGGATCGTGTCGTGCTCGAGCGCGAGCGTCGCGTTGCGCGCCGCCATGTCGGCCAGCCGGCGCTTCTCGCCTCGCTGCGCGGAGCGCACCTCGACGGCCGACCCGCGCCGGTCGGAAAGGAAGAGCTCGAGCAGGTCGGGATCGTCGAGCATGCGCGGCACCACGACCTGGCTTGGGATCGCCACCTGGCCGCCGTAGTACTCGAGCGCGAATCCCCACAGCACGTCCGACTCGCTGCGGCCGGCCGCGTTCTCGAGGTAGAAGCCGTGCCGGTCGGAGAGGCGGCCGTCGCGCAGGTGGAAGAGCTGGACGTTGGCCGTGTCCTCTCCGCAGGCGACGCCCAGGATGTCGGCCGAGCCCAGGCTGCGGCGGTCGGCGACCTGCCGTTCTGACAGGTGGCGGACGGCCATGAGCCGGTTTCGGTAGCGCGCCGCGTCCTCGAACTCGTGCGCCGCCGAGGCCTCCTTCATCGCGGACTCCAGCCTGCGCTCCAGCGGCCGTACCCGGCCGGAGAGGAACTCGATCACGGACTCGATCACCGCCCTGTAGTCCTCCGCCGAGATATAGCCCACGCAGGGCGCCGCGCACCGCCCGATGTGGTAGTCGAGGCATGGCACACCCGACCGGCGCCCGGGCGTCGGCCCCTCGCACGGCCGGTACGGGAACACCCGGTTCAGGACGTCGAGCGTCTCGCGCACCTTCTTCGCGCTCGAGTACGGGCCGAAGTACTGCACGTTCTTGCGGTGCCGCTCGCGCGTGAACATCACGCGCGGGTACTCGTCGGCGACGGTGACGGCGATGTACGGGTAGGACTTGTCGTCTCGAAGGCGGATGTTGAACGCCGGCCGATGGCGTTTGATCAGGTTCTGCTCGAGGAAGAGCGCCTCGGTCTCGGACTCGGCCGACACGAACTCGATGTCGTCGATCCGCTCGACGAGCTCGGCGGTCTTCGCGGTGGCGTACGCCTCGCGCCGGAAGTAGGAGCGCACGCGGGAGCGAAGCGACTTGGCCTTGCCGACGTACAGCACGTCACCGGCGGCGCTTCGGAAGAGGTAGACGCCAGGGCTCTGCGGCAGCGCGGAGAGCCGCGCCTCGAGGCGCTCGGCACGGTCGGATGCGGGCTGGACGGCCATCTCCCGTCAAGAGTAGCCACCCCGAGAATGGATCCAAGCGTGCTAGTCTCGCATCCATCCCCGACGAAGGAGAAGCGCATGTCCGAGATCCAGAAGATGCTCGAGGCAAACCGCACGTTCGCGGGCTCGTTCACCCAGGGAGACCTCCCCATGCCGCCCGCGCGGCACGTGGCGATCCTCACCTGCATGGACGCCCGGATCCACCCCGCCAAGGCACTGGGACTGGACATCGGCGATGCGCACGTCATCCGAAACGCCGGCGGGCGCGCGTCCGACGACGCCATCCGCTCGCTCATCATCTCGTCGCGTCTGCTCGGGACGACCGAGTTCGCTGTCATCCATCACACCGACTGCGGGATGCTCACATTCACGAACGACCACCTGCAGGCGAAGCTGAAGGAGGAGACCGGCGAGGATGCATCCGGCATCGACTTCCTGCCGTTCCCGGACCTCGAGCAGAGCGTCCGCGACGACGTCGAGCGCATCCTGTCCACGCCGTTCATCGACTCCACGATCGAGGTCTCGGGCTACATCTACGACGTGCACTCGGGCACGGTCGAGCAGATCGTGGCTCCGGTCGCGGCCGGCGCGACGGCGTAGATCGCTGACCCCCGATTCACGTGATGTCCTGGGCGGCCCAGGCGCGCGGGAATCGGGGTCATCGATTCGATCTCTCACTAGTCGAAGGGATTGACCGCGTCGAACGCGGCGTGCAGCGTGCTGCGCGCAGCGTTCCCGACGGCTTCCGCGCCGCCTCGGATGGCCGACCGGTACCTGTAGGCATACGAGGCCACGAGGACGGCTGAGCCGGCTGCGCAGAGCGCAAGCCCGATCGGCGGGACCTCGGCCGTCGCGGCGCCTGCGGTCAGAAGGCCGCTCCCGGCGGTCGCGAGCCCGGCCGCGTTCAGGCCGTAGCCGACCCCCTGGGCGACGTG
>DATIDU010000131.1:0-9239 GCA_035456145.1 Gaiellales bacterium | reverse complement strand
CGACGGACGACGTCCACCTCGTCGACGTCAAGTTCAACCAGGTGCCCGCCCTGCTCGGCGACAAGGTGGACGCCGTCGCGGGCGTCTTCCAGAACATCGAGGGCGTGCTCTTCTCGATGCGCGGCCTGCACCCGGTCGTCTTCCCATACGACCGCTACGGCGTGCCCGCCTACGACGAGCTCGTCGTCGTCGCGAACACCGACCGGCTGCGCGACGACACCGGCTACCGCGCGACGGTGCGGCGGTTCGTGGCCGGCCTCAGGGCCGGAACGGACTGGGCCAAGGCCCACCCGGCCGGGGCGATCGCGGTCATGCGCCGCCACTCGGCCGACGACTACCGGAACGTCCTCTCGCAGAGCGTGCCCGCCACGCTGCGGCTTCTCGGCACCGAGCGGCCGCCGGAGGCCGCCTGGGCCCGGTTCGGCGACTGGATGCACCGGTCGGGCCTGCTCGACGAGCAGCCCGACGCTGCGGCACTCATCGCCCGACCATAGACTCCGGGTATGGAGTCGCTCAAGGGCCAGCTCCTCATCGCCGCGCCGATGCTGGTCGACCCGAACTTCCACCGCACGGTCGTCCTCGTCATGGAGCACACCGATGACGGGGCGCTCGGCGTCGTCCTGAACCGTCCCACGGAGCTCGCGGTGGGCGACGCCGTGCCCGACCTGGCCGACCTCGCGGACGGTGACCCGGTCTTCGCCGGCGGGCCGGTACAGCCGCAGGCGGTGATCGCGCTCGCCGAGCACACCGGGCCGGTCGGAGACGAGGCGGTGGTCGGGCCGATCGCGCCGATCCAGGTCTCGGACGACATCGAGGAGCTTGGCGGCGAGGTGGCCCGGGTACGGGTCTTCGCGGGCTACGCCGGATGGGGAGAGGGACAGCTCGACGACGAGCTCGCCGAGGAGGCGTGGTTCACCGAGCCGGCGCTTCCCGGCGACGTCTTCGCCGGCGACCCGGGCTCGCTCTGGCAACGGGTGCTGGAGCGCAAGGGCGGCGAGTACACGCTGGTGGCGCGCATGCCGCCGGATCCCTCGATGAACTGACGCCGGCTGGCGGCGTGCGCGAGGACGCCGCTACGATCCGCCCGATCCGTGGCGACGATTGCCGACACCGGCGAGCTGCATCTGACCTCCCCGGCCATGGACGGCCCGCAGGTGCGACGGGCGCAGCGCGCGCTCCTCCACAACCCGTTTGGGACGTTCGACCCGGGCCCGCTCGACGGCGTCTACGGCGAACGCACGGCGGCGGCCGTCCGGCGGGCCAAGTACTGGATGGGATTCCCCGAGCAGAAGATCGACCAGATCTGCAACAACGAGCTGCTCGTGCTGCTGGCCGAGGAGACGCCGCTCTCGTCGTCGCTCAAGTCGATGCGCACCCGGCGCCTCAAGCGGGCTGAGGACGCCCAGCTCTGGAGCGCCGCCTACGACGCGGCCGTCTCGTGCGTCGGCGACCGGGAGGAGCCGCCGGGGAGCCACCGGTGCGAGTTCACCGACTGGTACGGAGTGCCGGGCCCATGGTGCGCCATGTTCATTTCGTGGTGCTTCACCCAGGCCGGCTCGGCGGCGTTCGAACCCGGCCGCCACTACTCGTACGTCCCCCACCTCCTGAGCGACGCCCAGCGAGGCGCGAACCACCTGTCGATCACGCGCACGCCCCTGAACGGCGACCTGGCCGTCTTCGACCTCGACGGCGACGGTGTGCCCGACCACATCGGGGTGTTCGACCGCTGGCTGGACGCGGCCGAGACCCGCTACCAGACCGTCGAGGGCAACGTGTCGCTCTCCGGCGAGCCCAACGGCGGGCGCGTGCTCCAGCGCGAGCGCCACCGCCCGCAGACGTTCGCGTTCGTCCACGTCAGGGGATAGATCTACCGCCCACCCTGCGAGGTGTGATGGAAGTAGGCGCGCGCCGCTTTGCCGAGCTTGCGCGTCGACCAGAGGTTGTACCCCGCAGCCACGCCGATTCCAATGACCGGCACCTCACGACCCAGGATGACGTACGCCCGGCGGCGGGCAAGCTTGCCGGCGACCTGGGCCGCCAGCCGGCGCGTGATCCGCCGCGCGAGCACTCCACCCTCCTGGAGGGAGAGGTCGCCGTCAAGGTGCGTCTTCCCCATGACTCGGATGCTGCCGTTTCGGCGCAGGTCGACCACACCGGCCTCGACGCCCATCGCCATCAGCACGTCGAGCCGACGAGCCTCGACGTCGCCCATCGGCCGCCCGTAGAGATGGGCGAGCAGCAGCACGAGCTCGGTCTGGGCGAGCGTCAGGAGCGAGGCGTCGCCCAGCGCAAACCCCAGCTCGACGGCGGTTCCTGCGCCGGGAATCGTGGCCGGAAGCGCCGTCACAGCGCCCGCGCCGGCGGCGTGGCGCCCGGTGCGAGCGACGGCGATCCGGGACAGCTCGGCCGGCGACAGTCCCGGATGCTCGGCGCGCAGCCGCTCGGCGGCGCGGACGATTGCCGGCCCCCGCCGTTCGACGACGGTCGCGATCCCACGCTCCGTCGTTCCGGCGAGCTGCTCGGAGAGCTTGCCGATCGCAAGATTGGAAGCGAATCCCATCCCACGCATGGTAGGGACCTCGCACAGGTACGCTGACGGTGCGGATGCCACGATGACGGACCACGCGCTCACGCCGCGCGAGCGCCGCCTGCGTCGCGGCCTGGTCGCGCTGGCGATGGTGTGCGCGGTTCTCGTGCTCGTGGTCATCGCCGTGCTCGTGTACTGGCGGCTCTACCTGCTCGGCCCCTCCGGCGACCCGTTCACGCGCGGCCCGTTCGTGACCCGGCTCGACACGACCGGCGCGACGCTGGCGTGGTCGGTCGACAACGGCCGCCGGGTGAAGCTGGCCGCGACCGGGCCGGACGGCACGGTGACCGCGACCGGCGGCCGGTTCACGGGCCTCCAGCCGGGGACGCGGTACCTGTGGACGGCGTCCGTCGGCGGCATCGGCCGGGCGTCCGGCTCGTTCCGGACGGCGCCGCTCGACCTGCGCGACGGCGTGCGGTTCGCCGTCATCGGCGACTACGGGTCCGGCAACGACCACGAGTGGGCGGTGGGCCGCACGCTGGCGGCCGAGCGGCCGGACTTCGTCACAACGGCGGGCGACAACAGCTACCTCGTCGGCGCACCGCAGTTGCTGGATCGCAACATCTTCGAGCCGCTGCACGATGTGATGCTCGGCGCGCCGCTCTGGGCCACCGAGGGAGAGCACGACCTGATCTACTCCGGCGGCGCCGCGGTGACATCGGCGCTCCATCTTCCCGGGCCGCACGGCCGCTACGCCGTGCGCTACGGCCCCGTGCAGCTCGTCTTGCTCGGTCTCGAGGCCGGCCCCGAGGAGGTCGCGTTTGCCCGCAGCGCGCTCGCGGAGCCGGGAGCGCTCGTGCGGTTCGTCGTCGTCCATCGCCCGATCCAGCCCGGGAACCCGATCCTGCCGCTCCTGCGCCGCACACATGTCGCCGCGATCCTCGCGGGGCATCTGCACCGCTACGAACGGCGAACGGTCGGCGGGGTGCCCGAGTTCACGGTCGGGACGAGCGGCGAAGGCCCGGGCTCAGCCGAGTTCACGAAGGCCACGCCGGGCGCTGCCATCTCGCTCCTCGACTACGGGTCGCTGCTCGTCGACGTGTCGAGCTCCTCGATCGGCTTCACGTTCGTCGACGAGCGCGGGCGCATCCTCGACCGGTGGTCGGAGTCGTGAGGTGGCCGCGGATCGCGCTGGCCGGGCTCGGCGCCGTCGCGACGGCGGCCGCGCTTGCCGTCCAGCCGCCCGGTGTGTTCGCGTTCACCGGCCTCGCCGGGATCGCCGCCTTCATCGTCGCGGCGGGATGCCTGGCGGCCGACTCGATCCCGTTCCGGCCCGTGCACGCCGCCGCCGCGGCGATCTCGCTCGGCGACGCCGTGCTCCTGGCCGTCGGCGGGCGGGCGCTCGGGATCCCGGTGCTCGTGCCCGCGCTCGCGCTGCTCCTGCTCCAGCTTGCGCCGGCGGCGCACGCGAGATGGGTCAGGCGCGGCACTCGACCTGGTTTCGGATCGTGACGAGGAACCAACCCCGTCCGGCCGGCCTCGTTCTGTAGCGGCCGCGATCGCGGGCTCGATCTCGGCCTCCCCGCCGCACCACTCGCGCACGAGGTCGGATCCGTGAGCTCCGGAACGGCCCGGATTGCATCGACGGATTCGTCGTCTTCCGCTGATCAGTCGGACTGGAGCGGGACGGCTGTGAGCGTTCCGCGCAGGCGCGCGTTCGCAACGAGCTGCCAGGCGGCGTGCACGTGGCGGCCGGTTCCGTCGGCCATCCGGCAGTCGGCGTCGAACCCGAAGCTGCGGACGGCGCTCACGGTGCCCCTGCACAGGTCGCCGCTCGGCAGGAGCTCGAGCTGGAAGCTGGTCGCCTCGTTCTGGGAGACACCGATCAGGAGGTCGGCGCGAACGAGCGCGTTCTGCGTGCCGGTCGCCGTCCCGCTCATCGACACGATGGCGCGCGACACGGACCCCTGCTGGAGGATCCGGCCGTCCAGGCGGTCGGTGAACTGCTGTGCGTTCCAGGGGCGGGTGTGCGTGTGAAGCGGGCCGGCGGCGAGCAGGCCGACGACCGCCGCTGCGCCGATCGCCGCGCCAGCGAGCGACGCCGGGCGGAGTGCGGCCGCGATGCCGCGCCGCTCCCCCACCCTCCACGTGACGGCGGCCGCCACGGCGGCTGCCGACGCGGCGAAGAGCGCGATCATCCATGGGGCGCTGCGGTCGGTGCCGCTTCCGAGCCCGTGCAGGGTGGCTCCGATCCAGACGGCGAAGTTCGCGTAGTGCGCGGCCCGCCACCACCTCCGCGGGATACGGTCGCGGTAGTGGTTCGTGATCGCGAGGGCGAGCAGGAGCTCGGCCGCGACGATGCCGAGCGCCGTCCAGAGCGGGCGGTAGTGCGCGGCGAACGGGATCGCGAGCTGTGAGAGCGAGAACGGCAGGAACGAGTCGATGGCGATCGTGAGGACGTGGAGCGCGATAAACGTCCCGACCAGGAGGCCTCCTGCGCGATGCACGTCCTCGACGGCGAACATCGGCCAGCGTTTCCACCGCCGCCCCGGAGCGCGCCCGGCCATCAGGACTCCCATGACGACGACCGCCGTGAGCAGCAGGTAGGCGACGATCCCGGCGGCGCGGGCGGCGTACCAGTCGACAGGGTTCGACGTCAGGTGCACGCCGGCTCCCCGACCATCGCTGCCCACGAGCGGTTGACGGTCACCGTCCCGCCGGCCGCGACGAAACGCCCGGGAATCCCGCGCCGGTCAAGCCAGGCGGGCCCGCCGGCACCGGCGAGGAACGCAGCGCGAGCGGCGACGTCGGCCGCAACGCAGGTGGCGCCGGATGCGGTGACGGCCTCCCACGGCGTCTCGGCGGAGCGACCCGTGGCCGGGTCGACGAGGTGATGGTGCGTCTCGCCCGCGCGCCGCCACCTCCGCTTCGTCGATCCGCTCGTGGCGATGCCGCCCCGGACGGCCGACACGGCGCCGCCGCCGGGGAGCGCCACGACGGTCGGGCCGCGCACCGCCAGGTCACCTCCGGCCGAGACGAACCCGTCGCCATCGAGGAGCGCCGCGGCATCGTCCACCGTGGCCGACTTGACGACGCCGTTCAGGTCGAGGGCGCTGCCGGCGGGGATCCGCAGAAGCCGCCCGCAGAGCTCGACCCGCCGCCATCCCGGCGCAGGCCGGGGAGCGCCCGCCGGAGCCGGGTCGTCGCCAAGCTCGGAGAGGTCGCGGGTGTAGCCCAGCGCCACGAGCGCGGCGCCGACCGTGGGATCGACGAGACCGTCCGTCTCGGCGGCCAGCGCGAGCGACCGTTCGAGCATCCGGGCGAAGCCCGCCGACACCACCGTGGGGCGGCCGGCCGCGGTGTTCACGGCGCTGAGCTCGCTGTCGGGGCGAAAGCGGCTGAAGGTCGCCTCGCGGGCGGCGAACAGGCGCCGGATCGCGGCCGCGGTGCGATCGCCGGCCCCCGCCACCACGATCTCGCAGCCCATCGCGCGGAAGGTTCGTGTCGTCACGACACCGATGTTGTCGCGCCGGGCGGCGCCTGGGCGGGGGCCAGGAGACCGCCGTCCAGCGCATCGCGCCGAACGGCCTTCTGGAAGCGCTTCGGGGCGGCCAGCGGCCGGGCCTGGCGGCGGGTATGGCCCGAGACGTTGCCCTGCACGAGCGTCATCCCGAGGGCGAAGCAGCCGAGGCCGGCCGCGGTCAGCGCGACCTTGGCGCGATGGGCCCGCCTGCGCGCCGACGCCATGCGGGCGGCGCCCGAGCTCCGCTCTGAGTCCATACGGGAAGCATTCATGCCGAGGGTGGGAGCACGGTGAGAATCGCCTCCGAGCACGGTGAGAATCGTGCGCGGCCGTGCGGGCCGGTACGTACAGGGATCGGGGCATTCGCGGATGCGGCTGGAACCGGCTGGAAATAGCCTCGATGTGATCGAGAGATCGGTTCGGCGGATGCGCCGGCTGTGGTGTCCGCCGCGACAAGGAGGAGGCATCGATGCGACTCCGTCCACGATCGGCGGCCACGATCGCAACCGCCGCAGCACTCGTCCTCGCCGTCGCCGCCCAGGCGTCGGCCCCGACGCCCGTTCGGTCGTCGCGTGCGAACGAGATGCTTCCCGCCGCCGGCTACGACGGGGTGACGGGCACGGAGTTCCTGACGTGGTCTCGGAGCCGGCCCGGCGCCAGCTCCAGCTATGACGCCTACCTCCAGCAGGACGGCGCCCCGGTGGTGAAGCTGAACCGCAGGGGAGTCGCATGGTCCGGGGACGTTGACGTCGCACAGCACCTGGCCGTCTACCAGCAGGCGCGCCGCGGCGACTCGAAGATCATCTTCTACGACTGGGCGACCGGGGAAAGGAAGGTCGCTCCGGAGCCTGTGAACACGTCGGCCTGGGAGTTCCATCCGCGCTTCCAGGGCAACTACCTGCTCTTCGGACGTGAGACCTGGCAAACGCGCCCCCACGTGTACTCGCTGCTGCTGTTCAACCTGGCCGACAACACGATCACCCGGCTCGACAGGATCCGGCACGGGTACCTGTACGGGGCCGTCATCCCGGGGCAGGTGAACGGCGATTGGGTGGTCTGGGAGCGAGTGACCGACGACTGGTCCGACATGCGCGTGATCCGGTACAACCTGGTCACCCGCGACAAGCAGGTCGTGCCCGTCCGGCCCGGCCGGTTCGACTACGGCCCGTCTGTGACCGCCGACGGCACCGTGTACTTCGTGCGGTCGCTCGGCGGCTGCGGACAGAACGTCCGGATCCGCAGCTTCACGGGAGAGGAGGGCACGACGAGCGCGCTCGTGTATGCCCTGCCGCCGGGCACCGCCGTGAACTACACCTACGCCGAGGCGCGCCCCGACGGATCGACGCACGTCCTCTTCAACGGGCTCGCGTGCGACCTGCCCCGCGAGGACTGGAACATCTACCGGCTCCTGGTCGAGGACGTCGCGCCGCCGGCGCCCGTCGCAGGTCGTAGCGTGTCGGCCGCGTCACCCATGGCGAACGCCCCCTGGGCAACCCGGCAGCTCCACCACTAGGCGAGGGTTCGGCTCAGGCGCGCTCGCCTTCCGGCGTTCGATGGGGATGGTGATCCGCACGTACGTGCCCTCTCCGCGAGTGGAGGCGACGAGCATGTTCCCGCCGGCGGCGCGCACACGCTCGATGACGTGGCTGAGGCCGATATGCAGCGCAGCGTCAGGGCGCTGGCGTGCTTCGCTGGGGTCGAAACCGCGTCCGTTGTCGATCACTTCACAGATGCTCGTGCCGGCGTGCTCGTCGAAGTTCACGGCGATCTCCGTCGCCTGGGCGTGCTTTCGGATGTTGGTGAGCGCCTCCTGCACGCCGCGGTACATCGCCTCCTCCAGCACGAGGTGGTAGCGACCGGCCTCGCCGTTCAGTTGGGTGACGGCGCCGGTCTCGCGGGCGGTCTGCTCCAGGAGGACTCGGGTTGCGGCCACGACTCCGTAGTCGTGCAGGACCGTCGGGCGAAGCTCGAACATGAGCCGACGAGTCCGTTCGGCGGCCTCGGCCAGGGTCTCGCGTGCGCGCTTTGCGGTGGTCGCCGCCTTGTCAGGGTTGCCGCCTGTCACGGCTGCCGGCAGCTGGTCAAGCGCCATCAGGCTTGCCGTCAGGACCTGCACCGTGTCGTCGTGGAGCGCCGTGGCGATCCTCGTGCGCTCGGCTCCCTCCGCCTCGAGAAGCGTGGAGAGCACCTCGCGACGGCGCTGCTCGCTGTCGCGCAGGGCCACACGAGCATCCCGCTCGGCCGCGTAGAGCCGCCGGTTCTCACTCGCCCGGTCTGCCACCTCGGTGTGCAGGAGCGCATTCACCAACGGGAGCCCGGCGCGGTCGGCCAGATCCTGGATGAACTCGGCGTCACGATCCGTGAACTCGTCCGGTGTGCGGCCGCGGACAACCACGAGGGCGCCGACCACGAGCTGATCCGCGTGCATCGGCGCGACCAGCCCGCTGTGCAAGCCCTGCGCGAGGATCTCGTCGCGTGCCGCTGGATGAGCGGCCTCGGCGAACAGGCGAACGTCGCCCCCCACCCGGACGCTGCGGCCCGAGGCGAGCGCGTCCGGTCAGGCCGTCGGTCGATGCGCTGAAGGTGAGCGGGAAGTACGTGTCGCGGATGGCCTGCTCGAGCTGAGGATCGGCGGCGAATACCGCGCACGGGGAGAGCGTCGCGTCCTGGTCGGACAGCTCCAGAACCATGCAGGCGTCGCCCAGCGCGTCGGCGGTTGCCCGGCACACCGCATTCATCGCCTCGGCCTTGTCCATCCGCGCCTGCGACAGCGCATGGGAGACGGCGGCGGCGCCTCGGCGCGACGGGTCGCGCCGGCCACCTCGGCCAGCAGACGGGCGCTGGAGACCGCGAGCCCGGCCTGATCAGCGAGATCCTGGAGGAGCAGCCTGTCCGCCTCTTTGAACCCCAGGGGCTGTGGGCGCGCACCACGCTGATCAAGCCAACGGTGGTTCCACGTGCGCGCATCGGCGCGATCATCACGCTGTGGATTCCCCTGTCGGCGACGAACTCGCGGCAGACAGGATCGAACGCGGCGTTCACCTGCTCAGGGCCACCCGTGAGCCGCACCACCGTGCCGGTCGCGACCGCCCCGGCAATCAGCTCGTTCGTGGGCCTCTCGATCCGAAAGGCGTCCGCAAGCTCGCCCGCGAACGTCTCGTCGCGGCCGTGCACGGCCGCGACGACAAG
>DATIDU010000130.1:0-2039 GCA_035456145.1 Gaiellales bacterium | reverse complement strand
CATTGCAGTCGTGCACACCCGGCACGGGGCGCGGGCCGGCATCGACGATCGACGGGAAGTCCGGATACGTCGCTTGCCAGGCGGCATTGAGCGCCCCGATCGAACCCTCGTAGCGGCCGCGCAGGAATGCGACGAGCACATGACGGGCACAGAGCGGCCGATCGATGTTCGAGCCCGACGGGACGTCGGACCAGATCCAGCGCCGCAGGTCACGGACCCCGGCTCGACCCGGCTCGGCCTTGTCGAAGATGCCGAGCTCGTTGCCGGCGAACCACATCTGCAAGCGCGGATCCTCGCGGCGCGGCGCGACCTCGCGCTCCGCCAGAGCGTCAAGGTCGGCGAGGAAGAGTTGGTTGAACGGATCTCCGACCGGGCGGTCCGCCGGCCCGCCGAGCAGCACCGTCCCGCCCTCGTCCTTGAGCGCGCGATCGCTGCTGCGCGGGGAGACGCCCAGCACGACCATGTACGGCGCACCGGCGCCGCCGGACTCGGCCGGCCGGATCATGTACGAGTCGTCGCCGCCGTCATCGAAGTCGTTGATCTGGCTGAACGCCCCGACCGAGTTGAACCCATACGGGCGCCGCACCGCCGTGCCGCCGCTTCCGCCGTCCGACAGGCGCGCCCACTCGAGGCGGGCCGCGGTCGTCGGCGGGCGGCGGCGGATGTAGTCGCGGATGCCCGCACACCGCGACGTCCCGTCGGCGCGCGTGTCGCGCATCACCGCGTTCAGGCCCAGCACGAACGTGCCCTGTCCATCCGGCGCCAACAACCACGCCCGCTGGGCGCCCGCCGGACGCGCGACGCGCCAGAACCCCGTCGCCGGCTCCATCGGCGGCCCAGCGGAATCTGGCTCAACCACCGACATGCCCCACGCACCGAGCCTACCCGTCAATTCGGGCTGCCGCCGCCTCCGTCAGCGCCCTTGAGTCTTGACTCGTTCGGCACGCGGGTGGGGAGCGTGCGCTTGATGTCAATCAGGGGCCCGCCGCCGCTCGGCGGTTGCGTAGGAGGACGACGCCATGTCCGCTGATCAGGTTCGCGAAACCATGCTGTCATACGTCGAGGCTTTGCTCGCGCGCGCGGACTACCGACGCTGCTTCGCCGATGACATCCGGCTTGAGGTCGCCGGGACCGACCAACGGGTGCAGGGCGCGGAGGCGGCCGAGCAGGCCGTCCGCTTCCTGCACGAGGCCGCCTTCGACGCGCGCCCGGAGATCACCAACGTGCTCGTCGACGACCACGGCGCGGCCGCGGAGGCGACCTTCGTCGGGACGCACGTCGGCGAGTTCGCCGGCATCGGCGATCGGGAGCGCCGTCCGCGGGCCACAACTTGCATATCGTCAACGCCTTCGGAGGAGTCGCGATGCCGGACACCACCTGCCACATGTCGATCTCGCTCGACGGTTTCGTCGCCGGGCCGGACCAGAGTCGCGAGCACCCGCTCGGGAAGCGCGGAAGGGAGGTCCACGCCTGGCACCTCGGCGACGAGCGCGCCAACGAGGCCGACGAGACCGCTGTCGGCTGGCTCATGCGCCCGCGCGGCGCCTACGTCATGGGCCGCAACATGTTCGGGCCGATCCGCGGTGAGTGGGAGGAGGACTGGCGCGGCTGGTGGGGGCCCGAGCCGCCGTACCACGCACCGGTGTTCGTGCTCACCCATCACGCTCACGAGCCGATCGAGATGGAGGGCGGGACGACCTTCCACTTCGTCACCGACGGCTTCGACGCCGCCTACGCACGGGCGCGTGAGACGGCCGGCGACGACGGCGTGGACATCGCGGGCGGCGCCTCCACCGTTCGGCAGGCGCTTGTCGCCGGGGTCGTCGACGAGCTCACGCTCGACATCGCCCCGGTCCTGCTCGGGTCCGGCGAGCGGATCTTCGACGGCGTCGGATCTTTGGGGTTGGAGCCCGTCGAGGTGCTGCATTCGCCGCTGGCCACGCACATCCGCTACCGCCGGGCGAGCTGAAGGCCGGCTTCCGATGCGTCTGCTCGTATTCGGCGGGATCGCCCTCCACCGGATACGACTGCAACGCCCG
>DATIDU010000129.1:0-20242 GCA_035456145.1 Gaiellales bacterium | reverse complement strand
CCTGATCGACGTGGAGCACCCGCGCGTCGACTCGGGGCCAATCGTCAAGCAGGAGGCGGTCGAGGTTCCGTATGATGGCGACGCCGTGGAGCTCGAACGCCGTATCCACGAGGTCGAGCACCGGCTGCTGCCACAGGCGGTACGCGAGTTCGGAACGGCGACGTGAGCATCAAGCGGGCCCTCATCTCGGTCAGTGACAAGAACGGCCTGACGACGCTCGCGTCGGGCCTCGCCGAGCTCGGCGTCGAGATCATCTCGACGTCCGGCACGGCCACGTTCCTGGGCGACGCCGGCGTGAAGGTGACGACGGTCGAGGAGCTGACCGGCTCGCCGGAGCTCCTCGGCGGGCGCGTGAAGACGCTCCACCCGGCGCTGCACGCCGCGATCCTCGCCCGCCGCGACCACGAGGACGACATGCGCTCGCTGGCGTCCGCCGGCATCGAGCCGATCGATCTCGTTGTCTGCAACCTGTATCCGTTCCGGTCGGTTGCGATGCGGCGCGGCGTCCCGGAGCCCGAGGTGATCGCCAACATCGACATCGGCGGCCCGACGATGGTGCGCGCGGCGGCGAAGAACTTCCACTCCGTCGCGGTGGTGACCGAGCCCGACCGGTACGGCTTCCTGCTCGACGAGTTGCGCACGTCGCGGGGCGAGCTCTCGCTCGACACGCGCCGCGACCTGGCCGCCGAGGCGTTCGCGCACGTCGCGGCGTACGACGCGGCGATCGCCGCCTGGTTCTCGGATACCGAGCCGTTCCCCGAGCGGGTGACGCTCGACCTGGTCAAGGTGTCGGATCTCGCCTATGGCGAAAACCCCCACCAGCGGGCGGCGTACTACCGCGACGCCGGTGCGCGCCGACACCTCCTGTCACGGATCGAGCAGCTCGGCGGCAAGCCGCTCTCGTTCAACAACCTGACGGACCTCCAGGCCGCGCGCACGATCGCGTCGGCCTTCCAGGTCCCGTGCTGTGCGATCGTGAAGCACGCGAACCCGGCCGGCGTCGCGGTCGGCGCCACGATCGAGGAGGCCTACGAAAAGGCGCTCGCCGGCGACCCGCAGGCAGCGTTCGGGGCCGTGATCGCCGTCAACCGGTCCGTGACGGAGGGGCTGGCGAAGCGGATGCTCGAGACGAAGGTCGACCTCCTCTTCTCCCCCGGCTACGACGAGGGAGCCCGCCAGGTGCTCGCCGCCAAGACAACGACGCGTGTGCTCGAGGACCGCGAGCGGCGGAAGGTCTCACCCGGCGAGCGCGACATGCGCCGTGTCCTCGGCGGCATCCTGATCCAGGACCGCGACCTCGAGGTGGAGGACCGCGGCGACATGCAGGTCGTGACGCGGGTGCAACCCGAAAAGCGCGAGTGGGACGATCTCCTCTTCGCCTGGCGGATCGCCCACTTCGTGCACTCGAACGCGATCGTGCTCGTGAAGGATCTCGCCACCGTCGGGATCGGGGCCGGGCAGATGAGCCGCGTGGACGCCGTGCGGATCGCCGTCGAGAAGGCCGGCGACCGCGCGAACGGCGCGGTGCTCGCCTCGGACGCCTTCTTCCCGTTCGACGACGGCCCGAAGGCCGCGTTCGACGCCGGCGTGACTGCGGCGATCCAGCCCGGCGGCTCGGTGCGCGATCAGGAGGTCATCACCGCGGCCAACGAGGCGGGCACGGCCATGGTCTTCACCGGCCGGCGCCACTTCCTGCACTGACCGAACGGTCAGGCGCCGGCGATCAGGCGCTCGTACGCCTCCTCGTACTCGCTCACCATCCGCTCGGCCGAGAAGTTCTCCTCCGCGACGGCGCGCACCTCGTGGCGGTCGAGCGCCGCGGCCTCCTCGACCCGCGGGATCAACTCGTCGACGGTGTCCTCGACGATGCCGCCGCGCCGCTGCTCGACCACCTCGGGCACCGCGCCGAGCTTCGTCGCCAGGACCGGCGTCCCGCAGGCCATCGACTCGACCATGACGAGCCCAAACGGCTCCGGCCACTGGATCGGGAAGACCGTGAGGAGGGCGCGCTGGAGGAGATGCACCTTCTCCTCGTGCGACACCTCGCCGACATACTCGATGTCGTCGCCGAGGAACGGCCGCACCGTCGCGTCGAAGTGCTCCTGCTCCAGCGGGTCGTGCATCTTGCCCGCGAGCTTCAGCGGCAGCCCCACCTCGCGGGCGATCCGGACGGCGTTGTGCGCCCCCTTGTCGGGCGACATCCGGCCGAGGAAGAGCAGGTAGCCGTCGTTCCCGGGGTCGAACGGATAGTCGTCGAGGTCGATGGCGTTGTGGCAGGTGGCGAGCCAGGGGAGCTCGGGGAGCGGCGAGCGCTGGTCGTGCGAGAGCGAGATGAGCCGCACCCGCGGGCACACGCGCGCGATCTGCGAGTACACGAGCCCCGGTTCGCCGCGCAGCGGGCCGTGCACCGTGTGGCAGAACGGCGTCTCGACGACCTGGCCGAGCGCGCACGCGAGCGGGCCCGAGTGGTCGTTCACCACATCGAAGTCGCCCGCCCGCTCCAGGCAGGTCAGCGCGTGGTGCAGGTCGGGGAGGGAGAGCCCGATCCGGTAGCTCGGTGGCTCGTCGTAGCTCGTCATGAGCCGGGCCTTCGTCTGCGAGTCGCCGGCCGCGAAGAGCGTCACGTCGTGGCCGCGCTCGACGAGCCCGTCGGCGAGGTGCGACACGACCCACTCGATGCCGCCGTAGCGCACGGGCGGCACGGCGAACCAGGCGGGTGCGAGGAGCGCGATCCTCACCGGTCGGCAACCGGGATGACGAACTTCTCGGCGGTGTGCGTGTCGGAGAACCGCACGACCTTGACGTCGACGAGGCCGGCCGCCTTCCCGGCCGCCATGACGTCGGCCTCGGTCAGATCCTTGCGACCCTTGCGCCGCAGCGTCCACACGGCGCCGTCGCGTGCGATGAGCGGCACGAGCCCGGAGAGGCCGGCGAGGTCCTCGTGGGTCTCGACCGCGACGAAGAGATGGTCGGCGCCGGCTTCGACCAGCTCAGCCCCGCGCGCCTCCAAGTCGGCCGCGAACCCGTCCGCCTCGACCCCGCGCAGCGCGACACGCTGGCCGGGCTTCACGCCGAGCTTGTCGACCACACTCTTGGGATTCCTGATCCGCTCGGCCCAGCGGGCCGCCTTCTCGCCCAGCTCGAGGGTCGTCGTCTCGCCGGCGTGATCGAGCACGAGCAGGCCGTCCTCGGCCCGCACACCCGTCACGGACGCATACGGAATCCGCAGGCGCAGACCGTCGCCGCGAAAGACCAGCTCGTCGGTCTCGAGCAGGGCGCGGCCCTCCACCCGGTGGCCGGCAGCCGAGGCGGTGCAGGCGATCTCCTGTCCCACGCCACAAAGTCTATTTCCGCGTGATGTCTCGCACACCCAGCGGGATAGCCGGGTGACCGAAGGAGGCAGCACGGATGAAGCGGATCTTGACGACGGCAGCACTGATCGGGCTCGCGTCGCTCGCGGCGGCGCCGAGCGCGAACGCGAAGGGGTACATCCGGGCGATCCAGGTGTGCGGGTCGTCGGGCTGCGCCACGGTCCACGCACCCCGGCCGGCGATGGGCCGGTTCGGCATGCACATGCTGATGGGCGACGCCCCGGCGGCACTGGGGCCGCCGCTCCTGCCGTACTACCGGCTCAGGTTCCGCCCCCGGTTCGAGCTGCCGGACGGCGACACGTTCTACATTCCGGAGGCGAACGTGATCTGTAAGGACGGCGGATGCACCCGGGTGCCGCGCGGCCTCGCACCGGCGATGTCGGCGGCCGCGGCGAGCGTCGACTCCCTGGCGCCGCACATCAGCTCCGTCACGGTCGACGATCGCAACCGGGCCGACGCCGGCCGCTTTGCGATCCTGTTCAACCAGCGGCCGGTCGGGCTGCCGTCGACCGCCGTCTGGCACAGCCGCCATCACTCGGTGATCGTCGAGTTCAGCAAGGTGACGCCGTGGTCGTTGGGCGGGGCCAGCTGGATCACCTACTACCCGCGCTACCACGCCCTGACCCGTGACGGGGTGTGGTTCCACGCCGGCCCCGGAGTCGACGGGCTCGTCCGGGGACGGAGGGCCGAGACGGCCGGGGACGGCCACGGTTGGCCGATTGCCGCAGCAGCCGTGGTCGCGCTCGCGGCCGCGGCGGGTGCCGGCCGGAGGCTGCTGCGGAGGCCGAGGTCCGGCTGACCGGTGGCCGGGGACGACCATGCCGCGTTCCGCCGCTCTCAAGGTGACTTCGATGCCCTGTTTCGCGCCCACTACGCCGAGATCGTGCGCTACCTGGCCGTGCGCCTCGGCTCACGCGACGACGCGGCCGACGTCGCGGCCGAGGTGTTCGTGGCCGCCTGGCGCGGCGTTCCCCGCCTGCGCTACCGCGGCCGGCCGGTGCTGGCGTGGCTCTACCGCGTCGCAGCGAACATGGCGAGCGACCGGCTGAGGGAACGGATGCGCGAGCCCATTCCCACCGACGTCGTGCGCGGCCCCGCGGTGCCCGATGCCACTGAGACGCTCGCCGACCGCGACGCGCTCAGCCGGGCGCTGCGCCGGCTGCCGGCCGACCAGCAGCTGGCGGTGCACCTCCGTCTCGTCGAGGGGTACTCGTTCGCCGAGGTCGGCCGCCTCATGGGCAGAAGCGCCGGGGCGTGCCAGATGCTCGTGCTCCGGGCCGGGCGGCAGATGCGCGAGACGCTCGAACGGGAGGGGATCCATGTCTCCGGCTGACGAGCGCGAGGCGGCCCGCCGGCTCGCGGCGGTCCTCGACGGAGCCGAGCCCCCGGATCCCGACGTGGCGGCGACGGCCCGCGTCCTGGTCGAGACGGCAGAGGCCGTGCGCTTCGACGTCCCCGAGGCCGACGTGGAGCGGGCGCTCGCACGCGCGCGACCTGCCCCGGCGGCCCGCCCGGTGCGGCGGCGGCTGCGGCCGGCGCTCCTTGTCCTCGCAGCGGCAGCCGTCCTGGCCGTCGCCATCCTGCTCGCGCTGCCGTTCACGTCCGGCCCGGTGAGCGTCGACGTGCAGGCCCGGGCCCTGGCCGCGCTGGGCCGGCAGGGTGCCGTGCTCGCCGTCGCCGAGGTGGTCCGTCCCGGCCCGGGCGGGTCGTTCCCGGTGTCGCTCCGCACCGGCTGGATCGCCGACGGGGGCGGCCGCCAGCGCTGGACGCAGTCGACCGTGGACGGGACGGTCGTCGCCGAGACGCTCGTCGACCACGGCCGGGTGACGCGCTACGACCCGGCCGCGCACTCGGCGGTGGTCGCGGCCTCATGCACCGCCCTCGCCAGCGGATGCGCCGACGCCGTCGATCCGATCGCCTTCTACCGCCGGGCGCTCGCCGTCGCCGGGCCGCTGCGGACGCATGCCCGCACCGAGGAGGGCCGCCGCGTCTACCGCGTGTCGCTTCCGGTGCAGCGGCTCGGCGCGGCGCGAATCGTCCAGGTGGCGACGATCGACGCGAAGACCTACCTTCCCGTCCGGATCGCGTGGCGCGAGCTCGGGCCGGGCGGCCGCCCGACCACGTTCGCGGTGATCGCGGTCCGCAGCGTCACCGTCGAGGACGCGACGCAGATCGGTCCCGCCGTGCTCGATCTCGAGCTCCCGCCGGGGACCGCGATCACGCAGGTCTCGGCGCCCGGCGTCCCGGTGCGGCTCGTCTCCGCCCGACGGCTCGCTCTTGCCGAAGCGCGCACGCTCGATCCACGGCCGTGGTGGCTGGGGCGGGCGTACGGCGGCCACCCGCTGACGCGGATCGACCTCCTGCGCTACACGGGCGGCACCGCCGTCCGTATGCGCTACGGGCCGGTCACGGTCTGGAGCTACGGCCGCGTGATCCCGCCGCCGCTCCTGGGCATCCGCGAGCCGGCGAAGACGATCCCGGTCGCCGGCGGGGTGGCGCGCTTCTACGCAACCCGTTCCGGCGTCCTCATCGGCGAGCGCTCGACGCCCTCCGGCACGGTCGCGGTGCGCGCGGCGGGAAACGGCGACGCGTTCACAGCGATCACCGACGTGCGGTCCATGTAGCAGGACGACCCTGAGGCCGGGCATGTCCGGGCGGCTCCGATCGCCAGGCCGCGCCGCAGATGCGCAATGGTGATCTGGGCGCGCCGGAGGTCGGCGCGCCCAGATCACGTCGTTCTAGAGCAGGTGCTTCGTTGAGGGCAGGCAGAGCGTGCGCGTCTTTCCGAGGAGAAGAGCGTGCTTTCCGAACTGGTCGCGTGTGGTCACGCGCCGTCTCGATTCGCTCGCGTCGCGTCGGTCTTCATCCTCTCGGTGCCCTACCTGATAGCAGGTGAGGTGGCTCTTCGGGTGCAGGATTGGCGACCCGTTCTTGCTGGCCGGCGTACAGAAGGTCACCGGGCGCACAACCCGGATTCGCTCCACTCCGAACTGGTCTGTGACCACGACCTGGCGTGGGTGAAATCGATTCCCAAACTGGTGCGCCTCGTAGCATTTGAAGTGGTCGAGACCGCGCGGTGGAGGCCCAGGATCGTGCCGGGTCACACTCTTAGATGACGGCAGACAGAGTGCGTCGGTGTCGCTCAGGCGCAGCCTGTGTCTACCGAATTGGTCAGTCGCCACGACGCGGCGGTTGAGCTTGTCCGCCTCAGTCTCCTCGCCGACGGTGTAGCACGTAAGGTGAGCCTTCGGATGGGCAATACCCGAGCCGTTCTTGCCGGCCGGGGTGCAGAACGTCTCGGGACGAACCAGTCTGAGGGGCTGTGACTCGAACTGGTCGACCACGACGACACGCGTCGCGTGGAAGCGGTGCTCCACCTGCCTGGCCGAGTAGCACTTAAAATGGTCGAGGACTGGAACCGGTTGGATCCAGTGTTTGGTGGCCGTGTCGCTCGGCTCGTTCAGATCTCGAATGCCATTGCCATTTGTGTCGGCATAGGCGGTGATCGTGTCATCGCCAGTGGCCGGTGGCCCTTGGTAGCAGAACTGCGCCTGACCGCTCGCGTCCGTGGTGACCGTGCCGGTGGCGCTGTTCCCTGCCGTCCCCGTCACCGAGAATACGACCGCCACTCCCGCCACCGGATTGGCGCCGGCGTCGGTCACCGTCGCCGTAACGCAGTGCTGGGTGCCGACAGGATCCGTGGCCGTCGCAGGTTCCAGGGTCAGGTTCGCCGGCGGCCGAGCCACGGTGATCTCGCCAAAGATGGCAAGCCCCTTCACGGCGGATCCGGCTGCGAACTGGGAGATGATCGCCCCGGTATCGATGTCGACGTGATAGACGTTCCCGGAGTCGAACCCCGCTGTCCAGAAGCTTGAGTTGTCCGGGTCCAGGTTCAGCGCGAAGAGGAAGCTGGTCTCCCCAGGCGGACGTGGATAACGCTGAAGGACCGTGCCGGTCGCACTGAGTCGGTACACGGTGTCGGTGCAGACGACGATGACCTCGGCGTTCGGTCTAATCCGAAGCGCGTAGCAGACGGTCGACGCGCCAGGGTCGGTGAAGCCTGTCGCGAAATCCGGAAGCTGCGTATTGGTACAAACGTCGAACCGACGGATGTCGGGTCCTTCCGATGTGTAGTAGAGCGTGCAGTGATCGGAGGCGAGGTCGATCCAATCGCTTCCTCGGGGCCCGGTCGCAACGTCATACGTCGCCTCCAGCGTCCCACCCGGGGAGAACTTCAAGACATCTCTGCTCCCGTCCGCTTCTCCGACATAGACATCTCCCGAGGCATCGACGACGCACGACTCCGGACTCGTGTCGAACGGTCCGCCCCACGGGAACGTCAGAACGTTTCCCGCGTTGTCGAACAACGTCATGTTGTCTGTCGAAAAGTTGGTAGCACGCAGGTTTCCGTTCTCGCCGAAGCACATGCCCGTGTCTTCGTGTGCACCGCTCTGCGTATCGAGGGTGTCGAGCAGCGTCCCTGATGGGCTGAAGTGTTTGACCAGCCCGTTGCTATCCCCTGCAAGGACGTCACCGACTCCGTATGGGACGCCCGAGGCCGTTGCAGCCGGGGCGATAACCGCACCGAGTGCCACGGTCATGATGAAGAACATCACTCCCTTCATGCGGTTCATTTCACGTCCTCCTTCCCGAACGCTTTCCGGGTCGGGGCTCTTTACGAGAGCTCGCCTTTCCGCCGGACCCTCGGCAAGCACGCGGTCGCCTGACCGAGTGGTGTCGATCGGTCGACGCGATTCCGTGTCTCTGGGGTCGGCCTACCGAGGCGCCGCGTGCCCCAGCGGCCGGTACCCCTCACCGTCCATCCAAGCCCATCCAAAAGCTGCCCCGCCCTTGGCCTTGTCGAGACGCTACTCCCCGACATACCTCATGTCAATCGCCGTGCCATAACGGACGCCATGACGTACATCAGACCGGTAGTTCGCGGTTCGGTCAGCCTGATCGCTTGAGCCGCCCATGGCGCTTGGCGTACCGCTCGCCCGCGGAGAACACCGCCAGCCCCGCTGGGATCGCCACCACGCCGATCAGGATCAGGGGCCAGATCTCGCCCCAGAGCGCCGTCACGCTCGCACCGTCCAGCACCGCCTTGCGCGCGCCCTCCAGGGTGTACGTCGCCGGCGAGACGACCGACAGCCACTGCATCCACTGCGGCAGCACCGACACCGGGTAGTAGACCCCCGAGATGACCAGGAGGAGCCCCTGGGCGATGAACCCGAGCTGCGTCCCCTTCTCGGGCGAGATCAGCGGCAGCACCGCCGTCATCATGCCGATGCCGACGAACGAGAACGACGACACGCCGAGCACGACCATCGCCGAGCCGAAGTCGGCATTGGCGTAGTGGACGTCGAGGAACGCGGACACGACGCCGAAGAGCAGCACCGTACGCAGGACGCCGTAGACGACGGCGAAGGCGCCCATCCCGAGCAGGTGCGCGGGCCGCGAGAGCGGCGCCATGAACGTGTACTCGATCGTTCCCTCCCAGCGCTCCCACGCCACCGTCTCGGTGACGATCTCGAAGAGCAGCCCGAGATACGACCACACGACCGCTCCGATGAGGAGCACGATCGTCTCGCGGTTCACGTCGAGCCGGTAGCCGGCCGCCTCCGCACCCTTTGCGATGAAGACGATCGTGAGGGTGTTCGCGACGGTGTAGAGGAACCACGCGACCTCCCACCACGCGAACCGGCGGATGAGGTACGTGTTTCGCTCGACGATGCCGGCGAACCCGACCAGCTCACGACGGACCGCGACTGTGTCGAAGCGGATCATTCCTCGCCTCCCTCGTCCTCGAACTGGCGCCCGGTCGCGGCCAGGAACGCGCCCTCGAGCGTGTCGGCGCCGTACGCCTGCTTGAGCGCGTCGGCGGTGTCGAGGCAGATGAGCGCGCCCTCGTGCAGGATGCCGATCCTGTCGGCGAGCGCCTCGGCCTCGGCCATGTCGTGGGTGCAGAGCAGGATGGTCGCGTCGTGCTGCTCGCGGATCGAGCGGACGAACTCCTGCACCTCGAGCTTCGAGCGCGGGTCGAGCCCGGTCGTCGGCTCGTCAAGCAGAAGCAGCACCGGCGCGACCAGAAGCGCGCGGGCCAGCGCGATCTTCTGCTGCATCCCGCGCGACAGATCCTCCATCGGCTCGCCGCGCCGCTCCGGCGGGAAGCCCACCCGCTCGAGGATGCGCGGGATGGCCTCGCGCGACTGGCGCGGGGTCATCCCGTAGAACCGGGCCGAGTAGCTCAGGTTCTCGGCGGGCGACATGCGCTTGAAGAACGACGCCTCAACCGACACGCGGTTCACGAGCCGCTGCACCGCCCGCGGCCGCCGGAAGACGTCGTTTCCGAACACGTGGGCCGTGCCGCCGTCGTGCAGGAGCAGCGTCGAGAGCAGCCGCACGAGCGTCGACTTCCCCGAGCCGTTCTGCCCCAGGATGGCGACGCACTCGCCGCGCGTCAGCGAGAACGTGACGCCGTGCAGCGCGGGCACGCGCTTGCGGCGCCGGCGATGGCGCATACCGCCGTCGCCGTCGCGGCGGATGAACTCCTTGCGCAGGTCGCGGACTTCGACAGCAGGCTGGGCGGACACGATGACTCCATGCCGAGGGGGGCCCCGGGCGAGCGCGCATGCGAGGCGCGGGCCGGGAAGGACGTCGATTGGGGCGCGGGCGGCGGCTGGCGCCGGCACGATTCTCGGAGCCGGCGCAACGGGCCACTCTATCAAGCCTCGCAGCCGACCTCAAGCGCGGCCGCGGCGCCTACGATGCGGACGATGCTGGCGCTGGTCAAGAAGCTCGCCGAGCCGGGCCTGTGGCTGGAGGACGCCCCCGAGCCGGAGCATGGGTTGAACGACGTCCTGATCCGCGTGCGCCGCACCGGCATCTGCGGCACCGACCTTCACATCAGAAACTGGGACGCCTGGGCGCAGCGGACGATCCCCGTGCCGATGACGATCGGCCACGAATTCGTGGGCGAGATCGTCGCCGTCGGCTCGAACGTGAGCGACTTCCACCCGGGCGACGTCGTCTCGGGCGAGGGGCATGTCGTCTGCGGCCGCTGCCGAAACTGCATGGCCGGCCGGCGCCACCTGTGCGCCCACACAAGCGGCGTCGGCGTGAACCGGGCTGGAGCGTTCGCCGAGCTGATCGCGCTTCCGATGACGAACATCTGGCACCACGCCGACGGGATCGACCCCGACGTCGCCGCGATCTTCGACCCGTTCGGAAACGCGGTGCACACGGCGCTCCAGTTCCCGGTGCTCGGCGAGGACGTCCTGATCACCGGCGCCGGCCCGATCGGGTGCATGGCGACGGCCGTCGTCCGCCACGCCGGCGCCCGCCACGTCGTCGTCACCGACCTCAACCCGTACCGGCTCGAGCTGGCCCGGCGGATGGGCGCAACCCTCGCCGCCGACCCGCGCGAGCGCGACCTGACGGGCGTTCAGCACGAGCTGGGAATGACGGAGGGCTTCGACATCGGTCTTGAGATGTCGGGCAGCCCGGATGCGCTGCACGCGATGGTGGCGAACATGTCTCATGGCGGCCGGATCGCGGTGCTCGGCCTGCCGGCGGAGGAGTTCGCGCTTGACTGGAGCACCGTCATCACCAACATGCTGACGCTGCGCGGGGTCTACGGCCGCGAGATGTACGAGACCTGGTACCAGATGACCGTCCTGCTCCAGTCGGGGCTCGACATCACGCCGGTCATCACCCACCGCTTCTCGTTCCGCGACCACGAGGAGGCATTCGCGACGGCCGGGTCGGGCGACTCGGGCAAGATCGTGATGAGCTGGGAGGAGCTATGAGCACGCTCGAGAAGGAGCTCGCCGGGACGCTGGCCGACCTGCGCGAGGCGGGGCTGTACAAGGACGAGTGGGAGATCGAGACGCCGCAGAGCGCCCACGTGCAGGTCGAGGGCCGCGACGTCCTCAACCTGTGCGCGAACAACTACCTCGGCCTCGCCAGCCACCCGTCGGTGATCGCCGCCGCGCATGCCGCGCTCGACCGCTGGGGGTTCGGCATGGCCTCTGTGCGGTTCATCTGCGGCACGCAGACGATCCACCGCGAGCTCGAACGGCGCATCTCAGAGTTCCTCGGCACCGAGGACACGATCCTCTACTCGTCGTGCTTCGATGCCAATGCCGGGCTCTTCGAGTCGATCCTGACCGCCGACGACGCCGTCATCTCCGACGAGCTGAACCACGCCTCGGTCATCGATGGGATCCGGCTCTGCAAGGCCCAGCGGCTGCGCTTCCGAAACGGCGACATGGACGACCTGGAGCGGTGCCTGACCGGGGCGGCCGGCGCCCGCCACCGCCTGATCGCAACCGACGGCGTCTTCTCGATGGACGGTTACCTCGCGAACCTGGAGGGGATCTGCGACCTGGCCGAGAGACATGATGCGCTCGTGATGGTGGACGACTCGCACGCGGTCGGGTTCGTCGGCCCGCGCGGGCGCGGGACGCCCGAGCGCTTCGGCGTCGTCGACCGGGTCGATGTCCTGACCGGCACGCTCGGCAAGGCGATGGGCGGCGCATCGGGCGGCTACGCATCCGGCCGGCGCGAGATCATCGAGATCCTGCGCCAGCGCTCGCGTCCCTACCTCTTCTCGAACAGCCTGGCGCCGCCGATCGTGGGCGCGGCGCTCGCCACGCTCGACCTCCTGGAGACGTCCGACGAGCTGCGGACGCGCCTCGCCGAGAACACGGCATGGTTCCGCGAGCGCATGTCCGGCGCCGGGTTCGAGATCCTGCCCGGCGAGCATCCCATCGTGCCGGTCATGTTCGGCGACGCGGTGGCGGCTGGCCGGTTCGCGCGCGGGCTCCTCGACCACGGCGTCTACGCGGTCAGCTTCACCTACCCGGTCGTCCCGAAGGGCAAGGCCCGCATCCGCACGCAGATGTCTGCGGCGCACAGCCGCGCCGACCTGGAGGCCGCGGCCGCCGCGTTCGAGGCCGTGCGTGCCGCCGGTGCGGGCGGCGACACGTGACGCTGCCGCTGTTTCAGGTCGACACGTTCACGGACCGCCCGTTCGCCGGCAATCCCGCCGCCGTCTGCATCCTGGAGAGCGCGGAGGAGCGCGAGTGGCTCCAGGCGATCGCGGCGGAGCTCCGCATGCCCGCGACCGCCTTCGTCCTGCCGGCCGAGGGCGAGTGGGGCCTGCGCTGGTTCACGGCCGAAACGGAGCTCGAGCTCTGCGGCCACGGGACGCTCGCCGCGGCGCACGTCCTCTGGGAGACCGGGATGGGCAATCCGGGGATGAGCGTGACCTTCCAGACGCCGGCCGGTGAGATCGGCGCCGCGCGCGAGAACGGATCGATCGTCGTGGCGCTCAACGCGGGTCGGGTCGCCGAGACGCCCCCGCCTCCCGGGTTGGTCGAGGCGATCGGCGCTCCCGTCGACTCGGTCTGGCGCACGCCCCTGGACTACCTCGTCGTCATCGAGAGCCCGTCCGGCGTCGTCCAAGCCGCTCCAGCGACCGATGCACTGTCGGCCGTCGACGCTCGCGGCGTCATCCTGACAGCGCCCGGCGGAGAGGGCGTCGACTTCACGTCGCGCTTCTTCGCGCCCAGAGTCGGCATCCCCGAGGACAGCGTCACCGGGTCGGCCCATGCGAGCCTGGGACCGTTCTGGGCCACGCGGCTGGGCAAGACGTCGCTGCGCGCGCGCCAGGCCTCAGCCCGCGGCGGCTACGTCGACCTGCGGGTCGAGGACGGCACGGTGCACGTCGGCGGGCCGGCGGTGACGGTCTCGCGCGGCCTCCTGATCGTCTGAGGGAGGTCCGGTGAAACATCGGCGACAGGCGCCGGTGTTTCACGCCATGGCGCGCCGAGCTAGCGGCGCAGCGCCATGATCGCACGCACGTGCACGACGTGGATCGAGAGGCTCTCGCGCAGGAGGGCCACCCCGACCAGGGTCGCCAGGGCGAGCAGCTCCGGGTCGAAGACGAAGATCCAGAGCGCGGGATCAGAGAGCGCATACGGCGTTGCGACCAGCACGAGCACGCCGACCGCCCAGAGCATCCACACGCGCCGTTCGTGCCGGCGGAAGATCGAGCGGAGTTTCGTCATGCCCGTCTGGCTAGCCGCCGTCGCGGAGTAGGATCCCGGCAACGCGATGAGGCTCGCGTCCAACCGCCCTCAGGGCTGATGGCCTCTACCTCTGCAGCACGACCCTGGAGGTGGAGCGGTGAGCGAACTCGCACTTGCGGCCGTCCTTGCGGCCACGATCCTTCTGGCGAGCACGGTCTCGATCGAGCTCGGCCTGTCCGTCGCCCTGATCGAGCTCGCGGCCGGCGTGACCGTCGGAAACGCGTTCACGGTCTCGATCCCGGACTGGCTCTCGTTCATCGGCACGTTCGCGGGCATCGTGCTCACGTTTCTGGCGGGCACCGAGGTGGACGTCCCCCAGTTCCGGCGTGAGTGGCGGTCGAGCCTCGCCATCGGCGCGGTCTCGTTCGCGGCCCCCTTCGTGGTGGCGATGGCGATCGCGTACTGGGCGGCCGGGTGGACGCGCGAACAGGCCGAGATCGGCGGCCTCGCGCTCTCGACGACCAGCCTCGCCGTGGTCTACGCCGTGCTCGTCGAGACCGGCCTCAACCGGTCGGTGACCGGCAAGCGCATCATGGCGGCCACGTTCGTGACCGACATCCTGACCGTCCTCGGCCTCTCGATCCTCTTCATCACGCCCAACCTGTGGGCGCTCCCGTTCGCGGCGGCGTCGGTGCTTGCGATCTGGGGGCTGCCGCGGATCGCGCCCTGGTTCTTCGGGCGCTACGGCGACCGCATCATCGAGCCGGAGATCAAGCTCGTCTTCGCGGTCATGTTCGTGCTGATGTACCTCGGCGGCCGGGCCGACAGCCAGGCCGTCCTCCCGGTCTTCGTACTCGGCCTCGCGATGAGCGGCCACTACGAGAGCCATCGCCTGGAGCAGGAGCGGCTGCGTGTGGTCGCGTTCGCGTTCCTGACGCCCTTCTTCTTCGTGAAGGGCGGACTCAACCTGTCGCTCGGCGCCGTCTGGGCCAATCTCGGACTGCTCGCCCTCCTGGCCGCGGCCAAGATGGCGCCGAAGCTGGCGGGCGTCTATCCGCTCGCGCGGCGGTACTGCGCGCCCGACGCGGCCTTCACGACGCTCCTCATGTCGACCGGGCTCACGTTCGGGACGATCACGTCGCTCTACGGCCTCCAGGCCGGCATCATCGACCGCAGCCAGTTCTCGCTGCTGCTCACGGTGATCATCCTGTCGGCGGTCGTGCCGACGGCGATCGCCCAGCGGGTCTTTCAGCCGTCATCGGCCGGGGAGGGCCGCCGGGCCGTGCGGTAGTAGGCATCGACCCACGCGGGCCGGTCGACGTCGAGGCCGGCCTGCTCTGCGAGGACCGCCGCGAGGGCCGTCGCCGCGGGCAGCGTGGTCGCCAGCGCGAGCCGTGGATCGGTGGCGTCGCCGCCGGGGGATCGCACCACCCGCGCGCCGGTCTCCCCACAGACCCGCTCGGCCTCTGCCTCGGCCGGGTCGCCGACCGGGAGCGAGAGCGCGAGGTGGGCCTCGCCGAGCGCGTACATCGCCGACGTCGCCCCCTCCCGGGCATCGACGCCCTCGGCCGGGACGCCCGCCACCTCCTTCAGAAGGAGCGCCGCCTCGAGCGCCGCCGCCCATCCCGGCCCCGCCGAGAAGGCGACCGCCGCAGCCGGTTGCGGGATCGCACCGAGCTCCCCGGCCCATGCCTCGGCCTCCTCAAGGGTCGCGGCCAGCACACCGGGCAGGCCCGAGAGCGCCTCCGCCAGCCGGCCGTCGCCGGAGACCCGCGCCCAGACCGCGAGCGCCGAGGCCATGCCTCCCGCCAGCGCCTGCGTGTGGGTCACCGCCCGCTGGTTCAGCACCCGCTGGAGCGCGCGTGCCCCCGCTCCGCGCTCGATCGTCGAGCCGGCGGTCGCCGTCACGGCGGCATACGGCTGCGGCGCCGCGCCCCGGTCGAGCGCCTCCACGAGGTCGCGGAACTCGCCCGACGACGACACCGCGAGCAGGCGGTCGCCCGGCCGGAACCGGAACCACCCGCCGGCGATGAGGCCGCTTGGGACGGCGACGACCTCGGGCCCGCCCTGCGGGCCGGCGGCCGCGGCGAGCCAGAGGGCGTGGGCCACGTAGTAGGCGGCGCCGTTGCCGCTGGCGACGATACGGCGCACGTCCGCGCCGGCGAGAAGGGCCGCCGTCTCGTCAAACCCGTCGGCGGCGGCGAGCGTCGCGGCCACCGACTCGGGCAGCTCGCGGACGTCGGCCCAGAGCCCGGTGTCGCGCCACATCAGACGGTCGCCTCCGCCGCCGCGAGCGCCGCTCCGACGATGCCGCCCGCCTCGCCGAGGGCCGTCGGGACGACCCGCAGGCCACGGGTCGCCTCGCACCAGATCGCAGGCCGAAGTGCGGCCGCGATCCCCTCTGCGAACCCCGGAGCGGCTCCGAGCCCGCCGCCCACCACCACCGCCGCGGGGTCGAGCGCGTTCACGAGGACGGCGACCACCCGGCCGACGGCCGCAGCCGCCTCGGCGCGGGCGGCGGGGTCGTGGACGCGACCGCCGAGCGTGGCGCCGCCCGCCACCTGCTCGACCGGCGGCGCGCCCAGGATGATGGCGTTCCCGTGCTCGCCCGGGTGTGGCCGGCCGCCGAGGACCAGGCACGCCGCGGCCCCGGTCCCGACGATGACGTGGAGGAACGAGTCGAGTCCAGCGCCGGCGCCGAAGCGGGCCTCTGCCAGCGCGGCGGCGCGGACGTCGGACTCGACGGCCACCCGGACGCCGCCGAACGCAGCCGCCACGTCGAGGTCGCGCCACTCGATGGTCTCGGCGGTTGCCAATTGGCCGTTTCGGTCGACCACCTCGCAGATCCCGATGCCGACCGGGACGCCGCCGCCTCCGAGCCGGGCGGCCAGCCGGGCGCAGTCGGCGAGCACAGCGGCGCCGCCGCGCTCGGGCCGCGTGGGCTCCCGCTCCGAGCGCACGACCTCGCCGCGCGCCACGTCCACGAGTCCGGCGGCGATCTTGGTGCCGCCGACGTCGATCCCGACTGCGAGCGTCACGCCAGGTAGTCCGGAGCGATGCCTGCGATCGCCTCGGCCACGCCTGAGCCGTGATTCCGGTACTCGTGCCGGTCGCCCATCGGGACGAAGCACGCGTCGCCCGGCTCGAGCTCGAGCACGAACGTCTCGTCGCCATGCCACGCACGCACCCAGAGCGTCCCGCGGAGCACGTAGAGAAGCTCGTCACCGCCGTGCGCGTGCGCCGCCGCCGCCTCCCCGGCGTTCAGCTCGTGGGTGACAACCGTCAGGTGCTCGGTGCTGGCCACGATCCCGGTGAGAACGCCGAGATCACGCCGCCAGACCACGTCGGCCTGCCGCAGCACTCGCATCGTCCCGGGAAGGCGATCGCCGGGCGTCGATCCCAGCGCGTCGTCGTCGGCGTAGAGCGATTCCTCGAGGTAGGGCCGCGTGCGCGCGTAGGCGCCCGACGTGCCGGTGACCGGCGGCGGCGCGAAGAGCTCGAGCACCTCGAGCGGCTCGTCGCCGTGCGCGAAGGCGTGGTGCCAGGTGCCCGGCCCGAACGTGAGCCGCTCGCCGCGCTCGACCCGGTGCACCTCGCCGGTCTCGGGGTTGGCCGCAACCATCGTCCCCGAGAGCACCTGGAGCACCTCGTCGGCGCCGAACACGGTGCGGTACTCCAGCGAGTGCCGGAACGACCCGCCGCGCGGCAGGCAGAAGACGAGCGCGTGGATCCGGTCCGTCGACGCGAAGATGCGGTCGGCCACCTCGCCCGACTCCGGGTCGCCCCAGATGTGGCGTGTTGCGTCCGCGCCGCGGATCGCCGTCGGCCGGTCGAAGGTCGGGCGCGGCGACGGCGAATACCCCCCGGCGCTCACGGCGGGCGATGGTACCAGAGCCCCCTGTGCGACGACCCGACGGCTTGGTAGAGTCACGCGGCCGAGCCCAACCGACGGGGGGACAGATGAAGCGGCACCTGGCCTTCAGGCACCTGGCGATCGCGGCGGCGGTCGTGACCATGATCGCGGCCGCAGGCTGCGGCGGCACTCCGGGCTCCTCGCCCGGCTCCGGAAGCTCGACGCCGTCCGGTGCCGTGCAGAAGAGCGGCTTCGGGAAGCTCGGCCCTGTGCACCTCCTCATCTGGTCGTACGACAACCAGGACCCGGGCCTCGAGCCCGTGCTCAAGGAGCTCTCGGCGAACTTCGAGAAGCAGTACCCCAACGTGAAGATCGACATGGTCTTCAAGGACTTCAACAGCCTCGTGAACGTCGTGCCGCGGGCGCTCCAGTCCGGATCCGGCCCCGACATCACCGAGGGCAATCAGGGCTACCAGACCGACTCCCAGCTCGTGAAGGCCAAGCTCATCGTCCCGCTCGACCGCTACATCAAGGCCTACGGCTGGCAGAAGTGGTACTCGCCGTCGACCTGGTCGATGTTCAGGTGGACCGACGACGGCAAGACGTTCGGCCAGGGCCCGACGTGGGGCGTCGCTCAGACCGGCCAAAACATCAACGTCTACGTCAACACGCAGAAGCTGAAGCAGCTCGGCTTCGACCCATCGAACATGCCGCAGACGTTCGACGACTTCAACGCGATGCTGGCGCAGATCCGGGCCAAGCTGCCCAAGAGCGAGCCGGTCATCGAGTTCGGAAACAACGAGGGCTACGGCACGATCCACATGTTCGGTGGCATCCAGGCGGCGTTCTTCAGCGCCCAGGACGAACGCAACTGGATCCAGCACGTGCCCGGCTCGACCTGGGACACCCCCGACAACATCAAGGCCCTCGAGACCTACCAGTCATGGGCCAAGAACGGCTATTTCAACAGCGACTACAACGCGCTGAAATACGACCAGTCGGCCGCCGAGTTCGCGAAGGGCAACGGCGTCTTCTGGATGGGCGGCGACTGGGACGCGTCGATCATCAAGTCGGGGCTCGGCTCGAACGCGGCCGTGGTCAACATCCCGCCCGGGCCGAGCGGCACCTGGGCCGGCGTCGGCGGGCTCTCGGGCCCGTGGCACATCTCGTCCAAGACGAAGTACCCCGACCTGGCCGCGGCGTGGCTCAACTACATCATCGCCTCGCCCGAGGCCCAGAAGCTGATGTACGAGCAGCAGCAGATCCCGTCGCCGTCAGACGCCGCAGCGCCGCCGGCCGGCGATCCGTACCTGGGCCAGGTGACGAACGCTTTCCGCCAGGTCGCCGACGACGACGGCCTCATGCTCTACACGGACTGGGCATCGCCGACGATGTACGACACGCTGGCGTCGAACTTCCAGGACCTGCTCGCCGGAAAGATCTCGGCCCAGGACATGGCCAAGAACGTCCAGGACGACTGGGACAAGTTCGACCAGACGCTGAAGCAGTAGACCTCACATGACTGAGACGGCGGCTCAGCTCGGCTCGGAGACGGCCGCCCACGACCGTGCCCGCGTGCGGAAGCGGGCGCCGGGCGAACCGCGCAACGTCGCGTGGCTCTACATCCTGCCGGGCCTGCTCTTCTACGGGCTCTTCACGCTCGCGCCGCTCGCGCACACGGTCGAGCTTTCGTTCTTCGACTGGGACGGGCTGACGGTCGGCCACTACGTCGGCCTCGCCAACTACCGCGAGGCCTTCTCGGATCCGCTCGTGCGGGCGTCGTTCAAGCACTCGGCCGAGCTGATCGTGTTCTACGCGCTCCTGCCGGTCGTGCTGGGCCTGCTCCTGACCGCGCTTCTCACCCGCCATCCGGTGCGTGGATTCACGTTCCACCGCACCGCCCTCTTCCTGCCGCAGATGATCGCCGGCGTCGTCGTCGCTCAAGCCTGGGTGTGGATCTACGCGTCCAACGGCCCGCTGAACGAGCTCCTGCGCGACGTCGGCCTCGGATCGCTGGCGCGGCCGTGGCTGGGCGACTTCACCTGGGCGCTGCCCGCCGTCGGCGGCATCGGCACCTGGGTGACCTACGGCCTCTGCATGGTGCTCTTCATCGCCGGTGCCCAGAGCATCCCGCACAGCCTCTATGACGCGGCCCGCGTCGACGGCGCCGGCGCCGTGCGGGAGTTCTTCGCGGTGACGCTCCCGGCGCTCCGAAACCAGGTGGTCGTCGCCTTTGTCCTCACGACGATCAACGCGCTGCGGAGCTTCGACATCATCTACAACGCGACCTCGGGCGGGCCTGGAACCGAGACGTACGTCCCCTCGTACTACATGTACCGAAACGCCTTCGTCTTCAACCGGGTCGGGTACGCGGCCGCGATTGCGGTCATCCTCACGGCCGCGATCTTCGCGCTCGCCGGGATCGTGCTCTACGTCAGCTCGCGAGGTGAGGAGGCATGACCGCCACCCGGGCCGAGCGAGTCGTCACGTACACGGTGCTCGTGGCCTTCGCCATCGGCGCGATCTACCCGGTGCTCTCGATCCTCTCTCTGGCGCTGCACACGAAGAGCGACCTGGTGACGGGCTTCGCGTGGCCGACCGACCCGAAGCTGAACAGCTTCCGCGCCGCCTGGACAGAGGGCGACTTCGGCACCGGACTCAAGAACAGCTTCATCGTGGCGGCAGCGGTCACCGGCGTCTCGGCGGTGCTCTCGCTCGGCACCGGCTACGCGTTCGGGACGATGCGCTTCCGCGGCGACCGCTGGCTCTTCGGCGTCTTCCTGCTCGGGATCATCTTCCCGTACGAGGCGACCGTGATCCCGCTCTACTACGACTTCCAGGACTTCGGCATCCTCGGTACGTACTGGTCGCTGATCCTGCCGCAGATCGGCCAGTCGATCTCACTCGGGACCTTCTGGATGCGCGCCGTGTTCCTGACGACGCCGCGCTCGCTCGTCGAGGCGGCCCGCATCGACGGGGCCGGC
>DATIDU010000128.1:0-4420 GCA_035456145.1 Gaiellales bacterium | reverse complement strand
GGCTCCGGCCCCCATGCCGGCCGCCGCCCCGCCCGGCCCGCTTGTCGGCCGCGCCGGTGAGTGGGAGGCGCTCGCGGCCGAGCACCGCGCGTGCACGGCGGACGGTCGGCTTGTCGTCGTCGAGGGCGAGGCCGGAGTCGGCAAGACCCGGCTCGTCGAAGAGCTGGCCGCCGTCGTCCGCGAGGGCGACCAGATCGCGGCCGTGGCCCGGTCGCACGAGGGCGAGTCCGGGATCGCGTTCGGGCTCGTCGCGGCCGCGATCCGGGCTGCGCTCGACGCGGCCGGCGATGAGCCGCTGGCCGGCGTCCCTGCGCACTGGCGCGCCGAAGCCGCCCGCCTCGTTCCCGAGATCGGCGGCGGCGAGGCCACGGCGAGCCCGGACAGCGCCGCCGCCCAGCAGCGGCTGTACGAGGGGCTCGCCCACGTCCTGGCTGCGCTCGTTGCCTCCCGTCCGCCGGGGCTGCTCTTCCTGGACGACCTCCAGTTCGCCGACCCGGCGTCGCTCGCGATGGTCGGCTACCTCGTCCGCCGGCTGGCCGGACGGCCGGTGCTCGTCGTCGCCGCCTGGCGCTCGGAGGAGATCGGGACGGATCACGCCGTGCTGCGGCGCTCGGCGCATTCCGTGATCCGGCTCGGCCGCCTGACCCGCGCGCACGTCGCGGAGCTCGCCGCGGCCGCCGGGCTGAGCGCCCGCGCGTCCGAGCTCTTCGACGAGACGGAGGGGCTGCCGCTGTTCGTCGTCGAGTACCTGGCGGCACTCGCCGAACCCGCCCAGCACGGCGGGCTCCCCGTGGGTGTGCGTGAGCTGCTCGCAGCCCGGCTGGACGGGATCGGAGAGGCCGCCGCACAGGTCCTCACCGCGGCGGCGGTGATCGGGAGGACATTCGACGTCGACACCGTGCGCGCCGCCGCCGGCAGGGGCGAGGACGAGACCGCGGCCGGCCTGGAGGAGCTCACCAGCCGCGGCCTCCTCGTCGAACGCGACGCCGGGTACGAGTTCTCGCACGACAAGCTGCTCGCGGTGGCCTACGAGCGCGCCGGGCTCGCCCGCCGCCGGCTGCTTCACCGCCGCGTCGCCCAGACGCTCGCAACCGGGCACGCCGACCCTGCGCTCGTCGCCCGCCACCTCCTGGCCGCCGGCCTGGAGGCGGAGGCGGCCGAGGCCTTCCGCCGCGCGGGCGACCGGGCGCGCAGCGTGTACGCCCACCGCGAGGCGCTCGATGCATACCGGTCCGCCATCGGCCTGGGGCACGATCAGCCGGCGCTCCTGTACGAGGCGATCGGTGACCTGCACACGCTCCAGGGCGAGTACTCAGCGGCGCTCTCGGCCTATGAGGCAGCGGCCGCTCTCGGCGAGCCCGACGCCGTTGCCCGGATCGAGCACAAGCTCGGCAGGGTGCACGACCGCCGCGGCGACCCGGAGCTTGCCGACCTTCACCTGCTCGAGGCGCTCCGGCTCGGCGGCGAGTCGGCCCGCGTACAAGCCGACCGCAGCCTCGCGGCCCACCGCCGGGGCGACAGCGCCGCCGCAGCGGAGCTCGCCCGCCGGTCGCTGGAGCTCGGCGAGGCCGCGGACGACCCGGAGGCCGTGGCTCAGGCGTGCAACATCCTGGGGATGCTCGCCGGGTCGCGCGAGCACCTGGAGCGCAGCGTCGAGCTCGCCGAGGGGCTCCCCGACCGCAGCGTGCTCGTGGCCGCGCTCAACAACCTGGCGCTCGCGTGCGGCCGGGCAGGCGAGACGGACACGGCCATCGAGCACACCTCCCGTGCCCTTGAGCTGTGCTCCGAACAGGGCGACCGCCACCGCGAGGCAGCCCTCCACAACAACCTCGCCGACCTCCTGCACCACGCCGGACGCGAGCCCGAATCGATGGAGCATCTGAAGCAGGCGGTGACGCTCTTCGCGGACGTCGGCGACGGCGAGGCGACGATGCAACCGGAGGTCTGGAAGCTGGTCGAGTGGTGACCCCAGCGTGACCGGGTCGCGTGTGCAGCTCCCGCCCGAGGTGGAGCCGCCGTTCGAGGTGTACGTGAACGGCCTGCTCCAGACCGAGGGCAGCGACTACCTCATCGAGGGGCGCGAGCTCGTCTTCGCGGCGGAGCTCGTTCCGCCCTCCCGCGACACGGCCCGGAGCCTCGTCCGCGGCTTCTTCTTCGGCCGCTACAAGCCTGAGCACGTCGTCGACGTCGCCTACCAGGCGGGCGGGCGCGGGCACGTCGTGAGCGGGCTTCCGATCAGGCCCGCTAGATGATGTGCGTGCCCTGCCAGAGCCACGTCTCGAGCAGCGCGAAGGCCGTGATCAGGCAGACGGCAATTATGTGGCCGCCGCGCGAGCGCGGCGACATGAAGTAGCCCACGAGTGCGACGAGGAGCGCGATGATGCCCATGTAGATGGGGCGCGTCCACGTCCCCGCGACGGCGATCACGATCGCCCCGGCGTTGATGATGGCGACCGCGTCGTCGCGGAACGACTCGGTCTCGGGCGTGTACTCTCGCATCGGCGGAGATACTAACGACGCCGGAGTACGGATGGCGGAGACGAGAGGGACCACGGAGCTGCGCCGCGCCGGTGTGGCGTACACGCTCATGACCTACGCCTACCGCCACGGCGGCGGCGCGGAGCAGGCCGCCGACGATCTCGGGGTCGAACGTGAGCGGATGTTCAAGAGCCTCGTCGCCGGCGCGGGCGGCGGGCTCGTGTTCGCGCTCGTGCCGGCGACGTCCGAGCTCTCGCTCAAGAAGCTCGCGGCAGCCGCAGGGGTGAAGCACGCCGAGATGGCCGATCCGCACGCCGCCGAGCGGGCGACGGGCTACCAGGTCGGCGGCATGAGCCCACTCGGCTCGCGCCGGCGGCTGCCCGTCTACCTCGACGAGACCGGCGGCGAGTTCGACCGCATCTGCCTGAACGCCGGCGGGCGCGGCCAGATCGTCGAGGTCGGAACCGCGGAGCTCGTGGAGCTCGTGGGTGCCCGGATCGTCGACCTGACTAGATCGTGAACGGGACCGCCGCGGACGTGAACTCGCTCGTCGTCGTCGCGGTGATCTGAGCCGTGTAGGGGCCGTGCGGGGCCGGCAGACCGTTGTCCTCGATCTCGCCCCAGCGCTTCACGACGAACCCGGCCGGGTGATCGGCGTTGTCGAGCTTCTTCACGACCGCGCCCGACGCATCGCGGATCACGATCTTCACCGCAGCGCCCTTGTTCAGGTCGAAGCCGATCGTCACGCACGGCGAGATCGACGAGACGTTCGCCTCGAGGTTCGCGATCGTGAGGACGTTCGGCGTAACCGGTGCCGTGAGGGCCGTGCGGATCACGGTGTGTCCGGCGGAGCTCCGCGCACGCACGGCGACGCGCAGCGTCGAGCCGAGGTCGCTCGGCATGACGACATAGGTCGACGCGGTCGAGCCGGAGATCAGCTTGCACGCGAGCCCGATCGCATTGCAGCGCTGCCACTCGTCGGTGACGACCGGGACCGGAACGCCGGCCCAGAGCCCGTTTGAGACCGAGAGCACCTGGCCGACCTGCGCGAAGCCGTGCACCTCGGGCTGGACGTCGGCGACCGGAGCGATGCCCATGGTCGGCGCGGGCGTCGCGAGCGCAACCGCCAGGTCGGCGCCCACGGAGTTGAACGACTTCGACCGCGTGAGCAGCGTGAAGGGATCGGCGCCCTGGCCGAGGTTCCACCGGGCCCAGGACAGGCCGTACCGCGTCATGACCGAGAGCAGGTGGTGCTGGAAGTCGAGGACGCCGACGTCGGCCGTCTGCGCGCCCCACTCCCCGAGGACGAGCGGGATCCCCAGCCCGCGCGTGCGGTTTACCGCGGACGCGAGGTTCTCGACGAGCGCCTGCTCAGTCCCGTGATAGTCGAGGAAGTTCTGGTTGTGGGTGGCGTCCCAGGACGGCACCCAGCCCTCCTGGTCGGACGTGAACCCCGAGCCGTAGAGCCCGTTGTAGTAGTCGTGGAGGTCGAGGACGAGATTCGTCATCGGCCCGAACTTCGTGAAGTCGGCGTTCACGGGGCCGTTGTCGCCGCCGCCGCGGAGCATGAAGAAGACCGCCCGCTCGGGATCGCGCAGCCGGATCGCGTTCACGATCGGCGCCTCCCACGAGATCACGGCCTGCGTCGAGGCGTGGTTCTCGCCGAGGTTCCCGACCATCGGCTCGTTGAACACCTCGTAGCCGACGACGTTCGCGTGCGAGCTGTAGCGGTTCACCATCATCCGCACGAAGGCGAGGTAGTCCTGGCGGCCGACCGCGTCGGTCCACCAGTCGCTCATCGCCTCCTTCATCCCCTCATCGGTCTTGGGATAGCGGCCGGTGCGGACGTCGTTGTAGAACCAGCCCGGGATGCCCGTCGAGCCGGTGCCGAAGTAGGGCGACCACTTGTACTGGTGAAAGTCGATGAGGACGTTCACGCCGT
>DATIDU010000127.1:0-6126 GCA_035456145.1 Gaiellales bacterium | reverse complement strand
GAGGAGGCGGTCGACGCGCCGGCCGGCACGATGGTCTTCGTCCCCGACGTGGACGCCGAGCGCAGCGCCGTCGCCACTGCGGACGAGACCACTGTGCTGGTCGTGGGCGGGCCGGCTGACTCGCCGATCCCGACCTCGCCGTTCGAGTACTGGTTCGCGGCCGAGGTGCCGTACAAGGCGGGTGACTACGCTCGCGCCTTCGACGTGGCCTCGGAAGGGCTCGCCGAGTGGCCCGACTCGGGGCAGCTGAACTACCAGCTCGCCTGCTTCTGTGCCCTCGCCGGGCGCCGCGACGAGGCGCTCGATCACCTCGCCATCGCCGTCGCCAACGACCCGCGGGTGGCCGAGTGGGCGTCCGACGACTCCGACCTCGATTCCATCCGGGACGACCCCGCCTTCCCGAGCGCTGAATGACCGGCGTCGCGCCGGGGTGACGCCGGCCGCACAGGAGATCCTGGATCTGTTCGGGCTGCCGGGCTCGGTCGTCTCGATGACCGCGGTCGGCGGCGCCTGGTCGAACCGCGTCTATCGCCTCGAGACGACCCGGTCGGCGTTCGCCGTGAAGGAGCTGTGCAACCCGTGGGCGGACGAACGGTGGCAGGAGTGGCTCGACGAGACCTGGAGGTTCGAGCGCCGTGCGATCGCCGCCGGCGTCCCGGCTCCCGAGCCGATACCAAGCGCCGGCGGAGGCTGCGTCGCCGACTGGGCCGGCCGTGTGCTCGCCACGCTGCACGGCTTCGCCTTCGAGCCCGGCAACCGCGCCGTCTTCCCGGTGTCGAACACCGAGACGGCCGACCGCTGGCCGGAGCTCTGCGACGCGGCTCATCGGGCGGACGCGTCGTGGGCGGATCGCCTGGACGACGCTGCGGCGGCCGTCGCGACCGCCGCCGGTCTCGCTCGCGAGGCCGGCCGGAGCGCCGACACTGCCATCGAGCCGCCCGACCTCGGTCAGAGCCTCATGACCGGGCTCGACTGGATCGCATTCAACGTCGAGTGCGCGATCGGCCAGCGCTCGGCGCCTCCGGCACGGGCGGCGCTTGCCGAGAGCCTGGTGCCCGGCCTTCTGGCAGCGTTTCCCCGCCGGATGGCCGCGGCCCTCCGCGTGGGCGCGACGCTCAGGCCCTGACCGGACGGGGTCGGCCGCGTTGCTAGGATGGCCGACCGATGGAATGTGACGTCGCCGTACTCGGGGGCGGGCCGGGCGGCTACCCCGCGGCCATCCGCGCCGCCCAGCTCGGCGCCAGCGTGGCGCTCATCGAGGCCGACCGCATCGGCGGCACCTGCATCACCGTCGGATGCATCCCGACCAAGGCGTGGGTGCAGACCGCGCACGCGCTCAAGGAGGCGACCGGGCAGTTCGCGCAGCTCGGCGTCAAGGTCTCCGGGACCGAGCTCGACTTCGGCCAGACCCAGGCCAACAAGCAGGGCATCGTCGACGGGCTCGTGAACGGGATCACCGGTGTCGTCAAGGCCAACGAGATCGCGATCGTCTCCGGAAGGGGCGCCTTCACCGACGCCAACACGATCGCGGTGGACGGCGGCGAGGACGTCAAGTTCCAGTCCGCCATCGTCGCCACGGGCTCGCAGTCCCTGCGGCCGCCGATCGATGGGATCGACGGCCCGCGCTGTGTCGACTCCACCGGCCTCCTGGCGATCGAGGAGGTGCCCAGGCGGCTGGCCATCCTCGGCGGCGGCGTGATCGGCGTCGAATTCGCCTCGATCTTCGCCCACTTCGGCACCGAGGTGACGATCGTCGAGATGCTCGACCACCTCATCCCGATGGAGGACGAGGACGCGAGCAAGGAGCTCGAGCGGGCCTTCAAGAAGCGCAAGATCCCGGTGCACCTGGGCGCGCGGGCGACGAGGATCGAGGACTCCGGCGGCGCCGCAACGCTCCATTTCGAGGGCAAGGACGGGAGCGCCGCGAGCGTGGAGGCGGACCTGATCCTGGTCGCCACGGGCCGCGGCCCGCGCGTACGCGACATCGGCCTCGAGGCGGCGGGTGTCGAGTTCGACCCACGCCGGGGCGTCATCGCCGACCGCCACATGCGCACGAACGTGAGCCACATCTACGCCGTCGGCGACGCGGCGGGCGTCTACCAGCTCGCCCACACCGCGTTCCGCGAGGGCGAGGTGGCGGCCGAGAACGCGCTCGGACACGACGCCACGATGGACTATTCGGCGGTGCCGCGCTGCGTCTACACCGATCCCGAGGTGGCCGCGGTCGGCTTGACCGAGGCCCAGGCCCGCGAGGCGCACGGCGATGACATCGCGATCGGCCGTTTCCCGATGGCAGCGTCGGGCCGCGCCCAGATGTACGGCGAGCGCACCGGCTTTGCGAAGACGATCCACGAGACCCGCTACGGCGAGCTGCTCGGCCTCGTCATCGTCGGCGTGCAGGCGACCGAGCTCGTGAACGCGGGCGTCATCGGGATCACGGCCGAGGCGACGATCGAGACGATCGCCGACTCGATCGCCGCCCACCCGACGCTGGCCGAGGCGGTCAAGGAGGCGGCGCTGGTGGCGCTCGGGCGGCCCATCCACCTGCCGCCGGCGCGACCGCGGGCGAAGGCCGCGGCTCGGTGAGCCGCAGCGTCGACGCCTCGAAGTACCTGATCCCGACGCTCAAGGACGACCCGGCCGATGCGGAGGCGATCAGTCACCGGCTCCTGGTCCGGGGCGGCTTCGTCCGCCAGGTCGGGGCGGGCCTCTACTCCTACCTGCCGCTCGGCTGGCGGGTGCTCAGAAAGACGATGGACGTGATCCGCGAGGAGATGGACACGATCGGGCAGGAGATGCTGATGCCCGTCCTCCAGCCCGCCGAGCTGTGGCAGGCCAGCGGCCGCTACGCAATCGATGTCCTCTTCAAGCTCGACGACAACTCGGGCCGGCCGTTCGTGCTCGCGATGACGCACGAGGAGAACGTGACGACGCACGCGGCGCGTGAGATCCGCTCCTATCGGGAGCTGCCGCAGATCTGGTACCACCAGCAGACCAAGGAGCGCGACGAGCCGCGCCCGCGCGGCGGGATCCTGCGCACGAAGGAGTTCATCATGAAGGACTCCTACAGCTTCGACCGCGACCTGGCCGGCATGGAGGAGTCCTACGCCAAGCACCGCGACGTCTATGTCCGGATCTTCGACCGGTGCGGGCTCGAGACCTACGTCGTCGAGGCCGAGAGCGGCATGATGGGCGGCCACGGCGGCGAGGAGTTCCTGGCTCCCAGCCCGAACGGCGAGGCCGAGCTGGTGCGCTGCTCGAACTGCGACTACGCCGCGAACGTCGAGGTCGCGCGGTCGCTTCCGCGCCGCCCCGAGTTCCCGCCTGCGCTCGACGCGCCCGAGGAGGTCGAGACGCCGGGGGCCACGACGATCGAAGGGCTGGCCGAGATGCTCGGGATCGACCCGGCCGCCACGGCGAAGGCGATGCCCGTCGTGGCGGACGGGAAGGTCGTGCTGGCGCTCGTCCGCGGCGACCACCGCCTGCACGAGCTGAAGCTCGAGAAGGCGCTCGACGGGCCCGCCCGTCCGGCGCAGCCCGAGGAGATCCGCGAGACGTTCGGCGCCGATCCCGGCTCGATCGGGCCGGTGGGGACGAACGTGCGCGTGATCGCGGACGAGTCGCTGCGAGACGGCCAGTACGTGGGCGGCGCCAACCGCACGGGCTGGCATCTGCGCGGGCTCCAGGCCGGGCGTGACTACGAGGCCGACTTTTTCGACCTGCGCGAGGTCACCGCCGGCGACACCTGCGCGGTGTGCGGCGAGGGCTCGCTCTCGGTCGAACCGGCAATCGAGGTTGGACATATCTTCAAACTGGGCACGTACTACTCAGTGCCGCTGAACGCGACCTACCTGGACGAGGCTGGAAAGGAGCACCCGCTCGAGATGGGCTGCTACGGCATCGGGCCGGCCCGCATCATGGCCACCGCCGTGGAGCAGCACCACGACGAGGCGGGGATCGCCTGGCCGGCCTCGATCGCACCGTTCCACGTTCATCTGGTGGTGATCGGCGAGGAGTCCGACCCGCAGCGGGCCGTCGCGGACGAGCTCCGTGCGGAGCTTGTCGAGGCGGGCGTCGAGGTGCTCTTCGACGATCGCGCGGCCGGCCCCGGAGCCAAGTTCGCGGACGCCGAGCTGATCGGGTGCCCTGTGCGGGTGACGGTGGGGAAGCGGACAGCGACGGAGGGTTCGGCCGACGTCCAGACGCGGCGGAGCCGCGAGCAGCGGGCCGTCGCGGTGAGCGACGTGACGGGCGTCGTGCAAGGGGTCCTGTCAGAGGCGTAGTATCCGCCCGGGGGTACTGATGGCGAGATCGGCATCGGCTACCAGGAGTGTTCCGTTCGACCCAGGGCTGGGCGAGTTGATGGCCCAGGCCGGCGTGTCGTACCGGCGCCTCGCCGAGATGACTGAGCTCTCGGCGGGCTACCTGAACCACCTCGCGCACGGGAACCGGCCGCCGCCGGCCGACCCGGTGATCGAGCGCATCGCACGGGCGCTCGGCGTACCGCCCGACCGGTTCCTGGAGTACCGGATCCGCCGGATCGGCGAGGCGCTCCAGGGCGACCCGCGCCGCGCCGACCGCGTCTACGGCCAGCTCTGCTCGTAGCGCCTACGGGGCTCTGCGCAGGATGACGCTGATCGTCGGGCCCGCGGGCGTGTGCGCCTCGATCTTCGCAAGCCGCTTGCGATAGTGGGCGTAGAGCGACTTGGGAACCGCGATGACGATCGCCTTGGGTGATCTGGTCGCGTACGGCAACGCCGCGAACCGCTTGGCGTCACCGGGTCTGAGGCTGAAGATCGCCTGGTCTTTGACCTTGTCGGGCGCGACGGCTCCGCCGCCGACACTGGTGGCTTCCGGAGACCGGGTACCGCCACCGCTCGCACCGGCTCCGCTCGACATGCTGCCCGATCCGCCGCCGAGATGCGAGAAGGCGAGGACGAGCCCGGCGAGCACGGCCGCCGCAGCCGCATACGGGAGCACCGGGGCGAAGAACGGGCGCCGCGACCGGCGCGGGCGCGGCTCGGCCCGGACCTGGTCCATCACCTCGCCGCGGAGCCGGGGCGGCGCCGGGACGGTACCGGTCTCGCGGAGCCGGCGGGCGATCTCGTCGTGGTTCTGCTCGGTCATCCTGTCCGGTCCGGTTCGAGGGCCTGCGCGAGCTGCTCGCGCGCACGGTGCAGGCGCGACTTGACGGTGCCCGTCGGCAGCTCAAGCATCGTCCCGGCGTCCTCCATCGACATCCCCAGGATGTCGCAGGCGACGGCGACGACGCGGAAGTCGGGATCGAGGTCGCCGAGGGCTGCGATGAGGTCGAGCCGGGCCTCGGGCTGGGCCTCCGGCGCGACGGCGTGGAGCTCCTCGACCGGCTCGGGTGTGCGCCGGCGCCGCTCGATCGTGTCGTACGCCTTGCGCACCACGATCCGGTACATCCAGGTCGAGAAGCGGGCGTCGCCGCGGAAGCGGGGGAGGGCGCGCCAGGCCGCGATCAGCCCCTCTTGGACGCAGTCGTAGGCGTCGGCCTCCGACAGCGTCACGCGCAGTGCAAGCGTGTAGAGCTTGTCCTGGTGGCGCACGACGAGCTCTTCGAACGCGGCCTCGTCGCCGCGCGCAGCCCGGCGCGCAAGCGCCTCGTCCGACCCGATCTGCACGGGTTCATGGTACGGCGCCACGCGGGCGGCGCGGGGGAGTGGGAGGGCGAGAGCCTCATGCATTCCGTCCTCTAGGACACGCCGGGAGCCGGACGGGTTCCCGGTATACTCGGCGCTCGCGGGGCGTGGCGCAGTCTGGTAGCGCACCCGGCTGGGGGCCGGGCGGTCGGAGGTTCAAATCCTCTCGCCCCGATCGACGAAGATGCTGCAAATCGGCACATTCGCCGCTCGGATGGGCCAGTCGATGGGCCAGTTCGCCACGATTCGCGCCATCCGCACGGTCGAGCGCGAGCAGCCGCCCACCACGTAGCCAACCCGTCGCCGGCCTCGACCGCCGGCGGTCGGGACGAAAGTCGCGTATCCATGCGCGTACTTGCGGATCGTGCTCTACGACCGCGAGCCGCGGGCTCGCAGCCGACTCCACACGCACCCGACACGGGAGGATCACCCATGCCTGAGCACATGCCACACGACGACC
>DATIDU010000126.1:0-3292 GCA_035456145.1 Gaiellales bacterium | reverse complement strand
GGGCGCGGCCGCGCGGCCATCTCCTTCCCCTGTCGATGGTCGCCTGGGCCATGGCGCTACCCCTTCGCAGCCTGGAAGGCCTGGGTGAACGCGCCGTCCGGCCCGAAGACCGTCTTGCTCACGAGCTGGTCCCAGCCGCCGAGATCATCGGTGGTGAAGAGATCCTGGACGGGCGGGTACCCATCGGAGCCCTTCGCCGCCTCCTTCACGTCGATCGGCCGCTGGTAGCCAACCGACTGGAACACGTCCTGTGCGTCGGGCGTGTGAAGGTACTGCACGAATGCGTCGACAATCGGCTTGACGCAGTGCTTCTCGGCGTTCTTGTCGACGACCACGGTGGGCGTCTGGATCGACACGGTCGCCGGGGGAATCACGAACTGGTCCTCGCTGCCGGCCGCGATGCCGGCGAGCGCCTGGTTCTCGTACGTGATCGCCACGTCGCCGTTTCCGGACTCGAAGTTCTTGAACGAGTCGTTCGCGCTCTTGTCGAGCACCGTGACGGTCTTGAAGATGCCCTCGAGCAGCCGCTGGGCGTCCGCCGGATCGTTCGCCTTGTACCCCGGCACCTCGCCCCGCATCGCCGCGCCGTATGCGGCGACGATGTTCCACCTGGCACCGCCGCTCTGGGCGGGATCAGGCGTCAGGATCTGCACGCCGGGCTTGGTGAGGTCGTTCCAGTTGTGGATCCCCTTCGGGTTCCCCGGGCGGACCATGAAGCCCACCAGCGACGTCGCAACGACCGAGCCGTCCTGGTCGCTCTTCCAGTCGTGCGTGATCAGGCCGGCCTTCTGCACGGCCTCGACGTCGGTCGCGGTCGACGATGCATACACGTCGGCCGGGAACCCGTTCACGATGTTCTGGGCCTGGGTGGTGCTGCCGCCGAACGACATCTGGAAGATCAGGCTCTGGCCGTCGTGCTTGTCCTTCCAGTCCGACGCGAACGTCGACGTCAGCTTGCCGTACGCGTCATACGGGTTGCTGTAGGCGGCCAGGGTGATGACCGGGCTGTCGGCCGGCTTGCACGGCCCGCTGGTGCCGCCGCCGCTCGCGGCCGCCGCGCTGCTCCCGCCGCAGGCCGCCGCGGTGGCGCTGAGTGCGGCGACGCTTGCGATTAGCGCTCCGGCCTTGAGGCGGGCCATCACGCTTGTGGATCTCACTTGAAGTCGGTTCAACTTGTCTCCTTTGTCTATCGACAAACTTGAGAATAGGGTACGATCCGTGTGGTGACGTGTCAAACAGCAACCGACGGGAAGCGCGCACGCCGGGCCCGCGGAAAGGATCTCGACGTGGAAACTGGTCGATTGGGGCGCAATCTGCGCCACCTTCTGGGACTGCACGACGTGAGCCAGCAGGACCTGGCTCGGTATCTCGGCCTCTCGCCCCAGGGCCTTTGGAACATCGTGCATGGGCGCTCGGAGCCTCGTTCGCGGACGGCCCACTCCCTGGCGGTTGCATTCGGCGTCAATCTGGACGTGCTCTTTGCCGATACCGGCACCTGTGTCCGTGCCGCCGCCGCCGTGTTCGAGCGGGCGCCGGTCCGGGCGGTCGCGGATCGGGTTGCCGGCGCAGCCGACGGGCTTCCCTCCGTGCATTCGGCCTGAGCCGGATCACGTCTCTACACTCCGACTCGTGAACCGCCTGGCGGGGGAGACGAGCCCGTACCTCCTCCAGCACGCCGAGAACCCCGTCGACTGGTACCCCTGGGGCCCCGAGGCGCTGGAGCGGGCGCGGGCGGAGGACCGGCCGATCCTGCTCTCGATCGGCTACTCGGCCTGCCACTGGTGCCACGTCATGGCCCACGAGTCATTCGAGGACGGCGACACGGCTGCGCTCATGAACCGGCTCTTCGTGAACGTCAAGGTCGACCGTGAGGAGCGCCCCGACCTCGACGCCGTCTACATGAACGCGGTCGTGTCGATGACCGGCCACGGCGGCTGGCCGATGACGGTGTTCCTCATGCCCGACGGCCGCCCCTTCTACGGCGGCACCTACTTCCCGCCGGCGCCGCGGATGAACATGCCGGCCTTCCGCCAGGTGCTGGCGGCGGTCGACGACGTCTGGCGTACGAAGCGGGCCGACGTGACCGGCATGGCCGAGAAGCTCACATCCGCGCTCGGCGCCGCCGCGGAGCAGGCGGCGTCCGACGACCCGCTCACCGAGGACCTCCTGACGGGCGCGCTCCCCGCGCTCCGGTATGCCTTCGACACCGAGTGGGGCGGGTTCGGGACGGCGCCGAAGTTCCCGCCGTCGGCCGCGCTGGGCTTTCTGCTTCGGCTGCACGCACGAACGGGAGCCGGCGACGCTCTTGCGATGGCGCGGGGCACGCTCGACGGGATGGCGCTCGGGGGCATGCACGACCTCGTCGGCGGCGGGTTTCACCGCTACGCCGTCGACCGGATCTGGCTCGTCCCGCACTTCGAGAAGATGCTTTACGACAACGCCCAGCTGGCGACGGCCTACCTGGAGGCCTGGGCGGCCACCGGCGAGCCGCGCTACCGCGACGTGGCCGAGGGCACGCTCGACTACCTGCTGCGTGAGCTGCGGCTGCCCGAGGGCGGCTTCGCGTCGGCGCAGGACGCCGACACCGACGGCGTGGAGGGCTCGACCTACGTATGGACGCCGGCCGACCTCGAGCGGGTGCTCGGGCCCGAGGACGCGGCCGCGGCGGCGGCGTACTACGGTGTGACGCCCGAGGGCAACTTCGAGGGCGCCACCGTCCTTCGCGCCTCGGGCGAGCCGCCGCCAAACCTGGCCGAGATCCGCGCCCGGCTCCTGGCCGCCCGCGACGAGCGGCCGCAGCCGGCCCGCGACGACAAGGCCGTCGCCGGGTGGAACGGGCTCGCCCTGGCGGCGCTCGCGCAGGGCGCCTGGCGCCTCGGCCGCGACGACCTCCTCGACGCCGCCCTCCGGTGCGCGGAGTTCCTCGACGAACGGATGACGCGCCCCGACGGCCGCCTGCTTCGCTCCTACCGCGACGGCAACGCCCGCATCCCCGCCTTCCTGGACGACTACGCCGCCGTTGCCCACGGCCGGCTCGAGCTGGCCACCGCCACCGGCGACCCGCGACATCTCGCCCGCGCGGAGGAGCTTGCCCGGGCCGCGGTCGAGCTCTTCGCCGATGACCGAAACGGCGGCTTCCTCTACTCGGCGCGCGACGCCGAGCGGCTCGTGGCCGAGCACAAGGAGTTCGACGACAACCCAACCCCGTCCGGGAACTCGCTTCTGGCTCACGTCCTGCTTCGGATCGCGCGCCTTCACGGCGACCGTCAGCTCGAGAACCTCGCCGCCGGGG
>DATIDU010000125.1:0-2668 GCA_035456145.1 Gaiellales bacterium | reverse complement strand
CCGCGGCCGGCGGCGACCTGCTCGACCCGGGTGCCGCCGCGGTCGGCGCGGCGACCGCCGTCCTGAGCTCGGTGATCCCCTACTCGCTCGAGCTCGAGGCGCTGCGGCGAATCGCGGTCGGCACCTTCGGCGTGCTGATGAGCCTCGAGCCGGCAGTCGCCGCACTGATCGGGTTGATCGCGCTGGGCCAGGGCCTCGCGACGGTCGATGCGCTCGGGATCTCCCTGGTCGTGGTGGCCAGCGCCGGGGTGCTCGGGGTGTCGGGCGCCCGGGCGCCGACGGAGGCGTAGGCGGCTTCGCCACAAACGGCGGCCACACGCACCGCCGCCGGATCAACGGCCACAGGCGGCCGCCGCACCTACCGCTCGCGGCTCCGCCGCTCGCTCAAATTGGACCGGCCTGGTGGATGTTGGAGCGGCCCGGTGGCCGCTATGCGGCTCGCTTGAAGCGCCGGAGGCGGCGGGCGAAGCGCAGCCGGGCGAGACCGGAAGAGGCCGACATCTCGAGGGTCGGCTGCTCGACCTGGGCCGTTCCGAGCAACGACGGCATGTGGCGCTCGATCTGGGCCTCGATGCAGGCCCTACACGAGCACTCAGGAACGGATATGCCTGTGTTCGAACAGAGCGTCATCCGAGTTCCTTAAGCCGAAGCCCGGCAACGGTAACTCCGGCACCGGTCGGAAATCCCGCAAATACCTCGAAACCGCGAGGTCGACGTCCGGTCACTCGATCCCGCTCGGAGCCCCCTGAAAGGATCATCGGCGGAATGGAAGCAAAGGGGCCAGATGTCCGCGCCGGTTCGATCGCGGAGGCGGTCGAGCGGGCGCAGGTACACGCGCCGACGCGCGGCAACCGGAAGCTGGAGAGCTTCCTGGATGCGGTCAACGCGGACGAGCGGGTGCGGGCGTGGTGGTACATGGCGCAGATCAACTCGGAGCGGCTCGGCATGTCTGATCACTCATGGGTTCACGTGCAGGTCGTGCTCAACATCGCCCTTCGCCTTCTTCGTCTGCTCGTCAAGAGCGACATCGAGCCGGCGATGGTTACGGAGCACGGCATGCGGGACCGCGACGCCGAGGTCGTCGTTGCCGGCGGCGCCCTGCTGCACGACGTCGGCATGTCGATCCACCGTGCCGACCACGAGACCTACAGCCTCTGGCTGGCCCAGGGCCGGCTCGACTCGCTGCTCGACGGCGTCTACCGGGAGCCCGAGCGCACGGTGGTGGTCGCCGAGATCCTGCACGCGATCATCGGCCACCGCCGCCGCGGCGAGCCGTACACGGTGGAGGCGGGGGTGGTGCGCGTCGCCGACGCCCTCGACATGGCGCAGGGTCGCTCCCGGATCCCGGTCGAAGGGGGCCAGTACGGGATCCACGCCCTGTCCGCCGCGGCGATCGACGAGGTCCGGATCGAGGCGGGCGAGGAGCGCGCAGTCCGCATCGAGATCGACATGAACAACTCCGCCGGCATCTTCCAGGTCGACGACCTGCTCGCGACGAAGCTCCGCGGCACCCCCCTCGAGGGCCACGTCGAGGTGACCGCGCAGGTCTCGGGCGAGACCGAGAAGCGCCTGCTGCCGAGCTTCCGCCTCTAGGCCGTCGCCCACGGCTATCGGCGGCCAACGGGCGACGGCCACCGGGCCTCTTGGTCCCGAAGGGGCGAAATTCGAATTCTGAGCACTTTCCCGCCTGTGGGCCGGAAAAGTGCTCGAGACTCGGTCGCGCTTTGGCGTCTTGCGGAACGCCAGCACGGGGTCGTGACGCGGCGTCAGCTCCTAGCCGCGGGGTTCGGTTCCGACGAAATCGAGGGCAGAGTTCGGGCCGGACGCCTTCATCGACTCTGGCGCGGCATCTTTGCGGTCGGCCGGCCGAGGCTGACAGCTCGCGGCTGGTGGTCCGCGGCGGTCCTGGCGTGCGGCGGCCATGCCGTCCTGAGCCATCAGAGCGCGGCACAGTTGTGGGGGATCCTCAGGACGAACACCGTCAGTGAAGGTGAGCAGGACCGACCGTCCGTCATTGACGTCTCGGTGCCGGCCGCCAAGAGCCACCGAAGGAACGGGATCCGCATTCACCGGCGCGGCAACCTCAGCAATAGCGATCGGACTCGCCGTGAGCGCATCGCGGTGACCAGTCCGGGGCGGACCCTTCTCGATCTGGCGGCCATTCTCCCGCGACAGCTCGAGGCGGCCGTCAACGAGGCGGACAAACTGGGCTTGATCGACCCGGAGGCACTTCGCGCGGACGTGAACGAGCACCGACGGGTGACTGGAGCGCCGGCGCTGCGGCAGGTTCTGGACCGGCACACCTTCGCCCTGACCGATTCCGAGTTAGAGCGGGGGTTCTTGCGACTGGTCCGGCGCGCCGGACTGCAGCGACCAAAGACCCAGCAACCGGTGTGTGGCTTCCGCGTCGACTTCCTGTGGCCCGAGCTCAGACTGATCGTTGAGACCGACGGGCTGCGTTATCACCGCACGGCCGCCCAGCAGGCGAGAGACCGGAGACGAGACCAGGCACTTGTCGCCGCCGGTTTCATCGTTCTGAGATTCACTCACGCCCAGGTCCGCCATGACGCGGAGCACGTCGTGTCGACGCTTCGTGCCGTCCTGAACCGATCCTGAGCGATTTCCCGGCTCTGGGACGGAAAAGTGCTCGAGATCCGAGCTAGACGCC
>DATIDU010000124.1:0-10435 GCA_035456145.1 Gaiellales bacterium | reverse complement strand
GCCGTCGTCACCACGCCACGCGGCTTGTTCAGGAGGATCGTCACCGCCGCCTCGGGCCGCACCGGCGACCCGTCGACGCAGACGTCGTCCCCCTCAGCCACCCGAGTGGCGAGATCGGCCACCTCGCCGTTCACGGTGACGCGGCCCGCACGGATCAGCTCCTCGACGGCCCGCCGCGACCCCAGCCCTGTCGACGCGAGGTAGCGGTTAACCCTGACCGGCACGCGCGTCTGCGACGAGGTGCAGCCGCGCCCGCAGCGCCTCGTGGTCTGCCTCGGGCAGGTCGAACTCGGCGAGCGACGGCAGGCTCCCCAGGCCCTCCTCGAGCCCGAAGATCCGCTCGAAGAGCACCGTCGTGCGGTAGAGCACGGGCTGCCCCGGCGTATCGCCGCGGCCGGACTCCTCGATCAGGCCCCGCTCGAGGAGGCCCGCGACCGCCGAGTCGGCGGCGACGCCGCGGATGCGGGCGACCTCGGGGCGCGAGACGGGGCCCAGGTACGCGACGATCGCCAGCGTCTCGAGCGCGGCCTGGCTGAGCGCCCGCGAGCTGGGGCGGTTGACGAGCCGGGCGCAGGCCGCGGCCGTCTCACGTGAGGCCCGGAACCCGTAGCCGCCGGCCACCCGCTCGAGCACGACGCCCGAGCGCTCCTCGCAGTAGCGGTCGCGAAGCGCGTCCAGGGCCCGTTCGACGCGGGCCGGCGGGGCCTCCGCGAGGGTCGCGATCTCGGCGACGCTGAGCGGCTCGGACGCGACGAAGAGGAGCGCCTCGACCGTGTGGGTCAGCTCGCTCATGCGATCGCCCGCTCGTCCTCGGCCCGTGCCCGGCCGCGGCGGGCGATGCGGATCGGCCCGAACACGTCGCCCTGCTCGGCCTGCACCTCGCCCTGCTTCCACATCTCGAGGATCGCCAGGAACGCGGCGGCGTGCGAGAGGCGGTCGAGCCCGGCGACGGCCTCGTCGAAGGAGAACGCGCGCCGCTCGCGCAGCACCGCCCGGAAGCGCGAGAGGAACTCGCTCACGGGAACGAGCCGGCGGCGGACGGCCGAGAGGTCGATCTCCGGCGGCGGCTGGAGCAGCCGACCGAGGGCGACCTGGAGCTGCCAGGGATCCTCGGAGAACTCGTCGACGACGGGCTCGGGCCGCGGAGCAAGCGGCGCCGGGCCGGCGCGGAAGACGCGCGGCTCGGACGCCGCTGCGGCCGCCAGCCAGGACGCGGCCGCCGCGTAGCGCTTGTACTCGATGAGGCGGGCGAGGAGCTCCGCCTCGGCCTCCTCGGCCGTCATGCCGTCGCCCTCCTCGTCCTCTTCGTCCGGGAAGAGCATGCGCACCTTGATCTCAAGCAGCGCCGCGATCAGGACGAGGAACTCGCTGGCCGACTCCAGGTCGAGCTCGCCGTCGTCATAGGCGCGCTCGATGTAGGCGACGACGATCTCGGCGATCGGCACCTCGACGAGCTCGATCTCCTCCCGCATGACGAGGGCGAGGAGGAGGTCGAACGGCCCCTGGAAGACCTCCAGGTCGAGATCGAGCTGGTTCAGGTTCACGAAGGTCGGATTCTACGGCCGGTTGCGGACGCGGCGGGGCCGGGCGAACGCCGCTGGGCATGGCGCACCCATGGGGTCAGACCCCGGACGGGTCTGGCCCCGGTTGTTCGGCGCGCCCGGCATGCGCGTCACGAAACTGCACCACTTCGGTTCCAGCCGGCGTTCAGGGACTGTCCCTGGGAGGCGCGCGTTAGGCCAGCACGGCGTCGCCGAGGAGCGCGCGGGCCTCGGCCATGAAGTCGCCGTCGGGCCGGACGCGGTAGCCGGCGCCGAAGCGCAGCACCTTCGGGCCGTCGGACGTCTGGATCTCGAGCTCCACCGGCGCGTCGCCAGGGTACTCGCCGATCAGGAGCCGGAGATCGTCGACGATGGTCGCGAGTGCCGCCCGGGCGTCGATCCTGAGCTTCACGATCCCCTGGTCCTCGACGGCCTCGAACGGAGCGACTTCCATCGCGATCAGCTTCACCTCGGACTCCGACCGGCGGTCGGCGCGCGCCTTGATGAGGACGACGGCGTCGGGCAGGAGGACGTTGCGGCAGGTCTCCCACGTGCTGGCGAAGACGACGATCTCGGCCGAGGCCGTGATGTCGTCAAGCTCGCAGAACGCCATCTGGTCGCCGCGCTTCGTCACCATCGGGCGCAGCGACGCCACGATCCCGCCGACCGTGACGATCTGCCCGTCGCGCAGGTCCTGGAGGCCGCGCAGCGGCGTATCGGTCTTGCGCGAGAGCTGATCGCGAAGCGGCGCGAGCGGATGGCTTGAGACGTACATCCCCAGCGCCTCCTTCTCGCGGCGGAGGAGCTCGTCGCGGGGCCACTCGTCGGACGGAACAGGCGGGCGGCCGCGGCTCGACCGTGCGGCACCGTTGCCGTTCTCGTCGCCGAGGTCGAAGATCGACCCCTGGCCGACGAGGGCATCCGACTGGGTGCGCTGCCCCGCCGAGATCGCCTGCTCGAGGACGTCGAACATCCCCCGCCGGGTCGCGCCCGTCGAATCGAGCGCCCCGCAGGCGATCAGGCTCTCGACCATGCCGCGGTTCAGGACCGCCATGTCGACCCGCTCGCAGAAGTCCCAGATCGAGTCGAACGGCCGCTCGCTGCGGGCAGCGATGATCGCCCGCACCGCGCCCTCGCCGACGCGCTTCACGGCAGCGAGGCCGAAGCGGATCCGGCCCTCGACCACCGCGAAGTCCGACAGGCTCGAGTTGACGTCGGGCGGCAGCACCTCGACGCCCATGTCCGCGCACTCGCCGACGTAGAACGGCACCCGGTCCTTGGTCGACATGACCGACGAGATCAGCGCCGCCATGTACTCGGCGGGGTAGTTCGAGCGCAGATAGGCAGTGTGATAGGCGATCAGCGCGTAGCAGGCGGAGTGCGCCTTGTTGAAGCTGTAGTCGGCGCTTCGCTCGTTGTCCTCCCACAGCCGCTGGGCCGCGTCCTCGGGAACACCGTTCGCAAGGCAGCCGGCCAGGAAGCGGTCCTTGATCGAGGCCATGAGGCTCGGGATCTTCTTCGCCACCGCCTTGCGCAGGTCGTCGGCGTCGGCGGGCGAGAAGCCCGCCACGACCTTGGCGACGTCCATCAGCTGCTCCTGATAGACCGTGATCCCCATCGTCTCGGCCAGGAACGGCTCGAGCCGCGGATCGGCGTAGTGGATCGGCTCGCGCCCGTTCTTGCGCGCGGCGTAGTGCGGGATGTTCTGCATCGGCCCGGGCCGGTAGAGGGCGACGAGGGCGATCAGGTCCTCGAACCCGGTCGGCTTGACCTGGCGCAACGCCTCGCGCATGCCCGTCGACTCGAACTGGAACACTCCGGCCGCGTCGCCGCGCGCGAGCATCTCGTAGGTCTTCGCGTCGTCGAGCGGGACGGCATCCATGTCGAGCCGGGTGCCGGTCGACTCCGCGATGATCTCGACCGCGCGGTCGATCACGTCGAGGTTGCGCAGGCCGAGGAAGTCCATCTTGAGCAGGCCCAGCGCCTCGACGTCGCCCATCGAGAACTGCGTCACGACCTCGGAGTCGGTCCCCTTCTGCTGGAGCGGCAGGTACTCGGTGAGGGGCCGGTCGCCGATCACGACCGCGGCGGCATGGATGGAGTCGTTTCGGACGACGCCCTCGAGCGGCATCGCCATGTCGACGATCGAGCGGGTGGTCTCGTCGCCGTCGTAGGCGCGGCGCAGCTCGGCACCCGCCTTCATGCAGGCCTCGAACGACACCTTCGGGCCCTCCGGCACGAGCTTCGCGATCCGGTCGACGACCCCGTACGGGATGCCCATCACACGGCCGGCGTCCTTGATCGCGGCCTTGGGCTGCATCTTGCCGAACGTGATGATCTGGGCGACATTGCGGCGGCCGTACTTCTCGGCCACGTAGTTGATGACCCGCTCGCGCCCGGCCACGGCGAAGTCGATGTCGATATCGGGGAGCGACTTGCGGCCCGGGTTCAGGAACCGCTCGAACAGGAGCGAGTAGCGGATCGGGTCCAGGTCGGTGATGCGCAGGCAGTACGCGACGAGCGAGCCGGCGGCCGAGCCGCGCCCCGGGCCCACCGAGACGCCGTCCTGGCGGGCGAAGCGGATGAAGTCCCACACGATCAGGAAGTAGTCCGCGTAGCCCATCTCCTCGATCGTGCGGAGCTCGAACTCGAGCCGGTCGCGGAGCTCCGGCGTCTCGGCGCCGTAGCGCTCGCGCAGGCCGGCCTCGGCCAGCTCGCGCAGGTACTGCGGTGCGGTGCGCCCCTCGGGCACGTCGAACCGGGGCAGGTGCAGCGTGTCGAGGTCGAGCCTGGCGTCGCAGCGCTCGGCGATCTCGACGGTGCGGGCCAGCATGTCGGCGCCCCACGGCTCGGCCATGAGGGCGTACATCTCCTCGGGCGACTTCAGGTAGAAGCCGTGGTTTGAGAACTTGAACCGGTCGGGGTTGTCGAGCGTGTCGCCGGTCTGGATGCAGAGCATCGCCTCGTGGGGCACCGCGTCGGCGGCGGTCAGGTAGTGGACGTCGCCGGTGCCCACGAGCGGCAGGCCGGCGTCGCGCGCGAGCGCCGCGAGCGTCGGGTTGATCGCCGTCTGGATCTCGATGCCGCCGTCCTGGAGCTCGACGTAGACGTTGTCGCGGCCGAAGATCTGCACGAGGCGGTCGATCTCGGTGCGGGCGCCGCGCTCGTCGCCGTCGACGAGCGACTTGCAGACCCGGCCGGACAGGCAGCCCGAGAGGGCGATGATGCCCTTAGAGTGCGCGGCGAGCTGGTCGAGATCGACGCGGGGCCGGTACCAGTAGCCGTCGAGGTAGCCGGAGGAGACAAGCCGGACGAGGTTGTGGTAGCCCTCGCTCGTCTCGGCGAGAAGGGTGAGGTGGCAGCGCCGCTCCTTCTGCGGGCGCGCCGCGTGATCGTCGACGACGTACATCTCGCAGCCGAGCACCGGACGGATCCCGGCCTTCGCGGCGGCGCGTGTCAGCTCCACCGCGCCGGCCATCGAGCCGTGGTCGGTGAGGCCGATCGCAGGCATCCCCAGCTCGGCCGCGCGGGCGACCAGCGGTTCGATGCGGCACGCCCCGTCGAGGATGGAGTACTCGCTGTGGACGTGGAGATGGGCGTACGGCTGGCCGCTGGGCACGGACGTCCATCCTACTGACCGGCGCCGACGGAGCCGGAGTGGCCGGGAAAGCCCATGGGGGTTTCGGACCACGCGGAGCCCGGCCCCGCCGTCGTCAGCCTTACTCGTGCGGGCCGTTGCGGCGGCGGTGACGTGCGATCACCGCGGCGCCCGCGACGGCCGCAGCGGCGCCGCCGATGAGGGGAAGGCGCCTGCGGTGCGGCCGCATGGCGTCGGTCATCCGCTCCCGCATGGGCCTGCGGGCCTTCCGGCGCGCGACCTTCCGCGCGACGCGGGTGCCCACAACGTACGTCGCATACCCGATTGCTGCCTTGCGCCTGTTCAAGATCACGCCCGCCACTCTACTCGATGGGGTCGGACGAAATACCCCTCTCAGGGGAGGCAAATCCGGGCCGGAATGGGCGACTACAGGGGCATGAACGAGAACGACATCACCGCCGCGCACGAGCCGACGCTCGACGAGCGCTTCATGGGCGACTGGGTCGCCTACGGGATGTCCGAGATCCAGGCGTACCTGACGAAGCACGCCCGCTTCGCGGCCTTCTGCGACGAGCTCGACGCCGCAGACGCCGACGACCTCGCCGCCTGAACGCTCTACGACACCGCGACCGGCAGCCGCAGCCGCCGGGTTCTGCGGTCGGGCCGCTTCATGCCCGCCTCGATCCACGCGTCGATCTCGCGGAAGAGCTCGTCGACGAGCGTCGCCTGCGGCACGCGCCGCAGCACCTGTCCGTGCGCGTAGATATGGCCCGCATCGCGTCCGCCGGCGATCCCGAAGTCGGCGTCGCCCGCCTCACCGGGGCCGTTCACGGCACACCCCATGACCGCCACGTGGAAGACCTCGTCGTAGCCCTCGAGCCGCCGCTCGACGGTCTCGGCCAGCTCCAGGACATCCACGTTCGTGCGCCCGCACGACGGGCAGGCGATCATCACCGGGCCCTTGTGACGCAGGCCGAGCACGCGCAGGATCTCCCATGCGACCCTGACCTCCTCGACCGGGTCGGCTGTGAGCGAGACCCGCAGCGTGTCGCCGATGCCGTCGGCGAGCAGCGAGCCGATCCCGATCGCGCTCTTCACCGTGCCCGTGAAGACCGGGCCGGCCTCGGTCACGCCCAGGTGCAGCGGATACGGAACCTGCTCCGACAGGCGGCGGTAGGCCTGGATCATCACCGGGACCGAGGAGCTCTTGACCGAGATCTTGAAGTCGCGGTAGTCGAGCCGCTCGAGCAACCGCACCTCCTCGAGCGCCGCCTCGACGAGGGCGCCCGCCGGATCGTTCGTGGCGTACTGGCGCAGGTGGTCGGGAAGCGACCCCGAGTTGGCGCCGATCCGCATCGGGATCCCCGCCGCCTTCGCCGCCGTGACGACCCGCTCGACCTTCTCCGGCCCGCCGATGTTCCCCGGGTTGATGCGCACGGCGGCGACACGCGAGTCGATCGCGCGCAGCGCGAGCGAGGCGTTGAAGTGGATGTCGGCGATGACGGGAATCGGCGAACCGGCCACGATCGCGGGCAGCGCGTCGGCGTCGCGGCGGCCCGGCACGGCGACGCGCGCGATCTCGCAGCCGGCGTCCGCCAGCCGCCCGATCTGTGCCAGCGTCGCGGCCGCGTCGCTCGTCTCGGTGAGCGTCATCGACTGCACGACGACCGGCGCTCCGGCACCGATGGGGACGCCGCCGACGGTGATCCGATGGGTCGATGCCATCACGCCGCAGGATACCGGGAGGCCGCACCGAGCTCGGCGGTCGCGCGCGCCTCCAGGCCGGCCACCAGCGCCGGATCGATCGGCCGTGCCGGCCCGCCCCGCTGGTGCGCGAGGGCGGCCCGGATCGCCTCGTCCCCCTCCCCGCGCCCGAGCGCCCACTCACCGCCGTCGACCTTGGAGACGAGCTCGCGGGCGGCGGCGAAGCGCCACGCCCGGCAGGCGTTCAGCACCCGGTAGGCCGGCGAGGCGTTCGCCGCCCCCCAGCGCAGCTCATCGCCGAACGCCGCGTCGAGAAGGGCGGCCGGAGCCGCCCCGAACACGTCGGCCGGCGGCGGCCCTACGAGCGCGCGGCCGTGAGCGCGGCACACCGCGAAATGCATCAAATAGTCGGCGTGCCCGCGGCGATCGTGGCCGAGCGTCGGCCTGTCGCCCGCGGTCGACGTCGTGAGGTCGAGCTCGAACCGCGGCTCGGCGCACGGCTCGGCCGCACTCGCGGCCGTCACGAGGCCGAACTCCAGCCCGCTCTCGACCGGACAGGGAAGCGAGCGGACAGAGAGCGCGGCGGCGAGCTCGTCGAGCGCGCGCGGATCGGCCGGCGCCGCCAGGACGGCGAGGACGTCGACGTCGGAGCGGTCCGGATGCCATCCGCCGAGCACGGCCGAGCCGTGCAGGTAGGCACCGACGAGGCCGTCTCCGAGGCGCGCCTGAAGGACGCGGACGAGCGCCGCAAGGTACGCCTCGGCGGCGGGTGTCACCGCGCCGACGGCGTGAGGATGCCGGCGAGGTCGTTCTGGAGGCCGATCAGGAAGACCAGCACCATGAGGGCGATCCCGAGCACCGAGATGCGCTCGAAGACGACCCGCGACACCATTCGCCCGCGGATCTTCTCGAGCGCGATCAGGAAGATATGGCCCCCGTCGAGCGGTAGGAACGGCAGCAGGTTGAAGATCGCCAGGGAGAGCGAGATGTACGCCAGGAGCGTGAGGTAGAGCGGCGTTCCGGCATCGGCGGCGTCGGCCGAGTAGCGGACGATCCCCACCGTCGAGTGAAGCTGGGAGCGGCCCTGCGGCGTCACGACGTCGGCAAGCGCGGAGGCCGTCCCCGTCGTCAGATCCCACATGAACGAGGCAGAGGCGAGCGGGGCCTCTGCGAACGAGTAGTGCTTGAGGCCGGCCTGGAAGCTGAACCCGAGCCGGTAGCTGCCGTCGATGACCTTCGTGTGCACCGGTCCGAGGACGATGGGGCGGCCGTGGCGGTCGACGGTGACGGTGATGGCGCGCCCGTGGCTCTGCTCGATCGCCGCGCGTACCCGAAGCGGCGCGAGCGGGTGGCCGTCGACCGCGATCAGCCGGTCGCCCGGCCGCAGGCCCGCGTGGTCGGCCGGGCTGCCCGCGATCACGGCGGCGACGTCGCGGGAGAGCACCGATCCGTCGGGGCGTCCGTAAATCGCCACTCCCCACAGGATGAAGAAGCACGCGATCACGTTCGCGGCCGGCCCGGCGGCGATGACCGCAAGCCGGCGTGCGCGGGAGCAGCGCCAGTAGGCGCGCGGGTCGAGGTTCTCCTCCAGGCGGTCGATCGAGCGCTGCGCCCGCCGCCGCTGAAGCTCGGAGAGCGACGGCGCCCCCTGCTCCACCGCCGCGCGCAGCGCCGGGAGTCCGGCGAGCGCCGCGTCATAGCGTCCCTGAGCGAGGTGGCGCCGCACCTCGTCGAGGGCGATCCCGATCGCCGTCGCCTCGTCGTCGCTCAGATCCTCGGCCCGCTCCAGGAGATCGTCGATGTCGTAGAGATCGCCGGGCTCCGGCCGCAGCATCCCGGGAATTTTCACGAAGCCGCCCAGCGGGATGGCGCCGATCCCGTACTCGGTGTCGCCGAAGCGGCGCTTCAGGATCGCGGGGGGAAACCCCAGGTAGAACCGCAGGGCGCGCATCCCGGTCAGCTTGGCGGCGCTGAAGTGGCCGAACTCGTGCACCGCAACGAGCAGGAGCAGGCCGGCGATGGCGACGAAGACGCTCATGCGGCGGCGGCTCCCGCACCCGCGGCGGCCTCCCGCGCACGGCGGTCGGCGTCGAGCACCTGTTCCAGCGAGACGAGCGGCTCGGCCGGCACGCGCGTGAGCGCCTCCTCCACCACCGCGGCGATGTCGAGGAACCCGATGCGCCCCTCCAGGAACGCGCCGACGGCGACCTCGTTGGCGGCGTTCAGAACGCACGGCGCCGTGCCGCCGGCCACACCGGCCTCGCGGGCGAGGGCGAGGCAGCGGAACGTGGCGAGGTCGGGGGGCTCGAAGTCCAGGCTGAGCGGGCTCGTCAGGTCGAGCGCCGGAGCGGCGGTCGCCTCCCGGGCGGGGTAGGTGAGCGCCCAGGAGATGGGCACGCGCATGTCGGGATTGCCCACGTGCGCAAGCAGCGCGCCGTCGCGGAACCGCACCATGCCGTGCACGATGGACTGCGGGTGGACGACGATCTCGATCACCTCATAGGGAATCGCGAACAGGTGGTGGGCCTCGATCAGCTCGAGCCCCTTGTTCATCAGGGTGGCCGAGTCGATCGTGATCTTCCGCCCCATGCTCCAGGTCGGATGGGCGAGCGCCTCGTTCGCGGAGACGTCCTGGAGCTCCTCGCGCCGCCGGCCGCGGAACGGCCCGCCCGACGCGGTGATGACGAGCCCGGTGACCGAGTCCGCGGCGGCACCCTCGAGGCACTGCCAGAGCGCCGAGTGCTCGCTGTCGACGGGCAGGAGCAGGCGTCCGCTGGCCCGCTGGGCTGAGAGCACCAGCTCGCCGCCGGCCACGAGGCTCTCCTTGTTGGCCAGGGCGACGTCGGCACCGGCCGCGAACGCCGCGAGCGTCGCTCTGAGGCCTGCCGCGCCGACGATCGCGTTCAGTACGAGGTCCGCCCCGCTGGCCGCGATCAGCTCCTCCACGCCGGACTCGCCGGCGAACACGGTCAGGCCGCCAAGGCCCGAGGCGGCGCCGGCGGCTTCGGGATCCGTGAGCGCGACCTTGTCCGCGCCGGTCGACCGGGCTGCGGCCGCCAGGCCGTCGGCATCCCGGCGGGCCGAGAGGGCGCAGACGCTGAGGCCCGGGTTCGCGGCGATGACGTCGAGGGCCTGGACGCCGATCGAGCCGGTCGCTCCCAGAACGGCGACGGATCTCATGCCGCCAGTGTAGTTGTGGCCCCTTGAAGGCCCGTTACGCCAGCGCGGCGATGTCGTTGGGCAAGTCGCTGCGGCGTGCGAGCGGCCATTCGCGCATCACGTGGCCCGCGACGACGTCCACCACGAACCCGCGCCCCTCGTCAAGACCGCGGTCGGGGTCGGCGAGGTACCCAAGCGCGTGGTAGCGGCCGCCGGCGTCGCCCTGGAGCCGGTGCCCGAACCAGGGCACGTCGATCTCGGCAAGCGGGGGATGGCGGGCGTGGACGGCGGCGACCGCGCGCTGCATCCGCTCGTCCGCGAGCTGCCGCTCGACCTTGAGGAACGGCAGCAGCCGCGAGGCGGCGGAGCGGCGCTGTTCGGTCATAGGGGAATGGTAGGCGGACCCATGGGGTCAGGCCCCGTCCGGGGCCTG
>DATIDU010000123.1:0-8084 GCA_035456145.1 Gaiellales bacterium | reverse complement strand
TGGACGCTGGCTTCGTAGAACCGCGTGCCCTCGGGCGTCAGGTAGTTCGACCGGATGATCGTGGTGTTGCGGCCCGACGCGCCCGCGCCGATGTAGCTCTGCTCGACGACCGCCACGTTCTTCATCCCGTGGTCCTTGGCCAGGTAGTAGGCCGTCGCCATGCCGTGGGCGCCGCCGCCGATCACGATCGCGTCGTAGCTCGCGCGCAGGCTGTGCCGCCGGAAGTAGCGGTGCTTTCGCAGGAGGCCGATCACGCGACCGCCTCCGGGCTGCGCGCCGCCGCCGGCGTCCGTGCCGCGATGCCGAGGGTGGCGCCGGCGTCGAGGATGGCATCCCAGAAGTACTCGCCGTACTCCCAGCCCACGAACATCGAGATGCCGTCGCCGTCGTTCACGATGAGCGTCGGCACGCGCATGACCGAACCCGCCATGCAGCGGTTCGGGGGGAAGCTCGACTCACGGACGTCGAGCCCGGACGAGCGGTGCATGACGTGCCGCCACCGCGATCCGCCGACCGCGAGCCCGGCGAGCCCGCACGTCACGTCGATCGCGGCCGGCCCAATAATGGAGTCGCGCAGGGAGGCGAGGCGCGGGAACGGGCAGAGCACGAAGCCGTGGGTCGGCGTCAGGCGCAGCGTCCAGACGTCTCCGTCCTGCCGAGCCCGGCCGGTGCCGAGCCCGCCGGTCAGCTCGTCGAGCTCGGCGGCGGTCCCGCGCAGGTCGAGCTTGCCGAGGTGCGAGACGTCGGCGATCCACGGGTCGTGCTCGTCGGTCTCGGGATAGACCCCGATCCGCCAGCCGTCGCGCTCCTCGACGGTCGCGCCGGCGGCGAGGTGGCTGCGCTCCATCGGTGTGCGCAGCGCGACGCCCGCGGCTGCGGCCGACGGCGACATGAAGGCGTAGGGGTCGACGACGCTCACGATCTGAGCAGCGCTCCCTCGGGGTCGTAGAAGGCGCTACGACGGACGTCGGCGGGGATCGTGGCCCCCGTCGGGTCGGAGATCACGATCGGCGTCCCCTCCTCAGAGCTCGCGGCGGGCACCCAGGCGATGCCGATGGCCTTTCCGAGCCGGCGCGAGAAGCGCGACGACGTGACGCGGCCGACCGGCATGCCGCCCTCGCCGACGATCTGGGCGCCCTCCTTCGGGACGGCGCCGTTTCGGCACTCGAAGCCGACCAGCGCGTGGTTGTCGCCCCGGCGCTGGTACCACTCGATCGAGTAGCGGCCGATCCAGTCGTTCTCCTTGTCGAGCTTCACGATCCACGGCATCGCCGCCTCGAGCGGCTGCGACTCGGCGTTCGTGTCCTGGCCGATGATCACGTGCATCTTCTCGAGGCGAAGGACGCGCTGCGGCTCGAGGCCGAACGGCTTCACGCCGAACTCTTCGCCGGCGGCCATGAGCTCGCTCCACAGGTGCTCGCCCGCCGCTGTCGGGTAGTGGATCTCATAGCCGAGCTCGCCCACAAAGCCGATGCGAAGGATGAGGCAGGGCACGCCGGCGACGGTGGCGTGGCCGGCGCCCAGGTAGGGAAAGGCCTCGTTCGAGAGGTCGAAGTCGGTGAGCTTCCGAAGCGCGGTGCGGGCGTTCGGCCCGGCGAGGTTCACCGCGGCGATCGCCGACGTCACGTTCACGATCTGGCAGTCCATCCCCCAAACGGCGTTCCACCAGGTGAACCACTGCTCCATCCCGCCCGCGCCGGAGGAGGTCGTCGTCACGTAGTACTCGTCCTCGGAGAGGCGCGCGACGGTGCCGTCGTCGAGGATCGATCCGTCGTCGCCGCACACGATGCCGTAGCGCACCCGGGCCAGCTTCATGTCGCCGTACCGGTTCGGGTAGATGCGCTCGAGGAAGGCGGCCGCCTCGGGCCCGCGCACGATCATCTTGCCCAGCGTCGAGACGTCGATCAGGCCGAGCGACTCGTGCACGGCCGCCGTCTCGTCCTCGGCCGCGCCGTAGTCGTACGGGCGCTTCCAGTCGCCGGCCCACAGGATCTTCGCCCCGTTCTCGGCGTGCCAGTGGTGGACGGCGGTGCGCTTCTCGGGCTCGTAGCCGCGGGCCGCGAGGAGCGAGAAGCTCGTCGGGTTGTGGGGCGGGCGGGCGGTCGTGACGCCGGCCCGCTCCTCGTCGGGGTCGACGCCCAGCTCCTGCGCGATCAAGAGGCCGGAGTTCCGGTGGCACATCTTGCCCTGGCACGGGCCCATCGTCACGGTCGTGTAGCGCTTCGAGAGCTCGAGCGAGGCGAAGCCCTCCTCCACCGAGAGGTGGACGTCCTTGGTGGTCACGTCCTCGCAGTAGCAAACGAACTGGGTGCCGCGGGCCGTCGCCGATTTGGCGGGTACCGCGCTCTGCGTACCGACCGGCTCGCCGGCGACGCGGACGCCCGCCGGCACCTGGTCGGGGACGTACACGCGCCGCTCGCGGTCGTAGCGGACGCTGCCGCCGGCCTGCACGAGCATCCCCCACTGGGCCACGGTGCCGCCGCTCATGACGACGGTGTCGGCGGCGAGCGTCTGGCGCTCCGAGCCGCGCGCAACCACGAGCCCTGTCGCATGCTTCCGGCCCCGCGCCTCGACGGGCGCGAAGCCCGTCAGGTGCTCGATGCCGTTCACCGCCAGGCGCTCGTCCTCCTCGCCCTCGCGCAGGTCGGCGACCGCGACGACCTGCATCCCGGCCTCGGCGAGGTCGCACGCCGTCTCGATGCCCAGGTCGTCGGCCGTCACGACGACGGCCTGCTCGCCGGGGACGATGCGGAACTGGTTCACGAGCCGGCGGGCCGCCGAGCCGAGCATCACGCCCGGCAGGTCGTTTCGCCCGAAGACCAGCGGCTGCTCGATGACCCCGGTCGCGATCACGATCTCGCCCGCGCGGAACCGGTACATCGTGTTGCCGTGGTAGACGGGCACCAGGTTGCCCTCGTAGACGCCGCCGGCCCAGGCGGGCTGGAGGATCTCGACGCCCGCTTCGGCGGCCTGGGCGGTGAGGTCGGCCGCGCGCCCGGCGGCCGCGATCCCGGAGAAGGCGAGCCGTCCGCCGAGCGCCAGCCCCTCCTCGACGAGCGCCGTCTCGCGCCCGTCACGGGCGGCGGCGATCGCCGCTTCGAGGCCCGACTCCCCGCCGCCGATCACGAGCACGTCCACGTGGCGGTGCACCTTCTCGAAGCGCTGCTCGCGGCGATGAGCCGGATCCAGCTTTCCCAGCCCGGCGGCGCTGCGGAGGAACTTCTCGTAGTACTTCCAGGCCCAGCGTGGCCGGATGAACGTCTTGTAGTAGAAGCCGACCTGCATCCCGAAGCCTGGCGTCGCCCGGCCGACGGCGTGCAGGAAGTCGGTGTCGAGCGAGGGCCAGGCGTTGATCGGGTCGACCTGGATGCCCGGCGCGACCGGCGTCGTGCACGCCCGCACCGCCGGCTCGCCGTCGACCTGGACGAGGCAGTTCGGGCACTGGCCCACGCAGCAGAGCAGTCCGCGCGGCCGGTGATACTTGAACGAGCGCGAGAAGACGCGCACGCCGGCGTCGTAGAGGGCCGAGCCGATCGTGTCGCCGGCGAACCCCGTGACCTGCTCTCCGCGCCAGGCGAACGTGACCGGGGTTGTGCGGTCGATGAGCTCGCCGCGCCGTTCGGCAAGGCGGGTCATGCGAGCCCCCCGGGCGGCGCCGTCTGGAGCACCTCGTTCGAGAGCGTGTCCCGCTCGGCCTGGAACCACTCGCGGCAGCCCGACGAGTGAAACCACCATTCGCGCTGCGGCCCGGCGACGTTCTTGCGGAAGTACAGGTAGCTGAAGAGCGCCCGCTCGTCCTCCGAGGACTTCGGCCGGACCGTCACCTCACCGCCGTAGGCGAACTCGTCCACCGGCCGGCGGCCGCAGTTCGGGCACTGCAACAGGAAGCTCATGAAGCTAGTGGGCTCCCTGGGGCGCCTTGTGGCCGTTGGTCGTCGCGGCGGCCATCGCGTCCATGACGGCCTGGGCGAAGCTCTCCGGGCGGAAGGCGAAGGTCGTGCCGACGAGCGGGATGCCCGTGATCGCGGAGGCCTCGATGGTCATCGCCCGCAGGTCCTCGGGCTCGAGGTCGTGGACGGCGTTCTTGCCGCACGCCCGCGCGAACATCTGGAGCTCCTGCGTCATCGAGTTCAGGAAGCCTTCGACTCGGACGGCGGCCTCGTCGGCCGGGAGCCGCGCGATCAGATCCTCGTCCTGCGTCGTCACACCGACCGGGCAGAGGCCGGTGTGGCAGTGATGGCAGGCGCCCGGGACGGTCCCGAGTCGCTCGTAGTCCTCGATGTAGATCGGGCGGTTGCAGTTGAGCGCAATCATCGCGGCCGTCCCGATCGACACCGCATCGGCGCCGAGCGCGAGCGCCTTGGCGGCATCGACGCCGTTTCGGATCCCGCCCGACACGATCAGGTTCACGACCCCCTCGAGCTTCATCTCGCGCAGCGCCGCGACCGCCTCGACGGTCGCCGCCATGGTCGGGATGCCGGTGTGGTTCATGAGCGAGTCGGGCGAGGCGCCGGTGCCGCCCTCCATGCCGTCGATCACGATGACGTCGGCGCCGGCCTTGCACGCCAGCTTGACGTCGTCGGGGACGCGGCAGGCGCCGATCTTGACGTAGATCGGGATCTGGCCGTCGGTCGCCTCACGCAGCTCCTCGATCTTGATCTGCATGTCGTCGGGGCCGACGAAATCGGGATGGCGGACGGGCGAACGCTGGTCGACGCCCGGCGGAAGCGTGCGGGCCTCGGCGATGATCGGCGAGACCTTGGCGCCGAGCAGCACGCCGCCGGTGCCGGGCTTCGCGCCCTGGCCGACGACGATCTCGGCAGCGTTTGCGATCCGCAGATGGTGGGGATTGAAGCCGTAGCGGCTCGGCAGCACCTGGTAGACGAGCTGGTCGGACGCCTCGCGCTCGAGGTCGAGCATGCCGCCGTCGCCGGTCGTCGTCGAGATGCCGACCCTGGTCGCCGCCATCCCGAGCGCCTGCTTGGCGTTCCGGGAGAGCGCCCCGTAGCTCATGCCGGCGATTGTGATCGGCGTCGACAGCCTGATCGGCTTGGCGCCGTGGCGCCCGCCGATCTCGATCGCCGTCGCGCAGGACTCGCGGTAGCCCTCCAGCGGGACCCGCGACAGCGTGCACGGCACGAATGTCAGGTCCTCGAAATGGGGCGGGCGTTTGGTCATGCCGAGCCCGCGGTTCGTGTAGCGGCCGAGCTCGGCCTTGGACTGGATGTCCTCGATCGTCTCGGGCGACCACACCCAGAGCGGCTGGAGGACGTGGCCGTCGCGACCCCGAGGGATGCCGTCGCTCACAGCGCCCCCCTCCATGCGTCGTACTCGTGTTTCGAGAAGTTCCAGAGCTTCTTGCCGGCGACGAGCTTCTTCCAGTCGATGCCCGTGGAGGTGATTCCGTGCGGGTCGAGCTCGGCCGAAAGCAGCGCGCGGTCGTCGCCGGTCAGCTCGGCCTCGACGCAGTCGGCGCCGAGCGAGTGGATGCTGCCGCCGACGTAGACCGTGCCCTCGTACATCGAGTCGCCGATGCCGTCGGCCGCGTCGCCGCACACGATCATCGTCCCGCGCTGCATCATGAACCCGGACATGTAGCCGACCGAGCCGCCAACCACCAGCGTCCCGCCCTTCATCGAGATGCCGGAGCGGGCGCCGGTCGTGCCGGCGACGAACACCCGGCCGCCGCGGAGCGTGGCGCCGGCCGAGGAGCCGCCGTTGCCGTGCACCTCGATCGATCCCGACATGAGGTTCTCGCCGACGCTCCATCCGCACGACCCGTTCACGGTGATGCGGACGCCGTCGCCCATGCCGCCGCAGTACCAGCCGACGGGGCCTTCGAAGATGACGTGGATCGGGCTCATCACCGCGACTCCCAGGCAGTGCCGGGCCGCGGGGTTCGTCAGGCGGATCTCCGGGACGCCGTCGGCGGCGGCGCGCTTGATCGCCTGGTTGATCTCGCGCGTGGAGTGCGCGGAGCAGTCGATCTCGCCGGTCAGCGTAGCCACCAGCGCACCTCACCCGCAGACAGCTCGCGCGGCTCGAGGGCCGCGTCGCCGTCGACGCTCCGGATCGCGACCTCCTCGGACGCGATCATCGCGATCTCGTCGTTCTCGGTGTAGAGCAGCGGCTTCAGGGCGAACCGGTCGCGGGCACAGCCGATGCCGTCTGCCGTCGAGATCAGGTAGCTGAAGGTGCCGTCGAGGTCGGACACCGACGCGCGCAGGGCGTCCTCGAGGCTCTCGCCGGCGGCGAGCTTGTCGGCGATGTAGACGGCGATCACCTCGGAGTCGTTTCCGGTCGCGAACCGGTGGCCCTGGTTCTCCAGCTTGCGGCGCAGCTTGTGGTAGTTCGTGATGTGGCCGTTGTGGACGACCGAGATGTCGGGAAACGGGCGCGCCCAGAACGGGTGGGAGTGGGCGACGTCGACGACCGACTCGGTCGCCATCCGGGTGTGGCCGATGGCGTGGCTCCCCTCGAACGCGGCGAAGGGAGACGAGCGCTCGACGTCGTTCGCGTCGCCGACCTCCTTCACGATCTCCATGGAGCGGCCGATCGAGAAGACCTCGACGTGCGGGACCGCCTCGATCCGGTCTGTCAGCTCGCCCAGGTCGCCGTCGTAGGCGAGGCGGGCTCGCAGGTTCGGGCCGTCGAAGCCGTGGTCGCGGATCCCGCCCGCGCGCTCGAGCGTCTCGAGCACCCGCTCGGGCGTGCCCGAGTTGGCCTCGATCCGCGCGCGCAGGACGTAGGAGTCGGCCTGCGGCGAGCCGTACATCGCGATCCCGGTCGAGTCCGTGCCGCGCCGGCCCATCGGGAGAAGCATGCCGTGGAGGACCCGGCCGACCGCGCCGGTCCGCGCCGAGTCTTTGTAGAGAAACCCACACAGCCCGCACATGGCCAAACCCCTTCCGTGGACCGACGGGAATCCTACGCTGGATCCGGCGCGAGCGGGAGTGCCGGGCGCAAACGAATTCCCGGGGGCGGTGTGTACGAATCCACCACGCACCACCGCCCCCGGGGGTGTCGTTCCTCGGCGCTAGAACAGCGTCAGGTAGTTCTTGACCTCCCACGGCGTGACCTGCTCGTGGTACTGGTTCCACTCCTCCTGCTTCACGCGCACGAAGTAATCGACGTAGTCCTCCGTGCCCGTGTTGCCGAGCGCCGCCCGGATGACCGGGTCCTTGGCCAGGTTGCGGGTGGCGTCGAGCAGGTTGTCGGGCAGGCGCTCGATCTTGCGCCGTTTCAGCTCGCGCCCGCTCAGCTCGTACAGGTTGTCGTCGTTCGTCGGGCCGGGATCGATGTGATTCTGGATCCCGTCCAGGCCGGCGGCGAGCAGCACGGTCGCCGCGAGGTACGGGTTGCAGCTTCCGTCCACCGTGCGGTCCTCGACATGGCCGCCCGGGCAGCGGAGCATCTGCGTGCGGTTGTTGCGGCCGTGGCTCACGTACACCGGCGCCCACGTGGCGCCGGAGGTGGGCCGGCCGGTCGAGGTCGTGAGCCGCTTGTAGCTGTTCACGGTCGGCGCCGTCACGGCGATATACGACTTGGCGTGCTTCTTGAGACCGCCGACGAAGTGGTAGCCAAGCTGCGAGAGGCCGAGCCCGTTCGGGTCGGAGGGGTCCTCGAACAGGTCGCGCTCGCCGGACTCGTCCCACAGCGACATGTGGAAGTGGCCACCGTTGCCGGTCAGGTGGCCGAACGGCTTGGGCATGAACGTGGCGAGGAGGCCGCGCTCCTGCGCCATGGCGTGCACCATGTAGCGGAAGAAGATCGCGCGGTCGGCCGACGTGAGCGCGTCGTCGAACTCGAAGTTCGACTCGAACTGGCCGTTCGCGTCCTCGTGATCGTTGGCGTACGACCCCCAGCCGAGCTGGTTCACGTACGTCGAGAGCGTGCTCAGGAACTCGTAGTGACGGGTGAGCCCCTTCATGTCGTAACAGGGCTGATCGAGCTTGTCGAGCGGGTCCGCCAGCTCGATGCCGCCGTCCTCCGACTCGCGCAGGAGGAAGAACTCGAGCTCCATCCCGAACTTGAAGGTGAACCCGAGCTCCCGCGCCCGCGCCAGCTGCCGCCGCAGGATCGTC
>DATIDU010000122.1:0-5917 GCA_035456145.1 Gaiellales bacterium | reverse complement strand
TCCGGCCCGGCCGCGCTCGCGCAGGCTGTCGTTCTCCTCCGGCGTGAAGAGCGCCCGCTGGGTGACGTCGAGACCCACCATCGTGACGTCGAGTCCGCTCGTGAGGGCGCGCTGGGCGGCCTCGGGATCCGCCCAGATGTTGAACTCGGCGGCCGGCGTCGTGTTCCCCAGGCCGATCGAGCCGCCCATGACGACGACCCGCTCGAGCACGGCTGCGGCGTGCGGGTGGCGGGCCGCGAAGAGCGCGACGTTCGTGAGCGGGCCGACCGCAACGAGCGTCACCGGCTGTGGCGAGGAGGTGGCCAGGTCGGCGATGAGGTCGATGGCGTGGACGGGTTCGGGCGGTCGCGACGGCGGCGGCAGGGCCAGATCCCCGAGGCCGGTGGCTCCGTGGACGTGGCGCTCCGCGTGCGGCTCCCGGATGAGCGGTCGGTCGGCGCCGGCCGCCACCAGGACGTCCGCCCTGTCGATGTGGTCGAGGACGCGGATCGCGTTGGCGGTCGTGTGCTCGAGCGGCGCGTTTCCCGCGACGGTGGTGATCGCAAGGACGTCGAGCTCCGGGCTCCCGAGGGCCAGCATGATGGCGATCGCGTCGTCCAGGCCGGGGTCGCAGTCGAGGACGATGGGAATCGGCTGCGGCGTCATGCCGCCTGCCCCGCCCGCAGCCGCGCCTCGATCTCGGTGCGGCACGGCATCGCGGGCTGGCAGCCGTGACGCTCGACCGAGAGCGAGGCCGCCGCGATCCCCCATCGGACAGCGTCCTCGAGCGGCCGCCCTTCGGCGAGGGCGGCCGCTGTCGCGCCAGCGAGCGCGTCGCCGGCACCGGTCGTGTCGACGACCTGCGCCGGGACCGAGGGGAGCCCGACCCCGTCGGGGAGCAGACGCACCCCGCGCTCGCCGAGGGTGAGCACGACGCGCGGAGGGTGCTCGTCGCCCAGGGCCTCCAGCTCGGTCTCGTTCACGATGGCGACGTCGAATCCAGCGACGAGCGCCGCCGGCACGCGACCCGCGGGCGACGGATTCACGAGCGCCGTGGCGCCGGTGGCGCGGGCGGCCGCCAGCGTCCCTTCCACCGCCTCGACCGGGATCTCGGCCTGGACGAGCCACACGTCCACACGGGAGTCGGGAGCCGGCGCGTCGACGTGATCGTTCGCGCCCGGGATGGCGACGATCAGGTTCTCGCCGGCGTCGTCAACGAGGATCAACGCGACGCCCGTCGCCTCGTCGACCCGGCGCAGGTGGGTCAGGTCGATCCCGTCGTTCACCAGCGCGGCGACGAGGTCGGTGCCGAACTCGTCACGCCCGCACGCGCTGGTGAAGCGCACCTGGGCGCCGGCCCGCGCGGCCGCAACGGCCTGGTTCGCCCCCTTGCCTCCCGGGGCGTAGGCCAGCCGCGTGCCGCGCAGCGTTTCGCCGGGTGACGGGAGCCGCGGCACGTAGCCGAACACGTCCATGTTGACCGAACCGCAGACGCCGACGCACGCCACGCGCGCAGACTATCGGGATGAGCCGCCGTAGCGGCAGCCCTGGCTCGCCCCAACCCCACGGGGCCAGACCCGCGCGTCGCGCTGCGCGATCGCCCGGCTGGAGGCCGGGTCGAAGAAGTGCAGGGAGCGCGTGTCAACCTGGAGCGTGATCGGCCGGCCGCGCGCGGCGGACGTGCGCGGGTGCAGCGGGGCGACGAAGGTCGTGCTCTCGGCCCGCTCGTGGTCGGCGATGTCGACGACCGTGTCGGCGGCGAGGTCGCGGGTGTCCTCCGTTAGGACCGGGCCGGCGTCGACCGTGAAGTGGGCGTAGACCTCGGCGCCCATCGCCTCGCGGTGGCCGACGACGACCGGAATCTGGGCCTCGGGAACCTGCGCCGGCAGGAACTGCGGGTCCTCCATGTCCTCGGGGCGGATCCCGAGCACGACGCTCCTCCCCAGGTAGTCGCCGAGTGCCCGGCGCGCCGCGAACGTCTTGTCGGGCACGCGCAGCCGCAGGCCTGCGAACTCGGCGAAGCAGCCGCCGTCGGTGCGGGTGAGGGTCGCCTCGAGCATGTTCATCGCGGGCGAGCCGATGAACCCGGCCACGAACAGGTTGGCGGGGCGGTCGTACATCTCCTGGGGCGAATCCACTCGCTGAAGGACGCCCCGGTTCATGACGGCGACCTTGTCGCCCATCGTCATCGCCTCGGTCTGATCGTGGGTGACGTAGATCGTGGTGACCCCGAGCTCGCGCTGGATGCGTGAGATCTCGCTTCGCATCTGCACCCGCAGCTTCGCGTCGAGGTTGGAGAGCGGCTCGTCCATCAGGAAGGCCTTCGGCTCGCGGACGATCGCCCGCCCCATCGCCACCCGCTGGCGCTGGCCGCCGGAGAGCGACTTGGGCTTCTTCGCGAGCTGTCCTCGAGCCCGAGCGTCACCGCCGTCTCGCGCACGCGGCGGTCGATCTCCTTGCGCGGGAGCTTGCGCAGCTTGAGCCCGAACGCCATGTTGTCGTAGCTCGTCATGTGCGGGTAGAGGGCGTAGTTCTGGAACACCATCGCCAGGTCGCGGCTCTTGGGGTCGACGTCGTTGATCGCCCGGTCGCCGATCTTGATCGTGCCGCCGGTGATCTCCTCGAGCCCGGCAACCATCCGAAGCAGCGTCGTCTTGCCGCAGCCGGACGGGCCGACCAGCACCATCAGCGATCCGTCGTCGATGCCCAGATCGACGTCGTGGACGGCCTCGGTGCCGTCCGGATAGACCTTGGTCACCTGCTCGAATCTCGGCCATGCCGCAAGGATGCCAGAGCCGAGCCCCGCTTCCTAACTCTCGGTGATGTCCACCCAGCGGTCCTCGCGGTGGCTCTCGAGGATCGCCTCCACCGCGCAGGTAATCCGGTGCGCATCGGCGAATGTTGCGACGCTCGACTCGTGCGGGGCTCCGGCGCCGCGTGCCCTGACGGCGGCATAGAAGTCGAGGAACAGGTTCTTGAGGCCGTCCGGCCAGCCCTCCTGGTGGCCGCCGGGGTAGTGCGCCAGGGCCGCCGCGGCGGGTGAGAGCAGCGCCGGGTCGCGGAGCACCTCCTCGTTGGCCCGGTCGCGCCGCCCGATCCGAAGCTCGTTCGGGTGTTCCTGGTCCCAGCCGAGCGACGCGGCGCCGGTATCGATCTCGAACGTGAGGCCGTTCCGCCTTCCGGGCGTCACCTGCGAGACGGTGAAGACACCGGGACAGCCGTCATCGAGTTCGAAGAGGACCATGGCGAAGTCCTCCGTATCGACCGCGACCGGCTCGGAGCCCGCGTCCGCATCGCGCGTGAACGTCTGCGAGGCGCCGGCGGGCCGCAGGCGCTCCTCGTGCAGGCGGCCGAGACGGGCGTAGACTCGCGCGATCCGGCGGCCGGTGACGTGCTGGAGGAGATCCATCCAATGCGAGCCGATGTCGCCGACGGCCCGCGAGGCACCCGACCGCTCGGACTGGAGACGCCAGTTCCAGTCGGTCGACGCGAGCAGCCAGTCCTGAAGGTAGGTGCCCCGGATGAGGTGAGGCCGACCCGCCCGGCCATCGGCGAGCATCGCCCGGGCCTCGGCCACGAGCGGGTAGTGGCGGTAGTTGAAGCAGACCCCTGTGACGGTCCCGGCCGCCTCGGCGCGCGCGACCAGGTCGGCCGTCTCACGCGAGTCCATCGCCAGCGGCTTCTCGGCCAGGACGTGCTTTCCCGCTTCGAGCGCCGCGCCGGTGATCTCGTGGTGCAGGTCGTTCGGCGTGCAGTTGTGGACGGCCGCGATGGACGGGTCGTCGAGCACCTGCCGGAAGTCGCCCGTCGCGCCGGCGATGCCCAGCCGCTCCGACGCGGCCAGCGCACGCTCGTCGGAGCTTCCCGCCAGCACGGCCACCTCAACGCCCGGGACGCGGCGCAGGGCCTCGACGTGCGAGCCGCCGGCGAACCCGGTGCCGATGACGGCAACTCTGATCGCTGGCCGCAAAGCGTCGCCATACTACCGGGTCGCCATGCTCCGACCCAGGGCGCGCAGTTGAGCACCTATCCCGACGACGGGCCCTCCCGCGACGACATGCGCCGCATGGCGGACCGGGCCGCTGAGATCGCCGCAAGCTGGGACCTGGAGCTCGGCCCACCGTTCGCGCTCTCGCGCTACTCGTTCGTGGCCCCGGCGGGGCCGGGCGCGGTCATCAAGGTCACGTGGGACGAGGACGACGAGTCGGACCACGAGGCCGACGCCCTCGAGCTCTGGGCCGGCGACGGCGCTGTCCGGCTGCTTCGCGTCGACCCCGCCGGCAGGACGCTCCTGATGGAGCGGGCCGACCCCGGCACCGACATCTCCGACCTGCCGGACGACGAGGCCACCGCGATCGCCGTCGCTCTCGGGCTGCGCCTGTGGCGGCCGGCGGGCGCGCCGTTCCGCTGGATCGGCGACCACGTTCCGAAGTGGCTTGACAACGCCGAGGGGGAGGGCGCCGCGCTCGTCCCGCTGGCCCGGGAGCTCTACGCAACCCTCGACCCCGGCCGGGAGACGCTCGTCCACGGCGACTTCCACCACCACAACATCCTCCGCCACGGCGACCGGTTCGTCGCCATCGACACCAAGGCCATGCGGGGCGAGCCGGAGTTCGACGTGCCGAGCTTCCTGTGGAATCCGCTCGACTCCGAGATGACCGCCGAGCGCACCGAGCGCCGGATCGCGGCGTTCGCCGCCGCCGGCCTCGACGAGGGCCGAATCCGGGCGTGGACCGTGGTGCGTGGCGCCTACCTGGGCATCGCGGACGACCCGCAGCACGCGGAGGTTCTCCGCCACCTGGTCAGGTAGCGAAACTCACCGCTTTGCGGCCACCGGCCGCCGCCGTACGGTTAGCGGAACCGGTAAAGCTCGGGGGTCACACATGTTCGGGAAGCGCAGGTTTCGCCGTGCAGGCCATAGCGGGGTCGCGATCGCGGCCGCGATCGCCGCGACGGCGCTCGCCGCCCCCGCCGCGGAGGCCGCCGTCGTCCACGCGACGCCGGTTCCGACCTACCAGACCAACGGCCGCGTGAACGCGATCGTGATCCAAAACGGCGTCATGTACCTGGGCGGCCGGTTCACCGCCGTGCGCCCGGCCGGTTCCTCCTCCGGGAGCGTGACTCGAAACCACGCCGCGGCCCTGAGCCTGGCGACCGGCCAGGTGCTGCCGTGGGACCCGAACGTGAACGGCACGGTGCAGTCGCTCGCCGCCGGCAACGGCCGCGTCTATCTCGGCGGCTCGTTCTCGAGCGTCGGCGGTACGTCGCGGATACGACTGGCGGCGGTCGACGCGACCACCGGGGCCCTCGTCTCCGGCTTCAACCCGCGCACGGACGGGCTCGTGAACAGCCTCGCGCTCGCCGGGAACACGCTGTACGCCGGCGGCACGTTCGGGAGCGTGAGCGGCGTCGCCCGCTCGCACCTGGCGGCCGTGGACGCCGCCACCGGCGCGCTCTCGACGACGTGGGCGCCGGCCGCGGACGACATCGTGAAGGCCGTGGACATGTCGGCTGACGGGACGCGCGTCTACGTCGCGGGCAGCTTCACGACGATCGACGGGGCGACCCGGCGACATGTGGCTGCGCTCGATCCGGCCTCGGGTGTGGCGATCTCCTCGTTCTCGCACGGCCTGCCGTACGCCGTCGTCGACATGGCGGTGGACGCGAACGGCGTCTTCATCGCCGGCGCCGGCGGCGGCGGGAACTTCGCCGACCTCAACCTGACGACCGGCGCAACGGTCTGGCAGGGCGGCACCGACGGCAACGTCCAGGCGATCGCGACGCTCGACGGCATCGTGTACGTCGGCGGCCACTACGACAACTACTGCGGCATGCAGGGCGGCCAGCACACGTGCACGACGGCCATCACTCGCCACAAGCTCCTCGCAGTCGACGAGACCACCGGCGCGCTCACGAGCTGGGACCCGCACGCGAACAG
>DATIDU010000121.1:0-8060 GCA_035456145.1 Gaiellales bacterium | reverse complement strand
ATGTAGAAGAAGATCGTGAAGAACGACCCGAAGAGCATGACCTCCGAGCCGAGGAACATGACCATCCCCAGGAAGACCGGCGACCTGAGCAGGCTCTCGTGGTAAGCGGAGGCCGACGCGCCGCCGGCGTGGTGCCCGTCGGCGGTGGCGGCGTGGGCGCTCATCGACGCGGCATCTCCGGGGCGTCGGAAACGACGTGCTCGACCGGCAGGTTGGTGCCGTCGCGCAGGCGCTCGATCAGGTCGCGCCGGAGCCACCCGGACCGCGTCTGCGGGAGCGTCGAGACGACGATCTCGGACGGCGGATCCTCCTCGACGACGTCCATCACGGCCGTGTACGGGTCGCGCTCGACAACGTAGCCGGTGCACTCGATCCCCGCCCGGCGGAGGGCTGCAAGCGTCGAGTCGAGCCGGGCCTGCGTAGCCGCCCGGACGTCCGCCTCGTCCACGACCCACGCGTCGGTCGGATCGTTCTGCGGGCAGATGACGGTGACCCGCACCGGGTCCGTCGCCGCACGGCTGCGGACCGCCGCGATCAGCCGGTCGCCCGACACGGTCTGGTTCGCCACGACCAGGATGTGCTTGAGCGCGCTCATGATCGCCTCTCTCTCCTCACGGGTGGCGGTCGCCAGGGCGACCGGCACTGGCACCTCCTCGGGCTGCGGCGGCGCGTGGACGGTGACGACGGCGTGACGCGCGCCGGGTACGCCGTAGGCGTACGGGCTGCCGACGATCTGGGGCGGCTCGTCGAAGTTGAAGATCGGCGGCGGCGAGGTGACCTGCCACTCGAGCGTGAGCGCCCGCCACGGGTTGGCGGGGGCAGGCTCGCCGCGCCACCACGAGTGGGCCATGTTGTAGAGGAAGACAAGCGTCGAGGCCCCGAGGATGAACGCCATGATCGAGATGAAGAAGTTGAGCGTCCCGAACTGCGACGGATAGTCGGCGATCCGGCGCTGCATGCCCTGGAGGCCCAGCCAGTGCATCGGCATGAACGTCGCGTTGAACGCGACGAACGTGAGCCAGAAGTGGAGCTTGCCAAGCCCCTCGTCGTACATCTTCCCGGTCATCTTCGGGAACCAGTGGTAGATGCCGGCGTAGATCGTGAAGACCGAGCCGCCGAAGAGCACGTAGTGGATGTGCGCGACGACGAAATACGTGTCGGACGTCGCGATGTCGACGGGGATCACGGCCAGGAAGATGCCCGAGAGGCCGCCGACCACGAACGTCGCGAGAAAGCCGCAGGCGAAGAGCATGGGCGTCCTCAGGTGGATGACGCCGCGCCACATCGTCGCCAGCCACGAGAACATCTTGATGCCCGTCGGGACCGCGATCGCCATCGTCGTGAACATCATCGGGATCCGAAGCCACGGCGCCATGCCCGAAACGAACATGTGGTGCGCCCAGACCGTGAACCCGAGGACGCCGATCGCGACGGTCGAGATCGCGATCAGCTTGTAGCCGAAGATCGGCTTTCGGGAGTGGATCGAGATGACCTCCGAGATGATCCCGAAGCCGGGCAGCATCATGATGTAGACCGCCGGGTGGGAGTAGAACCAGAAGATGTGCTGATAGGCGATGACGTTCCCGCCGTGCGTCGGATCGTAGAAGTGGGTGTGCATGATCCGATCGAACAGCACCTGGAACTGGGCGCCGGCGATGAACGGCGTCCCCAGGACGACCAGCGTCGACGTGGCGAGGTTTGCCCACACCAGGAGCGGCATCCGCCAGAAGGTCATGCCGGGCGCGCGCATCGTCACGATCGTGACCAGGAAGTTGACCGCCGTGGCGATCGACGACGCCCCGGCGAACTGGACGCCCATCACCCACATAGTCTGGCCGGCCGGCCCGTGCACCGCGAGCGGCACGTAGTTCGTCCAGCCGGCGTCGAACGGGCCGACGAGGAACGACGACACCATGCACATGCCGGCGACCGGCAGCATCCAGAAGCTGAGCGCGTTCAGGCGCGGGAACGCCATGTCCTGCGCGCCGATCATGATCGGGATCACGAAGTTGCCCAGGCCGGCGAAGGCCGGGATCACAAACAGGAAGATCATGAGCGCCGCGTGCACCGAGAAGAGCCCGTTGAACGTGCCCGGCGCGAAGTACTGCTGGCCCGGCGTCGCGAGCTCGGCCCGCATCAGCTCGGCCAAGAGACCGGCGATCATGAAGAAGATGAACGTCGTGACCAGGTACTGGACGCCGATCACCTTGTGGTCGGTGTTGACCTTGAAGTAGTCCTTCCACGTGTACGCGCCGTGGTTGGAGTGATCCTCGTGCTCGGGTGTGGGCCGCCCGAGCACGTAGCTCCACCAGTAGTCCCAGCAGCCGATTCCGACCGTGAAGCCGATGCCGCCAAAGAGCATGACGAAGGTCTGGACGACGCCCGCGCTGTAGGGCGTCCGGCCGGACAGGTCGCGGATCCCCATGACGATGAGGCCAGCCGCGATCCCCATGAACGCCGACACCCAAATCGCGCGCACCCAGCTTCCGCGCAGCCACACGCTGCGACGCGGACCGCCGCCGCCGTGCTCGTGGTGGACAGGTCCGGTCATCTCATGGGCGTGTGCGACCACTTAGCTCCCGCCTTTCAACAGGTACTTCACAAGCGCGTCGATCTGCGCGGCCGTCAAGCTCGTCCCGAACGTCGACGGCATCACCCCGGCCGGGTAGCCGGACACGACGACCTTCCCGGGATCGGCGATCGACTCCTTCACGTAGTCCTCCGGCGACTGCCCGGCGCCGTACTTGGCCGCGTCGGCCGCCAGGTTGTCGAGATCGGGGCCGACGGTGCCGGTCGCGTTCGCCGGCTGGAAGGTGTGGCAGCTCCCGCAGTTCGACGAGAACAGCGCAGCCGGATCGGTGTTCCCGCCGCCGGCCGGCTGAGACGCGGCCTTCTTCTGCGCGACGATCCAGGCCGCGAAGTCGGGCGGCGACATGACGTGCAGCACCGTCCGCATCTGGCTGTGCCCGATGCCGCACAGCTCAGCGCACGTCACCATGTACGTCCCGATCCGGTCGGGCGTCGCGATCATCTTCTGCGGGACGCCCGGCACGGCGTCCTGCTTCAGCCGGAACGCCGGGATGAAGAAGGAGTGGATCACGTCGTGCTCGACCGCGCTGATCCGGAACTCGACCTGGCGGCCGACCGGCAGGGCGAGGATCCCGGTCTTGAGCCCGCCGTAGCTCGGGTACGTGAATGTCCAGGCGAACTGCTGGCCCCGCACATCGACGATGAGCCGGTCCTTCGCAAGCGCCTCGTTCCGGCCGAGCGCCGCGGCGCCGTAGATGGCGAAGCCGAGCACGATCACGATCGGGATGACCGTCCACACGATCTCGAGCCCCGTGTGCCCGTGGATCGGCGGGCCGTCGGAGTCGTCACCCGGCTTGGCCCGGAACTTCACCATCATGTAGACCAGGAACACGAGGACGAGGGCGAAGATGAACGAGCTCATCACCATGAGCCAGAAATAGAGCGTGTCCTGGCGCTGGGCCTGGACCGCCGCAGCGACCGGGAACCACGACGGCGTGAGCCATACGGCCAGCGACCCCAGCGCGCCCACGACCACGGCGACGAATCCAACTCTCAGAAACGCTGACACCGCGGGGCATCTTATGCGGGTCGCGGGACGGGGGCAACGGCGGTGCAGCTACGCTGGACCGGTGCAGTTCGTGCTCCTGCACATCCCGCACTTTCTCCCTGCGGTCGTCGGGCTGGGATTTCTGATGCGATTCGGGGTCTACGCGATGCGGCTGCCGCCGGCGCACCTGAACGACGAGGAGCTGGCCGAGTGGCACCGCCGCAAGGAGGCGGAGCGGGTTCCGCCCCGGCCCGTGGCGGCCGTCACCGCGCGGCTCTCGACCGCGGCGCTGCCGCTCCTCATCACGGGCCTCGTCACCGGGCTTCTGATCTACACGATCGACCTGCGCGACGACCGGCCGTCGGCGGCGATGTCATGGACGCACACCCTGACGTCGACGGCCGGCCTGCTCCTCATCGCACTCAAGCTGCGCGCGCTCGAGCCGGGCCGGATCGGCGCGGGCCTGCGGGGGCGAAACGCGTTCACCGAGGGCGTGTCGCTTCTCCTCCTGGCCTCCGCGGTGCCGCTTCTCCTGACCGGGATCCCGCTCGTGTGGGACCCCGCGCACGGCTCGCTTGTCGCCCGCACGCACCTCGTCGTGGCGGCGGTCTGGATGGTGGTCTTCCAGATCCACGTGTTCCGCTACCTCGGCCGGGCGCTCAGAGCGACGCACGTAGGCGCGCCTCAGCCGGGCGAGCTCAGCCCTCGAGCCTGAGCAGCGGCACCGCCACCGCCGCCACCCCGACGGTGCCGGCGGCCGCCACCGCGAAGACGTCTCCGGGTGAGAGCACCGCCACGAGGGCGCTCGCCGCGACGGCGCCGACCGAGGAGGCCAGAAGCGCCGCCATCCGCCCGGTGATCCCGACCCGCGCCTGCTGGGACGGGTTGGCGCGGGTCTGGCGCTCTCCGATCACGAGCGTGATGAAGAAGAGGCCCGAGATCTCGAGGCCGGAGAAGGCCGCTGTCGCCACCCCCAGGCCCGGCGCGAGCGCGAGCGCGACGCTCGCAGCCGCTGATGCGACGAGGCCGAGCCGGAGCGCGCCGGTCGGGCCCATCCGCTCGCGCGCCAGCGGCGCGGCGGCCCCGCCGGCCAGCCCGGCGGCCCCGCCGATTGCCAGCATCCGGCCGGCCTGCAGCCCAGTGGCGTGGAGCTCCGTCCTCAGGAACACCACCATGAGCGCGTAGAAGACGTTCACGGTGAGGTTCCAGGCCATGCTCACCGACGTCAGGCGGCGCAGGGTGCGGTCGCGGGCCACGACGCCGATGCCCTCCAGGACCGGAGCGCGCCCGGAGCCGTCGCCCTCGGGGCCGAGGTCGGTGCGGATCGTCGCGAGCAGGACGGCCGAGACGGCGAAACCAGCGGACTCGATCCAGAGCGCCTCGACGGCTCCGACGAGACCGATCAGCGCCCCGCCGAGCGCGGGACCGATGAGGAAGCCCAGCGACCAGACGAGCGAGAGGTTCGCCTGCCCCTCGACGAAGTGGGCATCGCCCACCAGACGGGCCGTGGCCCCGAACGCTGCGGCGTCGACGAAGACGCGCCCGGCGGTGACGCCCATCCCGGCGGCGAAGACGAGCGCGATCGGCAGGTCGCGGGCCGCCGGCCCAAGCGCGACGATCGCCGGGAGCACGGCGGCCGCGAGCGCCTGCGCGGCCGCACACCACACCATGATCGGCTGCCGGCGGCGACGGTCGCCCAGCTCACCGGCGTGCAGGCCGAGCACCAGGTACGGCACGGTGGCGATCAGAAACGCGGCCCCGGCGAGCGACGGCGAGCCGCCCGCGTCGAGCACGATCCACGGCAGCACCACCAGGCTGAGACCGCCCGCCATGGAGTCCATCAGCTGCGCGACAAGGAACCGGCGGCCGTCGCCGGAGCGGAGCAGGACGCCCTTCATTCCCAGACGGGCGGGCCGGAGCGCAGTCGAAGCGTGGTGCCCAGGCCGGCCGCGCGGGCCCGGTCGAGGACGTGCTTCGCACCCGTCACGTCGTCGAGCGCCAGCCCGACGGGGCTCACCACCACCAGGTCGGAGGTCGATGTCCGGCCTGGATGGCGGCCCGTGACGACGTCGCACAGCTCCGCGACCCCCGGCCCATCGGCGGCGAGCACGCCGGCGGCCACGAGCCGCTCCGCGTAGCGGCCGTCGTGGGTCGACTCGTGGATCCAGTCGTCGACGACGAGGAGGTCGGTGACCGCGTGGAGCTCGACAGGGCCGTCGAGGCTCGACACGAGCACGACCGTCGCCCCCTCGTCCAGCCACTCCGGTGCGAGTGTGGGCTCGACCGCCATCGTCGCCGGGACGACCACCTGGGCGCCGCGCACGGCCTCCTCCGCGCTGGCCGCCGGGTAGACGTCGAGCCCGGTCGCCGCCGACCGGCCGTGGCAGAAGGCGGCGCACCGGTCGGAACGCGGGTCGTAGACGCGCACGCCGCGCAGCTCGGGCATGGCGATCCTGAGCGCCTCGAGCTGCGTGTGCGCCAAGACGCCGGCGCCGAGGAGGCACGCCGTTCGGGAGCCGGGCACGGCGAGGTGGCGCACGGCGAGGCCGGTGACGGCGCCGGTGCGCATGGCGCTCACGACCGTCCCGTCCATCACGGCCAGCGGAAGGCCCGTGGCCCGGTCGGAGAGCAGGACAAGCGCGTTCGCCCGCGGGAGCCCGTTTCGCTCCGGATTGTCGGGGACGCTCGGGATCCACTTGAGGCCGGCGACGTCGAACTCGCCGCCGACGTAGGCCGGCATCGCCATGATGCGGCCGTCGCGCTCCTCGGTGCCCGGGCCGTCCGACCAGGTGATCATCACCTTCGGCGGCATGAACACCTGGCCCGCCGCCTTGACGGCGAAGGCACGCGCCATCACGTCGATCATCGCCGCCATGTCGGTGCCGCCCGCGGCCACGACGTCCTCCTGGCTCAGATAGAGGAACTCGGTCGAGGGGGCGCTCACGACGGCGGGACGAATACCACATGCACCTCGCCCGGCCCGTGCACACCCCGGATCAGCATCTGCTCGATGTCGCCGGTGCGGCTCGGGCCGGTCACGAAGGTGACCGAGGAGGACTCGATCAGCTCCGGGCCGACGAGCTCGAGTGCGGCGGCGAGGTCGGGCACGAGCTGGGCCTCGGTCGCCTCGACCACGTGGACGGGGTCGACGAGGCCGGGGCGACGGCCGCCGGAAAGGCGCGCGGACACGATCGCCGTCCCGGTCTCGGCGATGAGCACGAGGCACGGCGTCACGGAAACACCCTCGCCCGTCAACCCGGCCAGCGCCTCACGGCCGTGATGCACGTGGCCGCCGACGGCCTCCAGCTCGCGGGTGAAGCGGTCGATCACCGGTGCACCCGGAGGTCGCGAGTGCGGGTGAAGCGGCGCAGCAGCGGCACCGGGCCACGCGCGATCCCTGCCAGCCGTACCGTCAGCCGGAAGAGCCGCGGCCGGCTCCAGGCGAAGCTCCAGAGGCGAAACGCCAGCCGCTCGAGTCCGCCGGCCGAGTCGGACGCGCGGTCGCGCCGCAGCCCGAGAAGGAGCTCGTGCAGCGGAATCTTGACCGGGCAGACGTCGTCGCAGGCGGCGCAGAGCGACGAGGCGTGGCCCAGCTCCTGGTCGCCGTGCAGGAGCGGCGTGAGGACGGCACCGATGGGGCCCCCATACACCCAGCCATACGCCGTGCCGCCGACCTGGCGGTACACCGGGCAGACGTTCTGGCAGGCGCCGCAGCGGATGCAGTTCAGGACGCTCCTGTACGGCGTCTCGCGCACCCGCGAGCGACCGTTGTCCAGAATGACGACGTGCATCTCGTCGGGGCCGTCGGCCTCGCCGTCGCGGCGCGGTCCGCTCAGCATCGAGACGTATGACGAGATCTTCTGCCCCGTCGCCGAGCGGGTGAGGAGCGGCAGGAGCACGGCGAGGTCCGATACGTGCGCGACGACCCGCTCCATGCCCATGACGGCGATGTGCACCCGCGGGAGCGACGAGCACATCCGGCCGTTGCCCTCGTTGGTGACCATCACCACCGTCCCGGTCTCGGCGACGGCGAAGTTGACGCCGGTGACGCCGACCGGCGCCGAGAGGAACCGCTCGCGGAGGTAGCCGCGGGCAAAGGCGATCAGGTCGGCCGGGTCGGTGCCGAGCTCCCGGCCCGCGAGCGGCTCGAACAGCTCGCGGACCTGCTCGCGGCTCTTGTGGATCGCCGGCATGATGATGTGCTCGGGCGCCTCGCCGGCAACCTGGACGATGAACTCGCCGAGGTCGGTCTCGACGACCTCGATGCCCGCGGCTTCGAGATGTTCGTTGAGGCCGATCTCCTCGGACGCCATCGACTTGCTCTTGACCACCGTCCGCCCGTGCCTCAGCGCGACCTCGGTCACGTATCGGGCGGCGTCGGCGCCTGTCGGCGCGCGGTGGACGATCGCCCCGTTCTGCTCTAGCCGCTCCTGGAGCCGGTCGAGCAGAGCGGGGAGGTCGGCGACAGCGCCGGATCGGATCC
>DATIDU010000120.1:0-4253 GCA_035456145.1 Gaiellales bacterium | reverse complement strand
CGGGAACGGCGGGGTCGGGACGGCGGCGGTGCAGATCGCGGCGGCGAGGGGCGCGACGGTCGTCGCCAGCGTCCGCTCGGAGGAGCTGCGCCCGCGCGTCGCCGAGCTGGGCGCGGCGGCCCTCGGTGCCGAGGAAGCGTCCGCCCGCGTGGGCGAGCTGGGCGGCGCCGACGTCATCCTGGAGCTCGTCGGAGCCGTGCACATGGCGGCCAACCTGGAGTCGCTGGCTCGGGGCGGGCGGCTGGTCGTCGTCGCCGGGAAGCCGGGCGACGAAGCCACGTTCGTGCTGCGCGACCTCATGAGCCGGCGCGTTCGCATGATCGGGACGACGCTGCGGTCGCGGCCGCCCGAGGAGAAGGCCGTCCTCGTCCAGGAGTTCGGTCGCCGCGTCGTGCCGCTCTTCGAGTCGGGCCAGGCGACGGCTCTCGTCGACCGGGTCTTCCCGCTCGACGAGGCCGCCGACGCGCTCGACCACGTGCGCGCGCCCGGCAAGCTCGGCCGGGTGCTGCTCGAGATGCCGGCGTGAGGATCGGCATCGTGGGAGCCGGCGCGATGGCGCGGAGCCACCTGTCCGCGATCGCCGAGCACGCCGAGGCGCGCGTCGCCGCCGTCTGCGACCTCGACACGGCCGTGGCGCGGGAGACGGCGGCGATGGCCGGCGGCGCGGCGGCCTACGACGACCCGGAGGCGATGTTCGCCCGAGAGCGCCTCGACGCGGTGTTCGTCTGCACGCCTCCGGGTGCCCACCTGGCGGCGGCGACCCCGGCGCTTGAACGCGGCCTCCCGGTCTACCTCGAGAAGCCACTCGCTCGGACGGCCGCCGACGGCGAGGCGATCGTCCAGGCGTGGCGGGAGGCGGGCGTCGTGTGCGCGGTCGGCTACCAATGGCGGAGCCTCGACGTGATCGACCGGATCCGCGCCGAGCTGCGCGGCGATCCCCCGGGCCTCGTCGTGAGCCGCGGGATCGGCCCGGCGCAGCGCGGCCGGACGAGCAGCTGGTTCGAGGACGCGCGCGCGAGCGGCGGCATTCTCTTCGAGCTTGCAAGCCACGACGTGGACCTCCAGCGAGCCGTGGCGGGACCGGTCTCGGAGGTGCAGGCGGCGTCGGCCGGCGGGCTCCTGGCGACTGCGGCCGAGGGAGCGCCGGCGCTGGATGACGCCGTCGCCGTTGTCACGCGGTTCGCGGGTGGAGGCATCGGGATCGTCGCGCTCGGCTGGACCGACGCCCAGCAGCCGCCGTGCTACTCGCTCGACGTGATGGCGGCGGACGTCGCTCTCAGACTCGACCTGGCCGGGGCGGGATCGATCCGCGGCCGCTCGCGTGGCTCGGAGGTCGACGTCGCCGGCGCGGCCGATCCGCGCAGCGCCTCGGTCGCCCGGTTCCTGGGGGCCGTTGCAGGCGGCGGGCAGTCCGCCGTCGCGTGCTCGCCGGCCGACGCGCTCGGCACGCTCCACACGTTGCTCGCCGCCGAGCAGGCGGTGGCGACCGGCGAGCGCGTCAGCGTGGTGAGCGGCTGAGAGCCGGCGAACCCGTGGGGTCAGACCCCGCATCAAGCGCCGTGTGCGGTCCGGCGCGGTCCCGTGACCACCGGGCCGGCGAACCCCGGTGGGATTCGGCCGCCCGCGGGCGCGATCGTCACGAGACCGCGCTGCATCGCGCGCGCAAATTGTTCAGGGACTGTCCCCGGTTGGTTGGTGCGTGGCTTAGAGCCTCCCCGGCAGCAGCGGCAGCGGCCCCGACGCGTCGGTCTCGACCCGCCAGAACGTTCCGGTGCGCTGGTCGGCGTGGATCTCGGCGACCTTCGTCGCCGTGACGTAGAGCGTCGAGCCGTCGAAGATGCAGTTCGTGGCGTGTTCGCCGAGCGAGATCTCCTCCAGCACCTCGCCCTCAGCCGAGAGCACCGTGACGCCGCCCGAGATCGTCGTGCAGACGAACGCGCGGCCGTCGGCGGCGAACGCCATCCCGTCCGGAACGTGCCCGTCGGAGAGCTGGCAGAACGTCGTCGCCTCACCGTCGTCGAGCCGGCAGACGCGGTGCGCGGCGGATTCGGTCCAGTAGAGCCGGCCCTGCCCGTCGAACGCGATGCCGTTCGGATAGACGCCCGCCCGCTCCATCAGGAACTCGCCCGCCCCGCCCGCGCCGAGCACGAAGAGCCGGCCGGGCGCGCGCTCGCTCTCCGGGAAGCGGTCGTCCTGCTCGGTGCCCGAGTCGGTGAACCAGAGCCGGCCGTCGGGGCCGAATGCGAGGTCGTTCGGGCCTGCGAGCGCATGCCCGCCGATCTCGGTCGAGAGCATCTCGACCGACCCGTCGACGTTCACCCGCTGGATGCCCGCGACGGCGCTCTGGTCGGGGCTGCCAGGGACGTTCCCGCCCTGGGTCACGTAGACGGCTCCGTCCGATCCCAGCACCGCCCCCCACGGGGATCCGCCGGTGTCGGCGAACGTCGACATTGATGAGCCGTCCCAGCGCAGCAGCTCGCCGATGTTCCCGTCGCAGATGACGATCGAGCCGTCGGGCATGACGACGGGGCCTTCCGGAAACCCGAGATTCGAGGCGAGCAGTGTTCCTTCCACGGCGGTCCAGTCCCTTTTCGGTCGGCGTCAGATTGGTCTGATAGCATACCGCCCCCTTGGCCGAGCGGCGTTCCCGCATGAGCAGCCAATTCGCGCCGCTGCGACGGCCATCCGAGCGCGCGAGGAGCGCCGCGGCCCCGGTTATCGGGTGGGCCACCGCGCAGTGCGAATCGTTGTCGCCTCCGCCACTTCACCTCGTCCCCGCGGTATGCGAGAGTGGACGGCGAGATCTTCCTGGAGCCCCGATCTGGAGGAGACGGTGACCGACCCGAACCATCCACACGCGCCCTCGGGCACCGATCACGACAGCTTCCGGCTCTCGCGCGGCACATTCCTGAAGGGAGCGGCCGGGGCGATGGCCGCGATGTCCCCGCTTCTGGCCGCCGCATGCGGTGGAAGCGGCGGCAGCTCCGGCGGGTCGGCCTCGACCGGCGGCGGTAAGCCGGTCCCCGGCGGCACCCTCCGCGCCGGTTTCGTCGGCGGCGGCACCGCCGAGACGCTGAATCCGCTGATCGGCATCACGCCGATCGACCAGGGCCGGATCCAGAACCTGTACGACCCGCTGGTGCTCGTGAACGCCGACCTCTCGACGAGCCCCGGGCTCGCCCTGGAGTGGAACGCCAACGCCGACGCCACCCAGTATGAGGTGAAGCTGCGGCCCGACGTCACCTTCCACAACGGCAAGTCGTTCGGCGCCGACGACGTCATCTACTCGATCCAGCAGATGGCCAAGCCGTCCAGCTTCGCCGTGCCGTTCGTCTCGGGCATCGACCTCCACGGCCTGAAGAAGATCGACGACCTGACGGTGCGCATCCCGCTCAAGGCGCCCGACGCCGACCTGGCGGCCAACTTCACCTACTACAACACGTGGATCCTCCAGGACGGCGAGAAGGACTTCAAGAACCCGGTCGGCACGGGGCCGTTCATGGCGGACACGTTCACGCCCGGGCAGGAGAGCGTGTTCAAGAAGAACCCGAACTACTGGGTCTCGGGCAAGCCCTACGTCGACGAGCTCAAGATCACCTCGATCACCGACCCGACTGCGCGCCTGAACGCGCTTCTCGCGGGCGACATCGACGCCATGGCGCAGCTGCCGACCGCCCAGGCCAAGGCGCACGCGAGCACCGGCGACATGGTCGTCCTCTCCGGCCATTCGCCGCAGCCCATGATGTTCTACATGGACACGACCAAGCCGCCGTTCAACGACAACAACGTGCGGATGGCGATCAAGCTGATCGCCGACCGGCAGGCGCTGATCGACGGCGCGCTGAACGGCTACGGCAAGCTCGGCAACGACATCGTCGGTGCGGGCCTCGAGTGGTACGACGACTCGCTGCCGCAGCGTGAGCAGGACATCGAGCAGGCGAAGTCGCTGCTCCAGAAGGCGGGCCAGGAGAACCTGACCGTCCTGCTTCAGACCTCGCAGATCTTCCCCGGCTTCGTCGAGTCGGCCACGCTTCTCGCCGAGCAGGCCAAGGCGGCGGGCGTCACGATGAAGCTGAAGCAGGAGCCGGCCAACGCCTACTACAACCCGTCGCTGCTCTACCTGAAGATGCCGTTTGCAGAGACGCAGTGGGCGATCACGTCGATGAAGTTCTTCTACCTGCAGGCGCTGGCCAAGGACGCGCCGTACAACGAGACCCACTGGAAGAACGACTCGTGGAACACCCTGCTCTTCC
>DATIDU010000119.1:0-7313 GCA_035456145.1 Gaiellales bacterium | reverse complement strand
CTGGAGGGCCTCGCGCACGGTGGAGCGGCTCACCTCGAGCATGCCTGCCAGCTCGCGCTCGGCCGGCAGCCGCTGGCCGGGCACGAACTCGCCGAGCGCGATCGCGGTCACCAGGCGCTCGGCGATCTGCTCGGACGCGTTCTGGAGCCGCAGCGGGCTGAGCGGGACGCCGGTGTCGCCGATCCCCTCGATCACGCCGCGTCCCTCCAGGTGCGCAGGAAGCGGGCCAGGGTGCGGGCACCGGCGACGATGCTCTGAAGCTCGACGCGCTCGTCCGCGGCGTGCATGTTCTCGACCCGCGGCCCGTAGCAGAGTGCCGGGATCCCGAGCTGGTTTCGGTAGAAGCGCGCGTCGGTCGTCCCGGCGGTGGTGACGAGCGCGGGAGTGCGGCCGTGGGCGTCGTGGTGGGCGACCGCGAGCGCCGTCACGAGCGGGTCGTCGGTGGGGAGCTCGTAGCCCTCGGCGCGGAAGCCGTTGAAGTGCACGCGCGGCGCGGCGGACGCCGGCTCCGCGCCGGCCGCCCGCTCGACGGCCTCGCGCACACGCCGCATCGCCTCGTCCACCGCCATCCCGCGCGGGAAGCCGAGGCGGCACCCGATCCGGGCCGTGCCGGGGATGCTCGACTGCCACTCGCCGGCGGTGAAGGTGCCGATGTTGAGCGCGTGCCGCTCGCGCCCGCCGTTCAGGTTGAGCTCCGACTCGAGCCGGCGCAGCTCCTCGATCACGTGCAGGGCGACCGTGAGCGCCCCCATCGCGGGGCCGGCGCCGAGCGCATGGCCCGCCTCGGCGAAGACCTCGACCTCGAACCAGAGGACGCCGATCCCGGCGACGAGCAGGCGCAGGTCGGTCGGCTCCAGGAGGACCGCGGCGTCGCCGACGACTCCCGCCCGGATCGAGGCCAGGGTCCCGTTGCCGCTCCGCTCCTCCTCGATCGCGCCCACGAGCGTCACCGGCGGCTCGCCGCCGGGATCGGCGTGGAGGAGCGCCTCGAGCGCGAGCGTCGCCATCGCCAGGCCCGACTTCATGTCGCCGGCGCCGCGTCCGACCATCCAGCCGTCGCAGACCCGGGGCGCGAACGGCGGCGACGTCCACAGCCGCTCGTCGCCGGCCGGCACGACGTCGAGGTGCCCGTTCAGGATGAGCCGCCGTCCGCCGTCCGGGCCGAGCCGGCCGACGACGATCGTGCGCCCGGCGTAGGAGCCGGGCCCGACACCGGCCGCGGGATCGAGCTCGATGTCCGCGGGGAACGGCACGCGGTCGACCGCCATACCGATCCGGTCGAGCTCGGCGGCCAGGACGTCCTCGGCGCCGTGCTCGGCGCCCGGCAGGCTCGGCTCCCGCACGAGCGCGTCAAGGAATGCCAAGGCCCGTTCCGCGCAGGCGTCGATCGCGCCATCGACGGCCGCCACCACAGAATGGTGTTTAGGCTGGGCCATTTTGCCGAATCTACACCACGACGCAACATCGGGGTCAGACCCGTTGTCTGCGGACCAGCCGGGCGAACCCGCTGGTCGGCTACCGAAGCGGCGCGATTCGCAGGCTGTTCAGCACGTCCTGCGCCTGCGCGCGTACGGCGCGAGAGGGGTGCGGCCCGAACACGGCCCACGCGTAGAGCAGGCGGCCCGAGTCGCGGAAGCGGAAGAGGTGCGCGCGGGGCATGTCGCACCCCTCGTAGACCCGGCCGCGTCCCAGCCTCCCGATTCGGAAGGGCCGGCGCCGGGGCGGGTAGTCGCTTCGCGGCGGCGCAGGCTGACCGGCGAACCGTCCCGCGAGAACCTCGTTGACCGACAGGACGACCTCGCCGTCCGCGACGCCGTCGCACACCAGCCTGGGACCGTGCCGGGCGGTGCGATAGGAGGCGGCCTCGAAGATCCCGCGCGGGTCAGCGCAGTCGTGGCACGGCCTCCAGGTGACGGACCACGCCGTGGGGAACGTCGCCGTCACGCCGAGGTGCTCTCCGGGCGTGGCCGACGCCGTCTGCCCGGCCGGTCCGCCGAAGCACCCGGCGCAGAGCAACGAAACCACGACAGCACGAGATATGCGCACGCGAGCGCTACGGCCCATCTCCCCGTGCGCGTTCCGTCAGCTCGGGGCGAGCTGCTGCGAGCCGGGCAGGCGGATGCCGCCCGAGAAGGTGCGCGCGTACCAGCCGCGGTCGATGCGGTTCACCGACACGACCCGCCCGGTCTCGGGCGCATGCACGAAGCGGTCGCCGCCGACGTAGAGGCCGACGTGGCCCATCCCGAAGAAGACGAGGTCGCCCGGCAGAAGCGCCCGCCGGCGCACGCGCCATCCAGCGTCCCACTGGGCGTAGCTCGAGTGGGCGAGCGCGATCCCGGCGCCGCGGTAGGCGTATCGGACGAGGCCGGAGCAGTCGAAGCCGGACGGCGAGGAGCCGCCGTACACGTACGGGACGCCGCGCATCGAAAGCGCCCGCTCGAGCGCCACCTGCCCGACGGTCGGCGGTGGGGCGGAGCGGAGCTCCTGCGGCGCAAGCCCTGTCCCGGACCCATATGCAGCGGGCGCGACAAGAAGCAGCGCGGACGATGCGATGAGCAACGGGCGCAGCACGAAGCGGCGAACGCTAGCCAAGTTGCGAGAGCTTCGCCACCAACCACACGTCGCAATCGCCACGATACGCGGGCAGGACTAAGCTCGGCTCCTGCACGTGTGACGACGAGGAGGGGCGAGATGAGCGCGACCGAGACCAGCATCCGCGAGTGCCAGCACTTCATCGGCGGTGAGTGGGTCGAGCCCGGCGGCGGCAACCGGTTCGACGACACCGACCCCTACACGGGTGACGTCGTCGCCCACGTTGCGGCCGGCGCCCGCGACGACGCTCGCCGTGCGGTCGAGGCGGCGGCGGCGGCGTTCCCGGAGTGGTCGCACACGCCGCCCGCCGTGCGCCAGGCGATCTTCCTGAAGGCGGCCGACGTGCTGGAGAGCCGCCGCGACGAGGTCGTCGAGTGGCTGGCCCGCGAGACCGGCTGCACCTTCGGCTTCGGGATGTTCCAGATGGGCTTCGTGCCGGGGCTCTTCCGGCAGGCGGCCGGGGCGGCGTATGCCCCGACCGGGACCGTCGTCCCGTCCGATCTTCCCGGCGCCTTCGCCATGGGCGTCCGCCGTCCGGTCGGGGTGGTGGGTGCGATCTCGCCGTGGAACGCCGCCCTCATCCTCTCGGCGCGATCGATCGCCGCTCCGCTCGTCTTCGGAAACACCGTGGTGCTGAAGCCGTCGGAGGAGTCGCCGTACGTCGGCGGGCTCCTGTGGGGCGAGATCTTCGCCGAGGCGGGGCTTCCGCCGGGCGTCCTCAACATCGTGACGCACGGCCGCGGCGAGGCGGGCCCGATCGCCGACGAGATGGTCGAGAGCCCGCACGTGCGCCGCATCAACTTCACCGGGTCGACGGCCACTGGGCGCAAGCTGGCGGAGGCGGCCGGCCGCAACCTGAAGCGGGTCGTGCTCGAGCTGGGCGGCCAGAACCCGCTCATCGTGCTCGCCGACGCCGACGTCGACTATGCCGTCTCGGCGTCGGCCTTCGGCGCCTACCTGCACCAGGGCCAGATCTGCATGTCGGCCCGCCGGATCATCGTCGAGCGCCCGATCGCGCAGGAGTTCACGGGCCGGCTGGCCGAGAAGACGGCCGGCCTCTCGCTCGGCGACCCGAAGGAGCACGCCACCATCATCGGCCCGCTCATCACCAAGCAGGCGCTCGCGACGGTCAAGGGCCGCGTTGACGACGCCGTCCGCCAGGGTGCGCGCGTGCTCGCCGGCGGCGAGGCGGTGGGGTCGTGCTTCCAGGCCACGCTCCTGGCGGACGTTCCGCCCGACTCCGAGCTGGCGCAGGTCGAGACGTTCGGGCCGGTGGCGTCCATCGAGGTGGTCGACTCCGCCGAGCAGGCCGTGGCGCGTGCGAATGACACCGCCTACGGGCTCGCCGCCGGCATCTTGACGAGCGATCCCGATCGCGGGCTGGCGCTGGCCGAGCAGCTCCAGTCCGGCATCGTCCACGTGAACGACCAGCCGGTGCACGACGAGCCGCAGATGCCGTTCGGCGGTGTCAAGGACAGCGGCTGGGGACGCTTCGGCGGGACGTTCGCGATGGACGAGTTCACCGAGATGCGCTGGATCACCGTGCAGAGCGGCACGAGGCCGTTCCCGTTTTGATGGGTTCGGATGGCTGAGGTCGTCACGCTTGCCGAGGCGGTGCGCGAGCTCGTCCACGACGGCGACACCGTCGCGTTCGAGGGGTTCACGCACCTGATCCCGCACGCCGCCGGGCACGAGGTCATCCGCCAGGGCCGGCGCGATCTCACCCTGGTCCGGCTCACGCCGGACGTGATCTACGACCAGCTGATCGGGATGGGGTGCGCCTCCGGGCTCATCTTCTCGTGGGGTGGAAATCCCGGGGTGGGGTCGCTGCACCGGCTCCGCGACGCCGTCGAGCACGCATGGCCGGCGCCGCTTCAGATCGAGGAGCACTCTCATGCAGGGATGGCGGCGGCCTATTCGGCGGGTGCCGCCAACCTGCCGTTCGCGGTGCTGCGCGGCTACGCCGGTACCGATCTGCCGGCCCATACACCGACGGCGTCGTGGATCGACTGCCCGTTCACGGGCGAACGGCTCGCCGCCGTGCGGGCGCTCCGGCCCGACGTCGGCATCGTCCACGCCCAGCGGGCCGATCACGCCGGAAACGTCCAGCTCTGGGGGATCAGCGGCGTGCAGAAGGAGACGGTGCTCGCGTCGGCTCGGTCGCTGGTCACCGTCGAGGAGATCGTGCCGGAGCTCGAGCCCCGGATCGGCGCGACCATCCTGCCGGGCTGGGTCGTCACGGCGGTGGCCGCCGCGCCGGGCGGCGCCCACCCGTCCTACGCCCACGGCTCCTACGACCGCGACAACGACTTCTACCGGCGCTGGGACGCGATCAGCCGCGACCGGGAGCGGTTTCAGGAGTGGATGCGACGTCACGTGCTCGAGACCCGCGACGTCGGCGAGTACCGCACGAGCCTCCGAGAGGCGGCCACCGCGTGAGCGAGAACGGCTACACCGCGGCCGAGATGATGGCGGTGGCGGCCGCGCGCCGTCTCCACGACGGCACGGTCTGTTTCGTGGGCATCGGCCTTCCCAGCCGGGCCGCGAACCTGGCCCGGGCGACCCACGCCCCCGGCTGCGTCCTCATCTACGAGAGCGGGACGATCGGCGCCAAGCCGCGCCACCTGCCGCTCTCGATCGGCGACGGCGAGCTCGCCGAGACCGCCGACGCGGTGGTGTCGGTCCCCGAGATCTTCGGGTACTGGCTCCAGGGCGGGCGGATCGATGTCGGGTTCCTGAGCGCCGCTCAGATCGACCGCTTCGGCAATCTGAACAGCACGGTGATCGGCGACTACGAGCATCCGAAGGTGCGGCTCCCCGGCGGCGGCGGGGCGCCCGAGATCGCGGCGTCGTGCCGCGAGACGCTCGTCATGCTCGAGCACACCCGGCGGGCGTTCGTCGAGCGCCTCGACTTCGTGACCACCGTGGGCTACGGCGACGGCCCGGGCGCGCGAGAGCGCTATGGGCTCACAGGCCGCGGCGTCACCGCCGTCATCACGGACCTGGGGGTGCTCGAGCCCGACCCGGCCACGTGCGAGCTCCAGCTCACCCTGCTTCACCCCGGCGTGACGGTGGACCGGGTGCGCGAGGCGACCGGGTGGGAGCTGCGCGTCGCCTCCGAGGTCGACGTGGGGATCCCGCCAAGTGAGCGCGAGCTGAGCGCGCTGCGATCGCTGCGGACCGTCGAAGAGCGGAGCGACGCGTGAGCGGCGGGCGCCTGGTGCGCGTCGAGGACTCCGACCGCGGCGGCACGGAGCCGCTCTACCTGCATCCGGACTACCGCTCGAGCGCGAGGCGCGCCCCGGATCGGCCGCTCGTCCTCCTGCCGGAGGCGCTCGCCGACCTCACCGGGCCCGCCTTCGGCGACGGCGATGTGGCCGCGGGCGACTCCGACCTCACGACCCAGCACGACGGCGAGCCACTGGGTGAGCGGATCGTGGTGTCGGGCCGCGTGCTCGGCTCCGACGGCCGGCCGGTGCCGGAGACGCTCGTCGAGGTCTGGCAGGCCAACGCCGCGGGCCGCTACCGGCACGGCAACGACCAGCACCCCGCGCCGCTCGATCCCAACTTCACCGGCGCCGGCCGCTGCCTCACCGACGCCGAGGGCCGCTACCGGTTCGTGAGCGTGAAGCCCGGCGCGTACCCGTGGCGCAACCACCCCAACGCGTGGCGGCCCGCCCACATCCACTTCTCGGTGTTCGGCCGCGCCTTCACCGACCGCCTGGTCACGCAGATGTACTTCCCCGGCGACCCGCTCTTCGACTTCGACCCCATCTTCCAGTCCGTCCGCGACCCGGCTGCCCGGCAGCGGATGGTGAGCACCTTCGACTGGGAGACGACGACGCCTGAGTGGGCGCTCGGGTACCGGTTCGACGTCGTGCTCGGCCGCACGCCGATGGAGGACTGACCGGTGCCGGCCCCGACACCCTCCCAGACCGTCGGCCCCTTCTTCGCCATCGGCCTCTGCACGCGTCCCCAGCACGAGCTCGTCCCGGAGGGGAGCGAGGGTGCGCTCGCGATCTCGGGCCGGGTGACCGACGGCGACGGCGAGCCGGTGCCCGACGCCGTGGTCGAGGCCTGGGACCGCGCGGGCCGGCACTTCGGCCGCTGCGGCACAGACGCTGACGGCGCGTTCCGGCTGGTATCGGCGCCGCCGCCGGGCGCCGGCGGCGAGGCGCCGCACCTGGCCGTGCTCGTCTTCGCACGCGGGCTCCTGAAGCCGCTCCTCACGCGGATGTACCTGCCGAACGAGGAGGAGGCGAACGCCGCCGACCCGGTGCTCGCGGGCCTCGATCCCGGCGAGCGCGCGACGCTCATCGCCCGCCCGGACGGCGACGGTCTCGTCTTCGACATCCGCCTCCGGGGCGAGGGGCAGACGACGTTCTTCGCGCTGTGAGCGGGTTCGAGGCCATCCTCGTCCCCGACGACCTGCTGGAGGCGGTCTCCGACCGGGCCTGGCTCGCCGCCCTGCTCGAGGCCGAGCGGGCGCTCGCGAACGCCGAGGCGATCGCCGGCACGATCCCCGCCCACGCCGCCGCCGCGATCGCCGACCGCTGCCGGCCGGAGCTCTTCGACCCGGTCCGGCTGGCCGCGGCCGGGCGCGCGTCGGCGAACCCGGTGGAGCCGCTGGTGCGCGAGCTCGCCGAGGCCGTCGGCGGAGAGGGGGCGGCGTTCGTGCACTGGGGCGCGACGAGCCAGGACATCATGGACTCGGCGGCGAT
>DATIDU010000118.1:0-2320 GCA_035456145.1 Gaiellales bacterium | reverse complement strand
CGCCGGTCGACCCGCTCGTCACCGTCCGGCTTCCGGCCGGCGAGGCGGCCAAGACGGTGGCGGTCGCGCGCCAGGCGTGGATGCGCCTGGCCGATCTCGGGGTCGAGCGCGGCGACGTCGTCGTCGGACTCGGTGGCGGTGCGGCCACCGATACGGCCGGCTTCATCGCGGCGACCTACCTGCGCGGCATCCCCTGGATCTCGGTCCCGACCTCGCTCACCGGCATGGTCGACGCGGGGATCGGCGGCAAGACGGCCGTCGACCTGCCGCAGGCCAAGAACGCGGTGGGGGCCTTCCACCAGCCGGAGTGGGTCGTCTGCGATCCCGCGACGGTCGAGACGCTGCCGCTGCGCGAGTGGTCGGCGGGCTTCGCCGAGGTCGTGAAGACGGGCCTCCTGGCGGGCGGCCGGCTGTGGGAGCTCGTGCGCGGCTGGAAGCCGGGCCGTGGATCGCCCGAGGAGCGCCTCGAGCTCATCCGGCGCTCAGCCGCGTACAAGGCGCGGATCGTCGCCGCGGACCCCGAGGAGCGCGGGGAGCGGGCCGTCCTCAACCTCGGCCATTCCGTGGGCCATGCGATCGAGGCCGCGACGGGCTATCAGGCGTTCTCGCACGGCGAGGCTGTGGCGGTCGGGCTCCTCGCGGCGCTCTGGCTCTCGGCCCAGTGCACCGGGCTCGACGCCTCGGTCGAGGAGGAGGTGCGCGGGCTCCTGCGCCGCCACCGGCTTCCGGTCACGGCGCGGAACGTCAGTCCGGCGGCGGTGATCGACGCCATGGCCCGCGACAAGAAGGCGCGCGGAGGCCGGGTGCGCTTCGCACTACTCGAGGCGGTCGGAAAGCCGGTCTGGGGGATCGACATCGCAGACGAGCTCGTCGAGAAGGCCGTCGCCCGGGCCGTCACGCGCCGCTCGTAGGCCGCTAGGGCGAGAGCCTGAGCGGGATGCGCACGATGTTCGGCGGCCGGCCGCCCCGCGCCGAGGTGTCGGTGACGACGAGGGTCCCGTTCTGGGCGGTCGCCACCTGGTAGGAGATCATGACGGTGAACCGGCCCCGGCACCCGGTGCCGCAGCTCGCCGTGAAGGACTTCCGGGCGATGCGGTGGCCGGCCGAGTCGAGGACCTTGACGACCATCGCCGCCTCGAACACATCCGACGTACCGGTGACGTGGATGGGCGATGCCGGGTGCGTGCCGATCGCCGGCGTGTTCACGACGATCGCCGGCAAGAGGCGGGCGAACATCGCGCGCGTCATCTGCGCGGGCACGGGCACGCCGTGAATCATGCGGACGTCGTTGCCCTGATTCTCGAGGTGGACGGCGTGAATGTCCGGGAACTGCGTGGCCGTGTACGTGAGCTGTGCCAGCCGCATCCGGATCCGCTTCTTCGGCGCCGGTGCCACGAACTTGTTGCCGACGTTGACAGTCACCACGTGGCCGCTCGGTGACGTGCTGAAAAGACGCGTGCCGGCGAGGACGGCGCTCTTCACCCCGGCGGCCGACTCCGCCGCGTTGGGACCGTCAAAGAGCGCGCGCACCGTGGTCTTCACGCGAGGCGTCGCGGTTGAGACCATGCGCTTTGTGTGCCACAGCCGCCCGGAGCGCTTGAACCACACGCTGATGGTTGTCGACGCGTGCGGCGTGGGGCCGTGCGAGCTCGCACGCGCGGCACCGCCGGAGCCTGCGAGCAGGCCCACGGCCAGAACCAACGCGATCGCCTGACCTGCGCGCATCGCGGGCGAGCGTACCCAGGCCGGAGCGGTCGCGCAACCAGCTGTCAAGTAACCTCTCCGGTCCATGCAGGTCGCGGTCCTGAACGGCGTCAACCTGAGCATGCTCGGCAAGCGCGACCCGGCCCAGTACGGGACGACGACGCTGCCGCAGCTCGAGACGATGATCTACGACTGGGCGAAGGATCTGAAGCTGACCGTCCGCTGCTGGCAGACCAACAGCGAGGGCGACTACGTCGACATGATCCACGAGGCGTGCGGTGGCGCGGACGGGCTGATCGTGAACCCGGGGGCGTGGACGCACTACTCCTACGCCGTGCGCGACGCGCTTGAGATCTTCCCCGGGCCGATCATCGAGGTGCATCTCTCGAACATCGAGCAGCGGGAGGAGTGGCGCCGGAAGTCCGTGATCGCCGACGTCGTCTCGCATCGCATCGTGGGGCACGGGCCGGACGGGTACCGGGAGGCGCTCGAGCGCCTGGCGGCGACGAGGTGAGCTACAGAGATCGGCTGGCCGCGCTGGGGCGGCGCCTCGACGCGCTGGGCGTGGACGCGCTCCTCGTCACGTCGCGGGCGAACATTCGCTATCTGACCGGCT
>DATIDU010000117.1:0-5466 GCA_035456145.1 Gaiellales bacterium | reverse complement strand
GTTCCCGTGGTGGGCATCCCAGTCGAGCACGGCCACCCGCTCGACGCCCGCCGCCCGCGCGTAGGCGGCCGCGACCGCCGCGTGGTTCACCAGGCAGAACCCCATCGCCCGCGCCGCCTCTGCGTGATGCCCCGGCGGCCGGCCGAGACAGAACGCCGCTTGGAGATCGCCCCGAAGCACCGCGTCGACCGCCGCGGTGGCAGCACCGGCGGCGACAACCGCGGCGTCGTAGCTGCGCTTGCTCACGACCGTGTCGAGGTCGATCGCCCCGCCACCCGATTCGCACAGCTCCCGGATCGAGGCGAGAAACGCGGGCGGGTGGACCCGTTCCAGATCCTGGGAGGCCGCGGGCAGCGCTTCCTCGACCGGCGCGTCGGCCGACCGGACGGCGTGCATCACGGCGTCGATCCGGGCCGGCCGCTCGGGATGCGGTCCGGGATCGTGCTCCCGGAAGAGCTCCGACACGTAACAGGTGAACGGCCGCGTTTGTGACACCCTGGGGTACCGACGAATCGCCGGTCTTCTGCGCCCTTCTCCGGAAAAAACCCCGAGATTAACCTGCGCTTAACAATCCTAGTGGCTAGATGAACGTGGAATCGGGCATACTAACCGGGCCGCCCCACCCCCCTTGTGACACCGAACTGGAGGTCGCATGTATCGGGTCAGCCGCGCACTCTTCGTCGAAATCAAGGACCTCGTCGACCCGCATCCCGACACCGTCTCCTCCCAGGAGGGTCGGCGCCGGGTGCTTCAGTGTTGCGAGGCGACGATTGAGCGGCTGGCACGCGATCCGCACTATTTCGCGAAGCCGAGCCAGAGCCTCTTCTCGGAGATCCGGCACCTCTTCTCGATCTCCGACCAGGTGCGGGTGTACCGGTCGATCGACCGGCATATCGGCGCGGCGGTCGTGCACATCCTCGATGAGCTCGAGCGCGCGGGCGAGGGCCAGGCGCACCAGTGCAAGGCGACGACCCGCAAGGGCAAGCCGTGCCAGCGCACGCCGCTGCCCGATCGCGAGTACTGCCCCTCGCATCAGCACCTCGAGGAGCGGCTCCCCGTCACGGCGTAGCGTCCTCCTCCACCGGCAGCGAGAGCTGGCGGTGGCGGTCGAGCCCCGATACGCCGACGCCGACGAGCCGGATCGGCCCCGGCCTGGACCGAAGCGCGCGGTCAAGCAGGCTGCAGGCGAGGTCGGCGATCGAGGCGGCGTCGTCGATGCCGACAGGGAGGCTGTGGGACCGGGTCGCGATCGCGAAGTCCGGATAGCGCACCTTCGTCGTCACCGTCCGTGCGCTCATGCCGCGCCGCTCGAGCGCCGCGGCGAGCCCCTCCGACATTCGGCGCAGGTACCCGTAGAGCTCGTCCCGGTCGCGCACGTCGGTGTCGAACGTCTCCTCGTTTGAGATCGAGATCGCCTCGGCCGGCTCGCCGCTCACGGGCCGCGGATCGACGCCCTGCGCCCGGAGGCGGAGCTCCCCGCCGACCCGCCCCGGGAGGAGCTCGGCGAGCCTCGCGTCGTCCAGCTCGGCGAGCCCGCCGATCGTCGAGATGCCCGCCGCCACGAGCCGTACCTCGGCCTTCGGCCCGACGCCCGGCAGCGTCCGCACCGGAAGCCGGGCCAGGAACGCCGCTTCGCCCCCCGGCGGCACGACCGTGATCCCGCCGGGCTTGCGCGCATCGGACGCCACCTTGGCGACGACCTTGCAGGTGGCCACCCCGAGCGAGCACGACAGCCGCATGCGCTCCCGGACGGCGAGCTGGATCAGCTCGGCCTGCTCGCGCGGGTCGCCGTCGGGCAGCACCAGGTAGCCCTCGTCGATCCCGACCTGCTCGACCACGGGCGCCATCTCGCGGACGAGCGACCACACGCGTCTTGACCACTCCCGATACGCGCCGTGGTCGGGGCGGACGAAGATGACGCCCGGGCAGCGGCGGCGGGCCTCGGCGCTCGACATCGCCGAGCGGATCCCGAACCTGCGCGCCTCATAGCTGGCCGTGGCCACGACGCCGCGGCCGTCGGGGCTTCCGCCCACGACGACGGGCTTCCCGCGCAGGTCGGGGTTGCGGTGGAGCTCGACGGCTGCGAAGAACGCGTCGAGGTCGAGATGCGCGATCACGAGTGCAATTTGGCACGGTCCGGGCCTCGGTCGGAGCGCGGCCGGAAGCCGGCGGCCGGTAGACTACGCGTGGTCTTGACCCACGACGCCGACAAGCTCATCCGCCAGCTCTCGCTCGTGGCGTACCTGATGGCGGAACAGCGACCCGTCACGGCGCGCGACGTCAAGACCCACGTCGAGGGGTACTCGGACATGGGCGACGAGGCGTTCGCCCGGCGCTACTACGCCGACCGCCGCGAGCTCCAGGATCTGGGAATCCCGATCGCGTCGAGCCGTGACGAGTTCACCTCGGAGGAGCTCTACAGCCTGCGCGAGGAGCAGTACTTCCTGCCGCCGATCGAGTTGACCGACGACGAGCTGGCGGCGCTCCAGACCAGCTTCTACCTGCTCGAGGGCCAGTTCGCCTATGCCGAGCCGCTGCGGCTCGCGCTCCAGAACCTCGCCCTCGGCCGCGCCTGGCCGGCCACCGACCCCGGCCCCAAGACCGCGCCGGTCGAGCTCCTGGCGCCGCTCTACACCGACGAGATCGCGGCCCGCCTGGCGAAGCTCGAGCAGGCCATCTCGAAGCAGCGCACGGTGAAGTTCCGCTACTGGACGATCAGCTCCGACAGCGAGGCCGAGCGCACGGTGAACCCGTACGGCCTCTGGGAGATGAACGGCATCTGGTACGTCGTCGGCGACGACCTCGACCGGGAGCCCGACGACGGGCGCCGGCGCACCTTCCGCGTCTCGCGCATCCGCGGCGAGATCAAGTTCGCGACCCGCCGCGAGCGCGACTTCCGCATCCCCGACGACTTCAACGTCACCGCCTACCGCGACCGGCCGCCGTGGAAGCTCTCGGCAGGCGAGACGGGAACGGCCGTGATCGAGGTGAGCGCCGACGCCATCTGGCTCGTCGAGCGCCGCTACGGCGCCTACGGCGAGGTCGAGGAGCTCGCCGACGGGTCCGCCCGCTTCACCACGCCCTACTCCGACGTCGCCGCGCTCTCGGCCTGGATCCTGTCGCTGGGCGGACGGGCCCATCCGGTCGAGCCCGACGCCGTCGTCGAGGCCGTCGCCGCCGACCTCCAGACGGTGATCGAGGCCCACAGCGGCGATCCGCGCGCCGTGCCGGCGGCCGCACCGGCGGCCGCCGACGCCGATCCCGGGCCTGCGCCCACGCGCACTCCCGGTCCGGTGGCACCCGAGCGGTTCGCGCTGCTCCAGGCGCTCCTGGCGTTTCTGCTCGCCCGCTGCGGCGACGCGGCCTCAGCCCGGGTCGAATCGGACGAGATCGAGCGGCGGTTCCGGCTCACGCCGCAGGAGCTCCAGGAGAGCCTCGACCTGCTCAACCTGGTCAACTTCGGCGGCGGCTGCTACGCCGTCTACTGCGCCACCGAGAACGGCCACGTCATGGTCGACAAGGAGCTCTACGGCGACACCTTCCGCCGTCCCGCGCGGCTCTCGCCGCTCGAGGCGAAGGCGCTCCTGCGGGCGCTCGACGTCGTCGCGCCGCTCGTCGCAGCCGAGGCGCACACGACCCTCCACGCGGTGCGCGAGAAGGTCGAGGCCGCCTTCGGGAGCTACGCGCTCGCCGACACACCCGCGCCCCAGGAGACCGACGACGAGGAGCACGCCGTCACGGTGCTGAGCGCCGGCGTTCGCGACCGCAAGCTCGTCGAGATCACCTACCTCTCGCGGTCGTCGAACGAGTTCTCGACCCGCGCCGTCGAGCCGTATCTCCTTCGCCGCGACGACCGCGGCTGGTACGTCGAGACCTGGGACCAGAGCCGCGACGGGCGGCGCACGTTCCGGGTCGGGTACATCAAGGAGGCGCGCCTCTCACGCACCGGCTACGAGCCGCGCGCCGAGATGGCCGACCTCGACCACTCCCTGGGCGGGAAGGTCGGCATCGCGCGCATCTGGTTTGCGCCGGAGCGGGCCCGCTGGGAGCTCGAGGGCCGGCCGGGAGCGCAACCCGCCCGCGGAGGGGCGGCGGTCGCGGACGTCACCTACGGCTCGCGCGAGTGGCTGGTCTCCGAGATCCTCCGCTACCGCGGCCAGGCCGAGGTGATCGAGCCGGCGGTCGTGCGGACGCAGGTTCGCCGCTCGGCCGAGCGGCTCCTGCGCGGGATCAGCCCACTCGCCCTGAAGTGATGTTGGCGAGTGCCGCCCGCGCGTTGCGGGCGAGGCGGCGGCCGTCGCGGTCGGGCACGTAGAGCCGCCGGTAGCGGTGGGCGAGCTCGTCGGGGTCGGCCTCGATCCATTCCCCGAGCGGCGGGAAGGCGTCGTCGACCGCGTCGGGCTCGAGGCCGGCCGCGCGGCGGGACGCGCCCGTGTTCCACGGGCACACGTCCTGGCAGATGTCGCAGCCGTAGACCCGGTCCCCAAGCTCGGCAGGGAACGGCAGATCTTCCAGCCGCGACTGTGTGTGGTAGCTCAGGCAGCGGCGGGCGTCGAGCAACCCGTCGGCGACGATCGCGTCCGTCGGGCAGGCGTCGATGCACGCCCGGCATGAGCCGCAGGCGTCCCAGGCCGGCTCGTCGGCTGCGGCGTGCGTCGGCTCGAGCTCGGCATCGGTCACAAGCACGCCGAGGACGACCCATGAGCCGTGGCGGCGGGTGATCGCGAGCGTGTTCTTGCCGTAGACGGCGATCCCCGACCGGGCCGCCGCCTCGCGGTCGACATGGTGGTTGGCGTCGACGAACACCGCCGATCTCGCACCTGGCGCCCACTCGGAGACCCGGTCGCCGAGCTTCGCGAGCTGCTCGCGCAGGACCGCGTACTCGTCGCGGCGGGCGTAGCGCGGCATGCGCCCGCGCGGGCGGTCGTCCGGCTTGGCCGGCTCGGGCCGCGCATAGCTCCGGGCCGCGGCGACCACGGAGCGGGCTCCGCGGAGGAGGCTCTCGGGATGGCATGACCGCTCCGGGTGGGCCATCGTGAAGCGCATGTCGGCGAAGAGCCCTGCCTCCCGCCGCTGGATGATCAGTTCCTCGGTGCGCGCGTACGGCTCCGCCCGGCACACGCCGCAGGCATCGATGCCGAGCCGGTCAGCCTCCTCGACGATCGCGCGGGTGAGCGCTGCGGGATCCATCGGTCGTATTCTGGCGCCGGCGCGGATGCGCCTGGTAGGGTCAGCGACCGCGTCCAGTCCCGTCCGCCCCGCGAAGGAGGCACTCCGAATGCACGACCGCGTGATCTCCCGCGCCCACCCGGGCGCGATGAGCGTGCTCCTGACCGTCGTCGGCTCCGCGGTCCTGACGGCGATCTGCGCCCAGGTCTCGTTCGGCTATCCAGTGCCCACGACCCTCCAGACGTTCGCCGTGCTCGGCTCGGCGGCGTTCCTGGGTGCGAAGCGCGGCGCCGCCGG
>DATIDU010000116.1:0-16103 GCA_035456145.1 Gaiellales bacterium | reverse complement strand
CCGTCGTCGAAGACGTGCCCGAGATGCGAGCCGCACCGGCGGCACGTGACCTCGGTGCGGATCATGAAGTGGCTCCGGTCGCGGTGGAGCTCCACGTTCTCGGCCGCCATCGGGTCCGTGAAGCTCGGCCAGCCCGTCCCGGAGTCGAACTTCGTATCGGAGGAGAAGAGCTCCGCGCCGCAGCCGGCGCACACATAGGTGCCGTCGTCCTTGGTGTGCACGAACTCGCCGGTGAACGGCCGCTCGGTGCCCTTGCGCCGCAGGACGTCATACTGGTCGGGGGTCAGGCGGGTCCGCCACTCCTCGTCGGTCGTCGGGACGGCAGGGGTGCTGGGGGTGCGCTCGGATGTCATGCCTGCATGGTACGCGCGAGCCGGTTTGCGGCGATGAGCGTCGCGAGCAGGAGACCTGCGACCGGGACGGGTGCCCAGCCGCCGCCGGTCGTGGCGGTTGCGAGCGTGTTCTGGGCCCCGTGCAGGCCGATTCCCGGCAGGATCGAGCGCGTCCGCCGCCGCACCCATGCCAGGAGCATCCCCTCGGCGGTGAACAGGATGAGCACCGACGGAGTCAGATGGATGCTCGCCCACGCGAACCCCGAGAGCGCCGCCGCCGGCCAGAAGCCGAATCGCGACCACAGCCCACCGAGGAGCAGGCCGCGCATCGCCACCTCCTCGACCCACGGCGCGACGAGCACCGCGAGGACGGCGATCACCATCCGGTAGCGGAGCGCCCGGTCGTCGGTCTGGATCGACGTCGTGCCGTGGTCGAGACCGATCGCGCGGGTGATCGCCACGGCGACGATCGTGACCGGCACGAGCAGGAGGACGTAGAAGATGACCGACGAGATCAGGCGGCGCGTCGGCACGAGGCCGATCGGCACGAAGGTGGGCAAGCGCCCGACGAACGCGATCTGGTAGGCGGCGACCAGCGCGCACACGTTCGCAAGGACGTACGCGGCCGCGACGATCGTCGCGCGGAGCCACAGCGGATCGAAGCGCGGCAGGGCGGCCGCGAAGATGCCGAGTACGAGCACGGCGGCGGCAATGTCGAAGACGGTGAGTGCGAAGGCCGCGAGCGCGAGCCGGCGCCAACCGGCGGGCGGCAGTCGCGGCACCTCCGTCGGAAACAGGGTGAGCGCCTCCAACGCCCCGGCAGGCTATCCCAACGCGGGGGACCCAGGGTTCCCCCGCGTGCCCCCTCCTTAACGGCTGTCGTTGCGTTTGGGGCGCGACGGCGAAGAACGCGGTCTTCGCCGTCGCCACGACGGTAGGTCGCATGTGTCAGGACCGGCTGCAACCGCTAAACAACCGGGGCCAAGCCCGGAACGGGTCTGGCCCCACGGGCTTCACGGCGCGGAGAAGGCGACGACCGGAGTCGAACCGGTGTACGCGGCTTTGCAGGCCGCTGCCTAACCACTCGGCCACGTCGCCGTGGCGAGCGGAAGGCTACCAGCGCGCCGGCACTGAGCCGGCGCGGGTATGCCTCCTATTTTCCTCCGCCGAACGTCTGGAGCAGGCTGATGGCGGCCGGGCCGAGGGCGACCACGAACATCGAGGGGAAGATGAAGACGACGGTGGGGAAGAGCATCTTCACCGGGGCCTTCATCGCCTTCTCCTCGGCGGCCAGCTGGCGCCGGACGCGCATGTCGTGCGACTGCACCCGCAGGATCCGCGAGAGCGCGATACCGAGCTGGTCGGCCTGGATGATGGCGCGGCAGAACTGCGACACCTCCGGGACGTCCACGCGGTCGGAGAGGCTCTTGAGCGCGGCGGAGCGGCTCTCGCCGATCCGCATCTCGTGCAGCACCAGGCCGAACTCCTCAACCAGCGGGCCCTGCATGCGCTCGCTGAGCTTGCTGACGGCGGCGTCGAACCCGAGGCCGGCCTCGACCGAGACGCAGAGCAGGTCGAGCACGTTCGGCAGCTCGCTGCGCATCTCCTCGCGGCGGACGCGGATACGACTGTTGATGTAGAAGTCCGGCGCGATGAAGCACATGGCGCCGCCGCCCAGGGCGATCAGCATGCCGAGCACCGCGGGCATGGCTCCGGAGAGCGCCACGACGAGGCCCAGGAAGAGGGCCGCCACGACCAGCCCGCCCTTCAGCGCCAGGTACATCTGCGGCGACATCGAGCGCGAGAGGCCGGCCGCCATCAGGCGCCCATGGATCTCGTTGGGGTCCGCCTTGGGCAGGATCTTCTGAGTGATGTCGGCGACCTGCTGAGTCAGCGGGCCGACGATGCGGTCGTTCACGCTGCGCCGGGTCTCGATCTCACGCTGGTCGCGTGTGCCGTACCGCTTGGCCTTGCGTAGTGTGAGCGCGATCTCGCGCTGCTTGACCGTGAGGCCGCTGAGCAGCATGTAGATCGACGCGCAGAACATTCCTATGGCGAGCACGATGATCATGCGGCTACCCCTTGAAGCTCACGATCTTGCGGATGATGGCCCCACCGATCGCCATCATGACCAGCGAGATGCAGATCATGACCTTGCCGGCGCTCGTGGTGAAGAGCACGGACATGTACTTCGCGTTCAGGCCGAAGATGGCGAGGCCCATGAGGAACGGCATCGCGACCAGCACGTATGCGGACATCCGCCCCTGGGCGGTCAGCGCCTTGACCTTGCGGCTGAACTGCTGGCGCTGGCGCACGGTGTCGGCAACCATGTCGAGGATCTCGGCGAGCGAGCCGCCGACCGTGCGCTGGATGTTGACGGCCATGACGACGAACCCGAAGTTGGTCGAGTCCATGCGCTGGGCCATCGCCTCCAGGGCCGCCTCGGACGGCATGCCGAGCGCGATCTCCTGCGACACGCGGGCAAGCTCCTTGGAGGTCGGCTCCGCGCCCTCCTTTACGACGCTCGCGAGCGCGGCGTTGAACGCGTGCCCCGCCTTGAGCGAGGCCGCCATGGTGATGAGCGTCTCGGGGAGCTGTGACTCGAAGGCGTTCAGGCGCCGGCGCGCGGAGAACTTGACGAAGAACGCCGGGATTGCCACGCCGAGGCCGAGCGGCAGAAGGACGAAGAACCCGTCGAGGCCGAGGGCGACCTTTCCGACCACACCGAGGAAGAGCGACGCGCCCATCTGGATGTACATCACTTCGGCCGTCCGCAGCGGCAGGTCGGCCTGCTCCAGACGGAAGGTCATGCGCTTCCAGTAGTTGAACGAGCCGACGATCTTCTCGGTTGCGATGTAGAGCTGGTGGAGCACCGAGATCTTCGCGGGCGCGAACCCGAGCACCTCGGCCTGCTTGCGCCGCTGCTCCGTGTACGGCGCGATCCGCTTGGACGCCGAGACGCCGGGCTTCGACGAGAGGATGACGAGGCAGCCGAGCAGGACGAAGAGGGCCGCCACGCCCGCGATCACGGCGCGGCCGGCCGGTGAGGTCGGCAGCTTCACGATCGGGCCGCTGCCGTCGGACGAGCTCGAGCCGGCCGTGCCGGGCGCGGTGAGCGACGTCGTGCCGGGGCCCATCCCGGGCGCCGACACCTGGAGGTTCACCTTGGACCCGCTCTGGGTCGCGCTGTTGTACGTGAAGCTGAACGTCGAGCCGAGGTTGTCGGCGATCTCCTGGTAGGCGGCGTCGAGCGTCGACGTGTCGGCGGCCGCGATCGTCTCGCCACCGGTCGGGCCGGTGAGCTGGCGAAGCTGCGAGAGCGCGGTGGCGTTCCCGCCGATCGAGACGGCGTACACGGTGGCGCCGGCGGCCTTGGCCGCAGCCGTGGCGTCCGCGAGCGTCGCGGTGTCGGACTGCGAGGCGCCGTCCGAGAGCACGATCAGCACGTGCTTCTGGGCGCTCTCCTTGGCGAGGTCGTCCGAGGCCAGCTTGACGGCTCCGTAGATGGCCGTGCCTGGGTCGCCGCCGGTGCCGAGCTGCGTGACGGCGGTTGCGGCCGACACCGGGCTGGCCGGGAACGCGGTGCCCACGTACGGCTTCGCGCCGAAGCCGTAGACGGCCACCACGTCGCCCGCCTGCAGCTTGGCGACGAACCGGGCCGCCGCGGACTTCGCGTCGGCGATCTTCTGGCCCGCCATGCTGTTCGAGGTGTCGATCGCGACCGCGATCGCCGCGGCCGCGCCGGGATCATCCAGCGTGACGGGGAGCTCCTGGCCGTTCTCCTTCACCGTGAAGTCCGGCGCCGGGCCCGGTTGGGGCGTCTGAACCGTCACCGTGACGGTCGGGAAGTGGTTCGTGTCGACGGACTTGACGACGATGCTCTGCTGCGCCGCGGCGGAGCTGCCTGCCCCGACGAGGGCGCAGACGGCCGCGACGAGCAGAGCGGCCGTTGTGCGCCGGGCGCCCATTACTCGCCGACCGCCCGTCCGAAGATGCCGCTCGACGACGCGGTCCGCTCGCCGGCCTCCTCCTGGAAGAAGTTCGGCGGGAGGTTGACGCCGTTCGACGCCATCTTGTCGAGGAAGTGCGGCTTGAGACCGGTGCAGGTGAGCGGGCCGAGGAGCCGGTGGCCGGCGTCCTGGTTTCCGCCCGCCTCGTCGACCGGCTTGGCGATGAAGATGTCCTGAAGCGTCACGACGTCTGACTCCATCCGCAGCACCTCGGTCACGTGCGTGATGCGGCGGGTTCCGTCCACGAGGCGGCTGACCTGCACGATGAGGTCGAACGCACTCGAGATCTGCTCGCGGATCGCGCGCAGCGGGAGCTCGACACCGGCCGTGAGCACGAGCGTCTCGGTCCTGGCGAGGGCGTCACGCGGGTTGTTCGCGTGGATCGTCGTGAGCGAGCCGTCGTGGCCGGTGTTCATGGCCTGGAGCATGTCCACGGCCTCGGCGCCTCGGCACTCACCGACGATGATGCGGTCGGGGCGCATACGCAGGGTGTTCCTGACGAGGTCGCGGATCGTGACCTGGCCCTTGCCCTCGATGTTCGCCGGGCGGGACTCCAGCGTGATCACGTGCTCCTGCTTGAGCTGGAGCTCGGCGGCGTCCTCGACGGTGATGATGCGCTCGTCGGTCGGGATGGCGGCCGAGAGCACGTTCAGCGTCGTCGTCTTACCGGAGCCGGTACCGCCGGAGATCAGGATGTTGAGCTTGCCGCGCACGCAGGCCTCGAGGAACTGGCCCGACTTGTGCGTGAGCGTGCCGAACTTGATCAGGTCGGCCATCGTGAACGGATCGCGGCGGAACTTCCGGATGGTGAGGGAGGAACCGCGCACCGCGAGCGGCGGGATGATGGCATTCACGCGCGAGCCGTCGGGCAGGCGCGCGTCCACGTACGGCGAGGACTCGTCGATGCGCCGGCCGATGCGGCTGATGATCTTGTCGATGATGCGCAGGAGATGGGCCTCGTCGACGAACTGGGCGTTCGTCTTCGAGATCTTCCCGTGGCGCTCGATGTAGATCGTCTTGTGGTCGTTGACCATGATTTCCGTGATGGAGTCATCGCGCAGGAACGGCTCCAGCGGCCCGTAGCCGAGGATGTCGTCGGTGATCTGGCGGATGATGTCCTGCCGCTCCTGGCGGGTGAGCGGCGTCTTCTCTACCGCCAGGACCTCCGTCACGACCTCGTTCACCTTCTCCTCGAGGTCCGTGTCGGTCTTCCCGTCCTGGTTGAACAGGCGCGGGCCGAGGCGGGGGATGATCTCCTTGTGGACGCGTGTCTTGAGCTCGGCGAACGGGTCGGCGACGACGGAGGCGCGCTCGGCCTCCTTGGCGTCGATCGCCTCGGGCTCGTCGGACTGGCCCGCGACCTGGATCCGGGAATGGAGCGACATCGCCTACCTACCTTCCGAGCCGCTTGGACTTCTTCTTCTCGTCGACCGTCGCCGTCCGCATGGGGACGAGCTTGTCGGCGATCTCACCGAGCGACTTCACCACGCCCGCGCGCGGGTTGGCGAGGGCGATCGGCACGCCGCGGTTGATCGACACCGGGACGTCGCGCTCGCTCGGGACCTCGAACTCGACCTTCATGTCGAGGGCCCGCTCCACCTCGCCCGGCCGCAGGCCGACCTTGGAGCCGGTGCGGTTGAGCAGCAGGTGGCGCCGCTCCTTCGGGTAATGAAGGAGATCGAGCGTCTGGAGCGTCAGCTTGATGTTCTTGATCGCCGGGACGTCGAGCGACGCGACGAGCAGCAGCTGGTCGGTGCGGTCGAGGGTCGAGAGCACCGGCCCGTGGAAGAAGGGCGGCGTGTCGACGACGACCACGTCGTAGCTCTCCTTGGCGACCGCGAACAGGTGGCCGAGGCGCTCCTCGGTGACGAGCTCGGCGTCCTCGGGCCGAAGCGGCGCAGGGAGAACGTGCACGCCGGACTGGTGCGCGGTGACGTAGCCGGCCAGAGCGTCGGGATCCAGCTCGCGCCGGGCCATGACAAGGTCGTAGATCGTCTTCTCCGGCTCGATGCCCATCATGATCGCGGCGTCGCCGAACTGGAGGTCCAGGTCGAGCAGAAGGGTGCGGCGCTCATGCTTGCGGGCGAAGACGACCGCGAGGTTCGAGGCGAGGACCGTCTTGCCGGCGCCGCCCTTGGGGGCGAACACCGTCACGACCTTGCCCTCGACGTGCTGGGAGGCCTTGCCGGGCGCGGTGCCCGACCGGCCCGCCGCCAGCGAGCTCGCCTTCTTGATGGTGAAGACGACGCTGTCGGTGAGCTGCGGCAGGAGGACGACGTCGAAGATGCCGGCCTGGAGCGCCTCGGACAGGATGTGGTGCGCCGAGGCCGAGGTGACGAGCACGATCGGTGCGGCCGTGACCGCGCGGATCGCCTCGATCTCCGCGGTCGGCACGTGGTCGGTCGCGGTGGTGCCGTGCAGGATGACCTGCGCAGAGGACTCGGCGAGCTTGCCGCCGGCCTTGGCCGGATCGGCCGCGGTGCCGACGAGCTCCACCTCGGGGTGGTCGGCCAGGCCCTCGCGGACCTCGGCGAGCCCGTTGGCGGCGCCGGTGATGAAGACCTTGATCGGGGACGGATTGCTCATTGGTTACTTCACACCCTTCGCGAGGCACACGGGCAGGTAGGACTTGATCTGGGTGAGGGACAGGCCGGCGTCGAGGACGCTGCACGGCGTGGCGACGACGGTGTTGGTGTCCTGCGAGCCGGTGGTCGGCCGCACGACGTACCAGAGCTTGCCGAACTCACGCGCGAGGTTGAAGGCCGCGATCTGATCCTGCGGGATGGCGAGGATGATCGCTGCGCCCTGCGTACCGTCGTCGGAGCCGTTGCCGCCGGTCGTGTCGGAGTCCGCCGTAAGCGCGGTCGCGGCGACGCCGTCGGCCTTGGTCGAGAGCACCTGCACGTTCGTCATGAGCACCCGCGAGGCGTCCTGCTGGGTGTACTGGCTGTTGTTCAGCGACGACTGGACCTCGAACGCGACGACGATGTCGACGTGGTCGCCGGCGTGCAGCGTGCCGTCGAGGACGCGGTTCGGGTTGTAGGCCACCTGGACGGCGCGCATCGTGCCGGAGATCTGAGAGGTGATCGGCGCGCTTGTGCCCTCGGTGAACATCGACGGGGTGATCTGCGAGCCGGCCGTGATCGGGCCCGCCGTGGCGAGGCCGTCGGGCAGCGCATCGACCTTGGTGTAGGCGCCCGGCACGACGTCGCGCTGGACGACCTGGCGCGTCTCGAACGAGCCCGTCTCGACGAGATCCTTGACGGGGCTGCCGGCGGCGATGGCCGACTTGGCGACGACGACGGTGACGTTCTGCTGGCTGTCGTGAGCCTGCTTCTGGACGTTACCGGTGTAGAGGATCACCAGGCCCGCCGCGACCGCGGCCAGGACGAGCGCGATGACGATATTGCGGACGCTGTAGGTCATGCGGCAGCCTCTCGTGGAGAAAGATGACGGGACGTAGCTGATCTGCTATCGGCACTCGCGGGCGGCGACTTTAGGCTGCCGGCGGGCGCCTCCGGGGTGCGTCTGCCGACGCCTCCGGAATGGGACTTCAAAGGGTGCGGCGAGGGTGCCGCGCCCGGGTCACTCCTCGCGCATGGTGGTGGAGGAGCTCAGGTTCCCCGACGTCACGATCTTGCCAAGGATCGAGATCGAGTAGGGGTACGTCACGGTCACCGTGGTGTCGGTGCCGGGCGCGTAGGCGTTGTTGGTGCAGGTGGCCGAGACCGTGACGCCCATCTTGGACTGGTTCAGTCCGGGAGCTGCGCCGCGGGCCGCATTGATGGCGATCGTCTGCACGGCCGCGCAGTTGCCCTGGGTGCGGCTGACGGCCGCCTTGCGCGCGCCCTCGCGGGCCGCGGCGGTCACCTGGATGTAGTTGTTGAACACGACCCCGAACTGGTAGATCGCAAGCAGGACGAGCAGAAGGACCGGCAGGATGACCGCGAACTCGGTCACCGCCTGGCCGCGCTGATTTCGAGGCGAGCGTCGGGTCATGATCGAAAGGTGTTTCGGCATCACACGTCTCAGAGTTGAGGCCCGATCGGGGGAGTTGGCCTCCCGGAAGCGGCGGGGGTTGCCGGCCCGGGTTCTCCCAGCGTCGGGGACCGGCGCCTTGAACGCAAGGCCTCGCGTATCAAGATCCCCCGATCGAGGCACCGAAGATGGTTGATTCCACGGCGCCGTGCGCCTGGACGTCCGTCTGTGGGCAGTCGGCGAACCGCGGCGGGGCTGCGGCTGCGAACCCTTGCATTGCTGCGTCCTCGGTCGGGCCAATATCTCGCGCCGATATTGACCCTCCCTGCGTCCTTGCACTGCTCGGTTCTCGCCGCCCAGGACATCACCGCGCCGTGGAATCAACCATCTCCGGGGTGCGATATGGTCTTGCCCAATGGCGGCGATCATCGACGGGAAGGCGATCGCCGCGGATGTCCGCGCGCAGGTCGCCCGCGACGCGGCGGCGCTCGAGGAGCGCACGGGCCACCGCGCCGGGCTCGTCACGATCCTGGTCGGCGAGGATCCCGCCTCCGAGGTGTACGTGCGTAACAAGATCGCCGCCTGCCGGGAGGCGGGCATGGAGTCATTTCACGAGCCGATGCCTGCCACCTCGACCCAGCGCGAGGTGCTGGAGATGGTCGACCGGATGAATGCCGACGAACGCATCGACGGCATCCTCGTGCAGTCGCCGCTTCCCGCGGGCCTCGATTTCAAGGAGGTGCTGGAGCGGATCGACCCGGCGAAGGACGTCGACGGTTTCCATCCGCTGAACGTCGGCCGGCTGGTCGCAAACCAGCCCGGCATGGTCGCCTGCACGCCGAAAGGCGTCATGGAGCTGCTCGACCGCACCGGCGTCGAGATCGAGGGCCGAAACGCCGTCATCGTCGGCCGGTCGGACATCGTCGGAAAGCCCGTGGCGCTCCTGCTCCTGCATCGCAGCGCGACGGTCACGATCTGCCACTCGCGCACGCGCGACCTCCCCGGCGTCACCCGGTCGGCCGACATCCTGGTCGCGGCGGTCGGCCGCCCGGAGATGATCACCGGCGACATGGTGAAGCCCGGCGCGACGGTCATCGACGTGGGCGTGAACCGCACCGATGAGGGCCTGCGCGGCGACGTCCATTTCCCGTCTGCGAGCGAGGTCGCCGGTGCCATCACACCGGTGCCCGGAGGCGTCGGACCAATGACCATCGCGATGCTTCTTCGCAACACCGTTGACGCAGCCACAACGCGCCGTACAGCTTGATATGCTCGCCGCGACCGGCGGGGCTTGGCCGGGAGTTCGAGGAAGGACTGCAAGGTGGCAGAAGGCACCGTGAAGTGGTTTAGCAACGAGAAGGGATATGGCTTCATCTCGCAGGACGGAGCCGAGGATGTGTTCGTCCACTTCTCCGAGATCCAGTCGGAGGGCTACAAGACCCTGGCCGAGGGCCAGCGGGTCGAGTTCGAGGTCGTCCAGGGGCCGAAGGGCCTCCAGGCCAGCGGCGTTCGAGCCCTCGCGTGACCGACTGACTTCCGCCTGGGCGGACTAAGCTCCCGCCGATGGCGATCTCCGACGACGACGTCCTTCACGTCGCCCGGCTGGCGCGGCTGCGCCTGGACGACGCGGAGGTGGGGCGGATGCGCGAGCAGCTCTCGACGATCCTCGGCCACGTGCAGGAGCTCTCGACGCTCGACCTGGCGGGTGTCGAGCCGACGGCGCATGCTCTGGACATCGCAAACAGCATCCGCGCCGACCGGTCGCGGCCGTCCTGGCCGCGCGACGAGGTGCTCCGCGAGGCTCCCGATCCTGCGGACGGCGGCTTCCGGGTGCCGCCCACCGCATGATCGACACCGGCGGTCTCACCGCCGAGCGGTGCGTCGAGCTGCTCGACGGTCGCGAGGTGAGCTGCCGCGAGCTCGCATCCGCCTACCTCGACCGGATCGACCGCGATGATGGGCGCTTCCACGCGTTCCTGCGCACCCGCCGCGTAGCCGCGCTCGCCGAGGCCGATGCGTTCGACCGCGACGGCCGCACCGGCCTCCAGGGCGTCCCGATCGCGCTCAAGGACATCCTGTGCACGAAGGATGAGGAGACGACCGCGGGGTCGCGCATCCTCGAGGGGTTCCGGCCGATGTACGACGGCGGCTGTGTCAGCCGCGTGAAGGGCGCCGGACTCGTGTCGCTCGGCAAGACGAACATGGACGAGTTCGCGATGGGCTCGTCGACCGAGAACTCGGCGTTCGGCGTCACACGCAACCCCTGGGATCCGGAACGCGTTCCCGGCGGCTCGTCCGGCGGATCGTCGGCCGCGGTCGCCGCGGGGTTCGCGCCGCTCGCGCTCGGCACCGACACCGGCGGCTCGATCCGCCAGCCGGCGGCACTGTGCGGGGTCGTCGGCATGAAGCCGACCTACGGCGCCGTCAGCCGCTACGGCCTGATCGCGTTCGCGTCCTCGCTCGACCAGATCGGCCCGTTCGCGCTCACCGTGCGCGACTGCGCGCTCCTGCTCCAGGTCATCTGCGGGAAGGACGAGTGCGACGCGACGTCCGTGGAGCTGCCCGAGCCGATCGCCGTGCCCGACGCCTCCGATCTGCGCGGCGTCCGGATCGGCGTGCCGTCCGACCTGCTCGCGCAGGGGATCGAGCCGGGCGTCCGCGATGCGTTCGACACGGGCGTCCGCGCGGCCGAGGGGCTCGGCGCAGACGTCGTCGAGGTGGTCCTGCCGCACGCGGGCTACGCCCTTCCCGCCTACTACCTGATCGCACCGGCCGAGGCGTCGGCCAACCTGAGCCGGTTCGACGGTGTGCGCTACGGGCTGCGCAAGGAGGAGGCGGGCGACACCATCGTCGACATGTACGGGCGCACCCGGGCGGTCGGGTTCGGCGCCGAGGTGAAGCGGCGGATCATGCTCGGCACCTACGCGCTCTCAGCCGGGTACTACGACGCCTACTACGGGATGGCGCAGAAGGTGCGAACGCGCATCCGCGAGGACTTCCAGAGGGCGTTTCAGGGGTGCGACCTGATCGCCATGCCGACGTCGCCGACGGTGGCGTTCAAGATCGGCGAGCGGGTGGACGACCCGTGGGCGATGTACGCCTCGGACGTGCTCACGGTCCCGGTCAACCTGGCCGGGCTGCCGGGGATCTCGCTCCCGTGCGGCCTTGCGGAGGGACTGCCCGTCGGTTTCCAGCTCGTCGGGCCGGCGTTCGCCGAGAACCGGATCCTCGCGGCGGGGCACGCGCTCGAGCAGGCGCTCGGGTTCGACCCGCGTCCGGGCGCGGCGGCGGAGGCGCGGGCATGAGCGGCGACGGGCGCTGGGAGCCGGTGATCGGCCTCGAGATCCACGTCCAGCTCAACACCGACTCGAAGATGTTCTGCCGGTGCGAGAACCGCTTTGGCGAGGAGCCGAACACGCGCACCTGTCCGGTGTGCCTCGGCCATCCCGGGGCGCTTCCCACCATCAACGCCGGCGCGGTCGACAAGGCGATCCAGATCGGCCTCGCGCTGGACTGCGACATCGCCGAGCGCGGCCAGTTTCACCGCAAGAACTACTTCTATCCGGACAGCCCCAAGGCGTATCAGATCAGCCAGTACGACGAGCCGATCTGCGCTCACGGTCACCTCGACGTCGACGGCGCCCGCATCGGCATCACGCGGGCGCATCTGGAGGAGGACGCGGCGAAGCTGGTGCACGCGGGCGGCGCCGGCGGGCGCATCGCGGGCGCCGAGTCGTCCGTCGTCGACTTCAACCGCTGCGGGACGCCGCTCGTCGAGATCGTCACCGAGCCCGACCTGCGATCGCCCGAGCAGGCGGTGGCCTTCCTCGGGCTGCTCAAGAACACGCTCCAGACGATCGGGGTGTCCGACTGCGACATGGAGAAGGGGTCGCTGCGCTGCGACGCCAACGTCTCGGTCAGGCCCCGCGGCGAGACGGCGCTCGGCACCAAGACCGAGCTCAAGAACATGAACTCGTTCAAGTTCCTCGGCGAGGGGATGACCGCCGAGATCGAGCGCCAGGTGGCGCTGCTCGACGCGGGACGCCCCGTGCTTCAGGAGACGCTGCACTACGACCCGGCCCGGCGCGAGCTTCACGCGCGGCGGTCGAAGGAGGAGGCCGACGACTACCGGTACTTCCCCGAGCCCGACCTGGTGCCGCTGGAGCCGTCGCGCGACGACGTGGAGCGCCTGCGCGGCGCACTTCCCGAGCTTCCGGGTGCGCGGATCGCCCGGTTCCGGGATGAGCTCGGGATCCCCGCGCACGACGCTACCGACCTGAACGCGACGCCGGCGATTGCGGACTACTTCGAGGACGTGGTCGCCGCGGGAGCCGACCCGAAGGCCGCCGCCGACTGGGTGCGGAATCAGCCGGGCGCCGTGGGCCACGTGCCGGCGGCGTCGCTGGCGGAGCTCACCGGCCTGATCTCCGCCGGCACCATCACCGCGACCATCGCCAAGCAGGTCTACGGCCTGCTGGAGGCCGAGCCCGCCGCCTCGCCCGCCGCGCTCGTCGAGCAGCACGGGCTCGCGACCGTGGGCGACTCGTCCGAGCTCGACGCCCTTGTCTCCCAGGTCATCGACGGCAACCCGGCCCTCGTCGAGCAGTTCCGCGGCGGCAAGGACGGCGTCATCAACGCGCTGGTCGGCCAGGTGATGAAGGAGACCCGCGGCCGCGCGGACGCCCGCCAGGTCCAGGAGCTCCTGCGCTCGCGGCTGTAGGCGGGGACAGTCCCTGAACGCTCGCAGTTGCACCGCCGCGGCGCTTTCGTGACACGCGTCCGGTCGTGCCGAGCGACGGCGGTCGCGCCCCGGTCACGGATGTGTCACGCGAACCGTTCAGGGACTGTCCCCACGGTCCGACCGCCGACATACGATTCGCGCCGGTGTCAAGCAAGCGCTACCTGATCACCCCGGGGCCGACGCCGATTCCGCCGGAGGTGGCCGCCGCTGCGGCCGCGCCGATGCAGCACCATCGCAGCCCGGAGTTCCGGGCGCTCCTCATCGAGACACTCGACAGGCTGAAGCGGGTGTTCGCGACCGAGAACGACGTGGTGCTCTTCACCGGCTCGGGCACGGCCGCGATGGAGTCGGCGGTCGCCAACATGCTCTCGCCCGACGACCGCGTGGTCGTCGCCTCTGCCGGCAACTTCGGGGAGCGGTGGATCAAGCTGATCCGCGCGTACGGAATCGAGCCCGTGCTGGTCGAGCAGCCCTGGGGGGAGCGGCTCGACCCGGCTCGCATCGGCGCCGCGGCCGCCGACGCGCAGACGGCAGCCGTCTTCGTCACGCACTCCGAGACCTCGACGGGCGTCGTCCACGACATCGAGGCGATCGCCGCGGCGGTGGCACCGGCCGGCGCGGCGCTCGTCGTCGACGCCGTGTCCAGCCTGGGAGGCGTCGAGCTCCAGACCGATGCGTGGGGCGTCGACGTCGTCGTCTCGGGCTCGCAGAAGGCGCTCATGTCGCCGCCCGGCCTCGCATTCGCATCGGTGTCGGAGCGTGCCTGGAGGCTCGCCGAACGCTCCACCCTGCCGCGCTACTACCTCGACTGGCGCCGCGCCGCCGACTCCCAGGTGAAGGGAGACACCGCCTTCACCCCGGCCGTGAGCATCGTCGTCGCGCTCCGCACCGCCCTCGACCTCATCCTCGCGCGCGGCCTGGACGCGGTCTGGGAGCAGAACCGCCGCCTGGCGCGCGCGACCCGGGCCGGCGTGAAGGGCCTCGGGCTCGAGCTCTTCTCGCCCGACGACGACTCCGCCGCCATGGTCACGGCGCTTCTCATGCCGGAGGGCGTCGACGGCCAGGAGTGCTACACGGTGCTCCGCGACCGCCACGGGATCGTGCTCGCCGGCGGCCACGGCGCGCTTCGCGGCCGGATCATGCGCATCGGCCACATGGGCTACATGAACGAATTCGACATCGTGACCGCGCTCGCCGGCCTGGAGATGGCGCTCGTCGAGCTGGGCCATGTGCCCCCGGTTCCCGGTGGCGGAGTCGCCGCCGCCACCGCGCACTTCGCGGCGGAGCCGGTGCCCGTCGATGGATAGCGTCCTTGTCACCGAGGAGATCGCCGGCGCGGGTGTCGACCTGCTCCGCGACCGCTTCACGGTCGATGTCGAGCTCGGGCTGCCCGCCGACGAGCTGGCGCAGCGCATCGGCGCCTACGACGGGCTGATCGTCCGCAGCGCGACGCGCGTCACCGCCGACCTGATCGACCGGGCCGGCCGCCTGCGCGTGATCGGCCGGGCCGGGACGGGCGTGGACAACGTCGACGTGGCCGCGGCGACGCGGCGCGGCATCATCGTCGCCAACGCGCCGGGGTCGAACACGGTGGCCGCCGCCGAGCACGCCGTCGGGCTTCTGCTCGCCCTGGCGCGCAACATCCCGCAGGCCCACGCCGCGCTCGTCCAGGGCCGCTGGGAGCGCTCGCGCTTCGCCGGCGTCGAGCTGGCCGACAAGACGCTCGCGGTGATCGGCTTCGGCCGGATCGGCCAGCTCGTCGCCGCCCGCGCGCGGGCCCTGGGGATGCGCGTGGTCGTCTACGACCCGTTCGTCTCCGCAGAGCGCTGCCGCGAGCTCCAGGTGACGTCGGGCTCGCTCGAGAACGTGCTGCTCCAGGCGGACTTCGTGACGCTGCACGCCCCGTTGACCGACGACACGCGAAACCTGATCAACGCCGATCGGCTGCACCTGATGAAGCGCGGCGTCAGGATCGTGAACGCCGCCCGCGGCGACCTTGTCGACCTCGATGCCCTGGTCGAAGCGCTCGAAAGCGGCCAGGTGGCCGGTGCGGCGCTCGACGTCTTCCCCGAGGAGCCGTACACATCGGGGCGGATCCTCGAGCTCCCGAACGTCGTCGTCACCCCGCACCTGGGCGCGTCCACCCACGAGGCGCAGGACCGGGCCGGCGTGATCGTCGCCGAGCAGGTGGCCGCGGCCCTCGCGGGCGAGTTCGTCTCGAACGCCGTCAACATCCCGCACGTCGGCGTGGCGGACATCGAGGTGCTGCGGCCGTACATCCCGCTCGCGTCGAGGCTGGGCGAGCTGGTGGCCGGCCTCTCAGGCGGCGGGTTCGACCGCGTCGATGTGACATGCGCCGGCGCGCTCGCCGAGCACGACACCCGCCTCGTGACCCAGGCGGTCCTGGCGGGCGTCTTCGGTGCCCTCTCCGACGAGCCGGTGAACCTCGTGAACGCCCGCGCGGTTGCCGAGAGCCGCGGGATCGACGTCGGCGAGGAGCGCACCCGCACCCCGGGTGACTACACGAATCTGGTCCGCGTCACCTGCGGCGGCGAGACCTCGGTCGCGGGCACGACGATCGGCCGTGAGCAGCGGCCGTGGCTGGTCGAGGTGGACGGCTACCGGGTCGAGATCGAGCTCGCGCCGGCCCATCTCCTCGTGATGATGAACGACGATACGCCGGGCATGATCGGGCAGGTCGGCCTGCTGTTCGGGAAGGAGGGCGTGAACATCTCGAACATGAGCGTGAGCCGCAGCGGCAAGGGCAAGCGCGATGCCGTGATGGTGCTCGCCGTCGACACCGACCCGACCGCCGAGGCCCTCGAGCGGCTCCAGGCGATGGCCGGCATCCACCGCGTCCGGCTCGTCACCGTGAACGGCAGAACCTGATCGCGACGGTCGTGTAGGGCATCGCGAAGACCGGCTGGTCGCGCAGATCCGGGTGCGTCCGGGCCAGCTCCGCCACCCCGGCGAGCACGGCCTCGCGCTCGGCCTCGGGCCGCGTGGCGACGCGGCTCGTCGACGCCGCCCAGTCCACCAGCC
>DATIDU010000115.1:0-6157 GCA_035456145.1 Gaiellales bacterium | reverse complement strand
ACGCGAGCCTCTACTACCTCGCGGTCATGCTCGAGGGCGGCGAGGACCCGCGCTTCGTCGCCCGGCGCATGGTGGTCTTCGCATCAGAGGACGTCGGGAATGCGGATCCGCGCGCCCTCGAGGTGGCCGTCGCCGCCGCCCGGGCCGTCGAGTTCGTCGGCATGCCCGAGTGCCGTATCAACCTGAGCCAGGCCGCGGCCTACCTGGCCAGGGCGCCGAAGTCGAACGCTTCCTACGTCGCAATCTCGGGTGCGATGCGCGACGTGCGGGAGCGCGGCAACCTGCGCCCGCCTCCGCACCTGCGTGACGCCTCGTATGCCGGCGCGAAGCGGCTCGGCCACGGCGCCGGCTACATCTATCCGCACGACCATCCCGACGAAGCTGCCCGCCAGCAGTACCTCCCCGACGAGCTGGCCGGGACTCACTACTACCCCGAGGACGCGCCTTAGGACCTAGCGTTTCCGAATCTGCACCGCGGCGAAGGTCACAAGGGCGAGCCCCGTCCCGAGGATGGCACCCGGGACCGCATCGGTCAGCCAGTGCACCTGGAGGTAGGTGCGGCTCCAGACCATGCCGGCCACGACCGCGGCGGCAGCAACCGCCCATCCGCGCCGGTGCCCGGTCCCGGGTCGGGTGAAGAGCAGGAGGAGCGCGATGGCCGTGGCACCGGCGTACGCGGCGTGGCCGGAGGGGAACGAGCTCCCGGTCGCCTCGATCATGGCGCCCGGGGGGCGCGGGCGATCGACCAGCAGCTTCAGCACGTTCACCGAGAGCGGAGTGAGACTCTCGGTCACGGCGAAGGCGAGCAGCGCCCACCACCGCCGCGCCAGAATCAACACCACGCCGACGGCCGCCAGCGACAGCCCACGACCGAGCCCGCGGCCGGCGTAGTTGAACGCCAGCGCGACATCGTGGAGCCGGCCGGACTCGACATCGCGCATCGCCTCCGACCAGCGCAGGTCGATCGCGAGCGGCCGCGCCGAGATCAGAACCGCGACCACGCCGACGAGCGCCACCAGCGCAAGTCCCGCCCAGAAGGCGGGCTGCGGCCGGCTGAAGAACCGCTCGCCGTGCACAGGTGCGATGGAAACCGCTCGCGGGCCGGAATGCGTCATCCCGTGCGGGTGATGCAGCGCGAACCGAGACGGCGTGAGATATCCCGATGAGCCGCAAGCCGTGCTCGGTCAGCGCATGGGGATGGGTGATCGCGGTGCCTGCTCTCGTCGCCGGCCTCCTGCTCGGAGGCTGCGGAGGCGGCGGCGGCCTGCCCGGCTCGCTCCCCAGCTCCATCCCCAGCTCGTTCAGCGGATCCCTGTCGGGGGCGCTTTCGAGTACGAGGACAACGACCGGCTCGCCCGGGACGAGTGCGACGCAGCCCGAGACGACGGAGACAGCGACCGAGACGACAACGCAGCCCGGCACGACGGAGACGGAGACGGCCACGGCGACCCAGACCGTGACCACGCCCAAATCGACGTCCGAGCCGAGCTCGGGCGACGACATCCCCTGGGGCTGGATCGCGCTCGGTGCGGTCCTCGTGGCGCTGGTCGTGGGCGCGATCGGCTGGGCGCTGGGAAGGCGCGGCAAACCGGGCCGGGAGTGGCGAGCCACGGCCTCCCAGGCGACGGCCGACGGCACCGCGTTCCACGACGCGGCGCTCGGCGAGCTCATCGCTGCGACGACCGCGAACCGCCCTGAGCGATGGTCGGCGATCGCAACCCACGCCGACAGGGTGGCGACCTCGCTCCAGCAGCTGGAGGCGTCTCCACCGGACGAGGAAGCCCGCCGGGCGACGCGGGCCGCGATCGAGGCCGCGGGACTCACCCGCTCGGCGCTCGCCGTCGCGAGCGCGTCCCCGGCCGGGCGCCCGCTGGATGCCGATGCCGAGCGCATGCTGCGACAGCGACTCGACGACCTCGCCGTCGCCCTCGACCGCCTCCAGGCGGTCACCGGCCGGGGGTGACGCCGGCCGGCGGCCGGCGTCCGGCGTCCGCATCAGTGGTGAAACATTGGCGCCAGGCGCCGGTGTTTCACAGGATCCGCGCGCCCAGGGCCGAGCAGGCCAGCTCGACGGCCAGGCTGGCGGTCTGGTTGTGCTCGTCGAGTACCGGGTTCACCTCGACCAGCTCGAGCGAGGTCAGGATGCCGTGCTGGTGGAGGAGCTCCATCGCCAGATGGGCCTCGCGGTAGGTGATCCCACCCCGGACGGGCGTGCCGACGCCGGGCGCCTGGTCGGGGTCGACGACGTCCATGTCGAACGAGATGTGGACAAACGGGCCGCCCGCCGTGAGCTCGATCGCCTCCTCGACCACACGGTGCATCCCGTACCGGTCGATGTCGTGCATGGTGAAGACCTTGAGGCCGAGCTCGGCCATGCGCCGGCGCTCGCCCTCGTCGACCGAGCGGACGCCGATCAGCACCGTCGAGCTGTCGGCGATCATCGGGAGCGGCCAGCGCTCGCTCTGGAAGCGATCCTCGTCCGCCAGCCCGAGCGAGATCGCCAGCGGCATCCCGTGCACGTTCCCGGAGGGCGACGTGGCGGGCGTGTTGATGTCGGCGTGGGCGTCGAACCAGATGACGCCGCCGGGTGCTCCATGGTGGCTGGCGAGGCCGCCGAGCGTGCCGATCGCGATCGCGTGGTCGCCGCCGATCACGAGCGGGATGCGGCGGTTGCGGACGGCGCCCGCCACCTCGCAGGCCAGCTCCTCACACGTGCGCTTGATCGCATCCCAGTACCGGGCTGCAGGGTCGCCGACATCGAGCGCCTCGACCATGCCGGCGCCGACGTTGCCACGGTCGTCGATCTCGTAGCCCAGCGCACCGATTCGCTCGGCGAGCTGCGCGTAGCGGACGGCGGACGGCCCCATGTCGACCCCGCGCCGCCCCGAACCGAGGTCGAGCGCTGCGCCGATGACGGCGATGGATCGCTTCGGTTCGGGTTCCTCGGACACTGGCGCGGAAGAGCGTAGATCATTCGCCGATGCCCGACCGTTCCGGCCGCGGGCGGGCCGCAGGCCTGCTCCTGCTCCTGACGCCCGTCATCTGGGGAGCCACGTTCCCGGCCGCGAAGGTGGCGCTGCGGCACGTCACGCCGTGGACGTTCGTCGCGTGGAGCCGCGGGCTGGGCCTCGTGGCGATCGCGCTCGTCCTCCTCGTCCGCCGCCCGCCGCGCGGCGCGTGGACTCCGGGGCTCGTCCCGGCCGGCGCTCTCCTCGGCGGGCTGATGACGGCCGGCTATGTGCTCCAGACCGTCGGGATCGATCACACGACCGCGACCAACGCCGGATTCATCACCGTCCTCTATGTCGTGCTCGCCCCTGCCGGGGCGGCCCTGATCGGCCGGCACTCCCCGGACCGGATCGACGTGCTCTGCCTGGCGCTGGCACTCGCCGGCCTGGCGCTCCTCTCGCTTCGTGACGGCACGCTCCGGCTTGGCGATCTCATCGTCCTCGCGAGCGCGGCGGCCTTCGCAGGGCACATCGTCGCGGTGGACGTCCTGGTCGACCGCTACCCGGCCGCTCCACTCGCGCTGGCGCAGATGGCCGCGTCGGCCGCGATCACGGCCGCGATCGCTCTGCCGGCCGGTCCGCAGGCCGGCGAGGTGGCCTCGCTGTGGTGGATCTTCGTCATCACCGGCGTGCTCGGCTCCGGGCTGGCGTTCTCTGTGCAGGTCCTGGCGCAGCAGTCCCTGAGCCCCGTCCGCGCGTCGATCCTCCTCGCCGCAGAGGCCCTCGTCGCGGCGATCGTGGCAGCGATCTGGCTCGACGAGCGCCTCCCGGCTCGGGGGTGGGCCGGCGCCGCGGCCGTCCTCGCCGCGATGGCCGTCTCCGAGCTCTATCCACGCCGGGCGCCGGCGCCGCCCGAGGGCTAAAGGTCATAGCCGGATCGCCCGATAAGGGGACCTACCCCCCATTCTTCGTCCTGCTTCTTCGCGCCTTCAGGAGGACTCCGAAATGATCGACCTGGCGAGCATCCGTAACGCCTCATTCACGCTCACCCCCACGGGCTACAACCCCGAAGAGGTGGACCGGTTCCTCGCGGACCTTGCGGACCAGCTCGAGGCGCAGCCGATCTCCATCCAGCCGGCCCCCGCCGCACCGCAGCCGGCCCCGATGTCGGTCCCGGCCCAGCGCCCCGACGCCGATCTCGACGGGCTCACCGGCGCCATCGACCGCACCATCGGCGCCCTCGACGCGTTCGTCCAGAACGAGCTGGCCGCCGTCCGGGCTGCGTCGGAGCTGGAGGTCGAGGAGATCCACCGTGAGCGTGAGCGCCTCCTCGACGAGGCCGCCGACGCCGCCCGTGCGCATCTCGACGAGGCGAAGATGCGGGCCGACGACGTCGCCCGGCAGCTGCGTGTCGAGGCCGAGGAGGAGGCCGCCCGGATCGTCGCGGCCGCCGAGGAGCGCAAGAGCCAGGCCGACGAGATGGTCGCCGCGGCAGCGCGCGTCCAGGCCCAGGTGCTCGGCTCGCTCGAGTCCGCCCGCGCGACACTCGGCATCCACACGGACGCGCCGGACACCGCCGATGTGCGCCCCATCGAGTCGCCGAGCTTCGACCGCGATCAGCCCGCCGACGACCCTGAGGCCGATGAGGTCCGGGACGCGACGGATGCCGCGGCTTGATGCAAAGCTCGAACCGCTGCGCCTGACCGCCGCCGGCGGCGCGTCCGTCGATCTGGACGCGGTCGCCGCCGGCGCGCCGGTTGTCCTGGCCCTGCTCGAAGCGGAGCCGGAGCCGGGTCCCCGGCTCGACATGCTCCGCGAGCTCGGCCGCCGCCTGCGCGGCTCCGGCGCCCACCTCGTGGTGGTGACGCCGTCCGAGTCGGCCATGGCCAAGACCCTCGAAGCCGAGGCGCTTGCGCTCTGCATGACCGATCCCGCGGCGAACGCCTTCTCCGCCCTCGGATTGGTGGAGCGCGGCATCGGCCGGGTACGCCGGCGCGGCGGCGTCTTCGTCCTCGACGGCGGCGGCGTCCTGCGCTTCGCCTACGTCGCCCAGCGCGACCACGAGTGGGTGCCGTGCACGTTCGTGCTCGGCCGGCTCCAGCGGCTCGGCATCGCCGCGGATGAGGCCACCGAGGAGGCACCGGAACCCGCCCCGCTCCAGCCGCCTCGGCTGGAGGACGCCGAGGCGGACAGCGCCGTCGAGATCCTCGCCGGCCGGGTGGGTGCCGAGATGGGCCTCTCCGCCGAGGAGCTCAGCGACCTCGCGACGGCGGCCAGGTTCCGCGACCTGGGGATGGCGACCGTCCCCGACGAGATCATCACCAAGCTCGGCCCGCTCACCGACGAGGAGTGGGCGGTCGTCCGCAGCCATCCGCAGCGGTCGGCCGAGATGCTCGGCGCGGGAACGGCATTCGACGGCGCGCGCGAGATCATCCGCGCCAACCACGAGCACCTGGACGGCACCGGCTACCCGAGCGGCATGTCCGGAGCCGAGATCCCGACCGGCGCGCGAATCCTGCTCGTCGTCGAGTCGTACGTGGCGATGACCGAGGACCGGCCGTACCGCAACCGCCTCGAGGCGCACGCGGCCATCGAGCAGCTCGAGCAGCGCTCGGGTACGGTCTACGACGGCACGGCCGTCGCGGCGCTGGCGCGCGTCCTGCGCGAGCGCCCCTCCAGCGCCGCCGCCTAGAGAATCCGGTCCGTACGATGCCGCGATGGGAATCGCCTTCGGGCTCGCGTCGAGCCTGGTCTGGGGAACCGCCGACTTCCTCGGCGGGGTCTACACGCGCCGGCTGACGCTGGCCTCCGTGACCGTCGGATCGCAGCTCGCGGGCCTGCTGGCCCTCCTCGTCGCCGCCGCGGTGGTCGGCGGGTTCGACGGCCGTGCAGCGGCGATCGGCCTCGCGGCGGGCGCCTGCGGCGCGGTCGGGATCTCCGCCTTCTACCGCGCGCTCGCCACCGGCACCATCAGCATCGTCTCGCCCGTGAGCGCGTGCGGCGCGCTCGTGCCGGTCGTCCTGGCGCTTGCAACCGGCGAACGGCCCGGACCCGTGGCGCTGGCCGGTTGCGCCGTCGCGCTCGCAGGTGCGGTGCTCGCGTCGGTGCACGAGATCCGCGGCGAGCACCCGGCTGCACGCAGCTCCGTCGGTCTCGCGCTGCTGGCGGCGTTCGGCATCGGCGGCTTCCTGTGGTTCGTGGCCCGCGCA
>DATIDU010000114.1:0-5159 GCA_035456145.1 Gaiellales bacterium | reverse complement strand
GTCCACCCGCGTATGGAGGAGAGAGCCACATGCTGCGTTTCCACCGTCTCGCGTCGGCCGTCGCCCTCGCGCTCGTGACCGTCGCGCTGCTCGCACCCGTCGCTCAGGCGCGCCCGGCCGTGGCCGGCCCGGCCAGCGGCGGGTCGAAGGCTCCGGCTGTGCTGGCCACGACCGCGGCCACTTCGAAGCAGACCCGGGAGGCCGGCGGCGGCACCGACTGGAACGCCGTCTTCGCCGGCGCCGCGGCGAGCGCGCTCATCATCGCGATGTGCGCCGGCGGCGTCGGCCTGGTGCGTCGCCGCACCCTGGCCGCCTAGGGATCCGCCGCCCCGGAACGCAGAAGGGCCCGGCCTCACGGGAGGCCGGACCCTTCTGCGCGCTTCCGTCTAGGAGCTCGAGCTGCCGACGACGCTCGTCTCAGGCGCCGGCACGATCCGGATGTACGGCCGGGGCGACTTCCATCCCTCGGGGTAGATCTCCCGGGCCTCGTCGTCTGAGACCGAGCCGGCGATGATCACATCCTCGCCGTGCTTCCAGTTGACCGGGGTCGACACCTTGTGGGTGGCGGTCAGCTGGAGCGAGTCGATGACTCGCAGCACCTCGTCGAAGTTGCGACCGGTGGTCATCGGGTAGACCAGGATCAGCTTGATCTTCTTGTCGGGCCCAACGATGAAGACATTGCGCACCGTCTGGTTATCGGCCGGGGTACGGTCGGCCGGGTCGCCCGACACGCTGGCCGGCAGCATCCCGTAGAGCTTCGAGACGTTGAAGTCGGCGTCGCTGATGATCGGGAAGTTGGGCGCATACCCCTGGGTGTCCTCGATGTCCTCCACCCACTTGCTGTGGTTGTCCATCGGGTCGACCGACAGGCCGATGATCTTGGTGTTCCGGCGGTCGAACTCAGGCTTGATCTTGGCCATGTACCCGAGCTCCGTCGTGCACACCGGGGTGAAGTCCTTCGGGTGCGAGAAGAGCACCGCCCACGAGTCGCCGATCCACTCGTGGAAGTTGATCGTCCCCTCGGTGGTCTCCGCGTCGAAGTCCGGCGCGGTGTCGTTGATCGTCAAGCTCATCCTCTGTCCCCTCTCGTACGTGGTGGGCGTCCACGGCCTCCCATGGCGCCTTCGAGAGTTTAGCTCGAGAATGGATCCAAAGTCGGCTCGACCGCGTCATGCATCGGCAAGCGTGTCGAGCCATGGCTCGACGACCGCGGTCCAGGCCTCCGGGGCGCGGATGTGTGCGTGGTGGCCGCCGGACTCGAGCTCGCCCATCTCCCAGCCGTGCCGGGCCGCTGCCGCCCGGGCGAAGTCGACGGGCACGTGGTGATCGTCGACCGCATGGACGACGAGCACCGGCACGCCGACGGCGCCGGCGAGCGCGCCGAACCGGCCGGGCCGGGCGAGCACGCCCGCGACGCCGGCGAGGCCGGCTGGCGAGCGCCGGCGCGGCCCCACGACCCGCGGCCGGTCGCGGAGCGAACGCACGAACGCGACGCGGTGGCCTGCGTAGTCCAGGGCGGTTGCCAGACCGGTGCGGCCGTTTCGGGCGACCGGGAACGGGCAGCCGGTGAGGATGAGTCCGCGGACGGCCGCCGACGCCGCGCTGATCCGCAGCCCCACGATCCCGCCCATCGAGTGCCCGACGATCACCGTTCCGGGCGCGACAGCCCGCTCCGCCGCCGCGAGGGCTGCGGACGGGTGCGGCGGAAGCGCCGGCGTCACGAGGGTGCCGTGAGCGCGGAGCCGGGCGCCGACCGCGTCCCAGTCGGACGGACTCCGGCCCAGCCCGTGCAGGCACACGACTCGCAGATCGGCCACGGATTCGTAGTCTTGCGAAGGCGTGTTACGTGCCGGCGCGGATGCCGTAGGCGCCGCGGCGAGTGCATGCTTCCGGTGACACCTGAAAGGAGGTGATTTCGAGTGTCAGTTCCTGCACCCACATATCCCGTGCGCGTGGAGGGGCGGATGGATCCGAAGCTTTCGCGCGGCCTCTGGCTCGTGAAGTGGCTCCTCCTCGTCCCGCACGCCATCGTGCTCGCGTTCCTGTGGGTCGCGTTCTTCGCCGTGAGCCTGTTCGCGATGTTCGCGATCCTCTTCACGGGCCGCTACCCGCGCGCGCTCTTTGACTTCAACGTCGGCGTCCTGCGCTGGACGTGGCGGGTCGGGTTCTACGCCTTCAATGCGAACGGCACCGACCGCTATCCGCCCTTCACGCTGCGTGACGTCGACTACCCCGCGACGTTCTCGGTGGAGTATCCGGGAGAGCTGTCCCGGGGACTCGCGCTGGTCAAGTGGTGGCTCCTTGCGATTCCTCACTATGTGATCGTCGCGCTCTTCATCGGCGGCATCTGGTACGGGACGCACTGGGGCGGCGCGATCGCTGTCCTCGTCCTGATCGCGGTCCTGGCGCTGCTCTTCACGGGCCGGTATCCGCAGGGGATCTTCGACCTCGTGCTCGGCATGAACCGCTGGGCTCTGCGCGTCGCCGCCTACGCCGGCCTGATGACGGACGTCTATCCGCCGTTCAGGCTCGACATGGGCGCGATGGAGCCGGGTGTGGCGGTCCCGGCGGTCCGGGCGCCGAAGGCCGGTTCGTCGCCGGGCGGCGTCCTCATGGCCGTGTTCGGCTCGCTGGGATTCCTCGTCGCGCTCGGGCTCCTGAGCGCGTCCGCCGCCCTCGTCTGGGTCGACCAGACCCAGCGTGACAGCGCCGGCTTCGTGATGGCGCCAAGTGAGCGGCTTGCCACGAGCTCGTACGCCGTCACCGCTGGGTACCAGCGCACCGGCGACGCTCTCGAGGCGCGCTCGCTGGCGGTCGACGTCCATGGTCCGTCCTGGATGTACGCGAGCGACAGGCTCGGAACCGTACGGATCCACGTCGAGTCGCAGAACGGCCATCCGCTGTTCGTGGGCATCGCTCCCACGACCGCGGTCGCCGGCTATCTCGGCAGTGTGGATCGCGCGGCGCTGACCGGCTTCCCGAACGGGAACGCACGCTACGTGACGCACACCGGTGCCGCCCCGTCCGGCCCTCCGGCTGCACAGTCGTTCTGGGCCCGGACCGCGAGCGGACGCGGTGACATCGCGCTGACGTGGCCGGTGCGGCACGGCGCCTGGACGGTCGTCGTCATGAACGCCGACGCGTCGCGCGGAGTCGTGGCCGACGCCAGGCTGGGCGCGCGGCTCGGCTTCCTGGGCGAGTTGGCCGGCGGCATCGCCGTCTTCGCGCTCGTGAGCGGCGCGTTTGCGACGTGGCTTGCGCTGGCCGGCATCCGCCGTGTGAACCGCGCGAGCGAGGCCGTCTAGACCGGCACGGGTGGGGGCGGCCTCCGGGTCGCCCTCACTCGTCGTCGTCGCACGGCGCGTTCACGTAGCCTGATCGGAACGGCCGGGCATCGCCCGACTCCGCGTCGTAGGCGTGGCGCCACACGCACCCGGTGTCGTTCGTGAGCAGGTGGATGGAGACCGACGTCTCGGCTGACGTCGTCCGCACCCGGTGGATGTCGTCGCGGGGCGGGATCAGGACGTAGAAGTCGCCCGGCGTGAGCGCGCGCCGTTCGACCAGCTCGAGCCGTGCGGTGCGCTGGGCGTACACCTCCTCATCCTGCGTGCCGCGGTAGAGGCCGACGAGGCCCCACGCGAGGTGGTCGCGGATCGGCGTCTGCGATCCGGGCGGCACCACGAGCGAGAACAGCGAGAGCGACCCGTCCTCGGCGTGGTAGAGGAGCCACTGGCCGATGCCGCCGCCCATCCCCGACTCCGGTGCGTCGGCCTGGTACTCGGCCGGGAGCCAGTCCGGATCGGCGAGGAGCTCGGCGAACCGTGGCCGCAGGAGCTCGCACGCCTGCTCTGGCGACTCCGCCTCCGCGATCGTCGCCCTGACGCCGGCGACGAAGTCGCGGACCGCGGGCGTGTCGAGGACGAACTCCGATCCCATCCTGCCGCGTATGATCGCCGCGCGATGAGCGATGCGCGCCGCATGCAGCCCAACCGGCCCGACGAGGAGGGGTTCGCGGGTGTCGGGCTGACGTTCGGGCGTGTCCCGCTCGTGCTGGAGTCGGCCGGCCTGGACGGGGTCGACGTGGCGATCGTCGGAGCGCCGTTCGACGAGGGCGTGAGCTACCGGCCGGGCACCCGGTTCGGGCCACGGGCGATCCGCACCGCCGAGGACGTGGCGTTTCCGATCAACCGGCCGCACATGGAGCTCGGCGTCGACCCCTATGCCGAGCTCGACGTCGTCGATTACGGCGACGTCGACGTGCGCGCGTCGAATCTGGCGTGGTCGCACGCGGCCCTGCGCAGAGCTGTCGCCGAGATCCTCGTCGCGGGCGCGGTGCCCGTCGTGCTGGGAGGCGATCACTCCCTCTCCACGCCGGTGCTCGAAGCTCTCGCGGAGCGGTTTGGCGCGGACGGGTTCTCGGTCGTCCACTTCGACACGCACGCCGACACGGGCACCGACGAGCGCGAGGCGCCGCACGGCGTCCCGTTCCACAAGGCCGTCGTGGATGGGCACCTCGACGGCCGCAACATCGTGCAGGTCGGGCTGCGCGGGGCGTGGCCGTTCCCGGAGGAGTTTCAGTGGATGCGTGAGGCCGGCTTCCGCTGGCACACGATGGGGGAGGTCGTTGAGCGGGGTCTCGCCGCGGTCGTGAAGGATGCGATCGACCACGCCCGCGCCCGGGCGCCGCGCACCTACCTGACGGTCGACGTCGACGTCCTCGACCCGGCGTTCGCCCCCGGCACGGGCACCGCCGAGCCGGGCGGCCTCATGACTCGCGAGCTGCTGTGGGCGGTGCGGACGGTGGCCTCGGAGCTCGACCTGTGCGCGATGGACGTGGTCGAGGTCTCGCCGCCGTACGACCCGGCCGGCATCACGGCGCTCGCCGCCCAGCGCGTCGTGCTCGAGACGCTCTCGGGGATCGCGCTTCGCCGGGCGGGCCGCGCGGCGCGGCCCGAGCGGCCCTAGAATTCGCCACGAGGGGATTCCGAGGGAGGAGCGGCATGAACGACAGCGACGTCCTGAACCGGATCGACGAGCTCGTCGCCGAGGAGCACCGCCTGTACGAGAAGGAGGGGAGCGGCGACTTCGAGCCGAGCGACCGCGTGCGGCTCGATGAGGTCGGCGTGGCGCTCGACCGCTGCTGGGACCTGCTCCGGCAG
>DATIDU010000113.1:0-14084 GCA_035456145.1 Gaiellales bacterium | reverse complement strand
AGGCGCGACTTGCCGATCCCGGCCTCGCCCGTCACCGCGACGATCGAGCCGATCCCGTCCGCCAGCCGGTCAAGCGCGTCGCGCACCAGCGCGAGCTCGCCGTCCCGGCCCACGAGCGCCCCCTCCTGCGCGGTCGGACCGGTCTCCGTCTCGCGCAGCACGCGGTAGCGGTCGATCGGCTCCGAACGTCCACGCAGCGTCGTCGGGCCGAGCTCCTCAAGCTCGAACGACGAGCGCACCTGGACGGCGGTCTGCGGGCCGAGCAGGACGGCGCCTGCGTCGGCCAGGCCCTGGAGCCGGGCCGTCACGTTCACGGTGTCGCCGAGCGCGTTGTAGCGGTCGCTGGCGTCGCCCTCCCCCGGCGCGACCACGACCGGGCCGGTGTTGACGGCGATCCGGGCCCGGATCTCGATGCCGTACGCCTCGCGCACGTCCGCGCCGTAGCGCTCCAGCGCGCGCTGGATTCCCACGCCCGCGCGGACGGCCCGTTCGCTGTCGTCCTCGTGGGCGACCGGGGCGCCGAAGAGCGCGAGAAGGCCGTCCCCCGCGAGCTGGGCGACCGTACCGCCGTAGCGTTCCACCTCGGCCGCCATGAGCCGCATCACCTCGTCGAAGAGGTACTTCGAGCGCTCCGGGCCCAACGTCTCGCCGATCGCGGTTGAGCCCGCGATGTCGGACATCAACACCGCCACGACCCGGCGTTCGCCGTCGGTTCCCGCCATCTGTGCAGTGTGGCACAGAGAGGCCGATCAGCCCGGAGGCGGCTCCCGTCCGGCGACGCCCAGCACCGCCTCGATCGCAGCCGCTGCGCGGAGGAGGGCGGCCTCGCCGTGGTGGGGCGCAGTCAGCTGGATCCCGACGGGGAGGCCGGTCGCCGTGAAGCCGCACGGGACCGCCATCACCGGGCATGCGGTCAGCGTGAGCGCGGAGGTGATCCGCAGGGCCTCGACGTAGTTCTCGAAGCGCACGCCCTCCACCTCGGCGACCCACCGATCCTCGACCGGAAACGGGAGCACGCAGGCCGCCGGACAGGCGAGGAGCGTGTGCTCGCGCAGGAACGCCGCGGCCTCGTGGATGATGCGCCCGCGCTCGCGCTCTGCCCAGCCGAGCCGCTCCGGCGGCTGGGCGAGGCCGACCTCGACGTTCCACACGATCTCCGGCTTCAGGCGATCCCGGTCGGTCTCGTGGAGCGGTCCCAGGTGAGCGACGTAGCCGGCCGCGCGCAGGGCGCCGAAGACGTCCGGCGCCGTGCCGAGGTCGGGGTGGGCCTCGGCGACGGCCACGCCGGCCGCGGCCAGCCGCTCGACGGCGGCACGGCAGACCGCCAGGACCTCGCGCTCGACGGGCGTCACGCCGAGGTCGTCGCTCCACGCGATCCGGCCGGGGAGCTCCGGGGCGAGCGCCGCCTGGAGGAACGAGCCGTCCGGTGCGGGCAGGGTCAGCGGATCCTCGGGATGAGGGCCGGCCATGGCGTCGAGCATGAGGGCGCAGTCGGCGACGTCGCGCGCCATCGGCCCCTCGACTGACAGCGTGTCGAACGGCCGCTCGGCCGGCCCGCGCGCGACCCGCCCCGGCGACGGCCGCAGGCCCACGACCGAGCAGAACGACGCCGGCGTGCGCAGGCTCCCACCGAGGTCGGAACCGGTCGCAAGCCAGACCTGGCGCGTGGCGAGCGCGACGGCCGATCCGCCGGACGAGCCGCCGCAGGTGCGGTTCGTGTCCCATGGATTGCGGGTCGAACCGAAGACCTCGTTGAAGGTGTTCGCCCCGGCCCCGAACTCGGGCGTGTTCGACTTGGCGAGCACGATCGCGCCGCGTTCCTCGAGCCGCTCGACCATGATGTCCGACCGCTCGGGCACGTGGTCGGCAGAGATCGACGAGCCGTAGGTGGTGCGGACGCCGGCCACGTCGTTCAGATCCTTCACCGCAATTGGCAATCCCGCGAGCGCCAATTGGCCGTCGATCGCGTCCGCGCGCTCGAGCGCCCGCTCCGCGCACACCGTCGGCAGGGCGTTCAGCGGGCCGTCGCACTCCTCGATCCGGCGCAGGGCGGCCTCGACCAGCTCGCGCGGAGAGGCCTCGCGCGCCCGAAGCGCCGCCACGGCATCGCGGGCCGAGAGCGAGGTCAGGTCGGCAGACATGGGACGAATAGTCTGCCCTCCCGCCACCCGCCGCGCACGGCCAAGCGCCGCGGGGAGGGCCGGGCTAAGCCAGGTTCGGAGCTTCTCGCCGTGACGCGATTGTGACGGATCCGACACGAGCGCGACGTCGCGCGTGCAGTCGGCGACGGGAGGCCGTAGTCTTGGGGCGTGTTTCTCGACGACCCGCCCCAGAGCGCCGAGGCGACCGCCGTCTACGACGGCATGCGGGAGTCCGACGGCTACGTGGCGAACTTCCTGCGCGTCTGGTGCTGGCGGCCCGACCTGTTCAAGCAGTTCGTCGACCTGCGCCTCAAGCTCATGGGCTCGACCACGCTCTCCGACCGGGAGCAGGCGATCGTCGTCGCCGCGACGGTGTCGGAGTTCGGCGACTCGTACTGCTCGCTGGCGTGGGGCTCGAAGCTGGCGAAGCTCGCAGGTGACGAGACGGCGGGCGGGGTCATCGCCGGCGACGTGCCCGGCGAGCTCTCCAAACGTGAGGCAGCGCTGTGCACCTGGTGCCGGGCGGTCGTGCGCGACCCGATGGCGACCACGCCCGAGCAGGTGGACGCCCTGCGCGCGGCCGGCTTCGACGACCGCGAGATCTTCGAGGCGACGCTCCTGCTCAGCCTGCGGCTCGCGTTCTCGACGGTGAACGACTCGCTGGGCGCCCAGCCCGACCGGCAGCTCGCCGACGCGGTGCCGTCCCAGGTCCGCGACGCCGTCACCTTCGGCCGGCCGGCCGCCGAGACGCCGTCGATCGCCTGAGCGCCCCGGCCTAGGGGGTGGTGATGGTGACGGTCGAGATGATCGGGACAGTGGTCGTGTCCGTCACGGTGGTCGTCGGACCCGTGACGGTGCTCGCCGGAGCGGTGACCGTCACCTGAACCGTGGCGGTCTTCACGACGGTCGCGGTGTCGTTGACCGTGGTGGCGACATGGATCGTGCTGCCGGGAAGGATCGTCGTGTGACCGGCCAGCGGCACGGTCTGGGCGGCGAGCCTGACCGGCTTGCCCTTGACGAGGACGGTCCGCGCGGGCGTGGCGACGTACTGGATGCCGTTCTTGGTGATGACCCGCCCCTGGAGGTGGATCGTTCGCGTCGCCGCGGCAGCGGCCGCCGCGTCGCCGCCGCTGACTGCGCTTCCCAGCCAGAACCCGCCCACCGTGAGCGTGACGGCCGCAAGGCCGATCGGAACGGCGTTCCACAGGTGCACCGACTCGCGGAGTCGCGCGAACCACTCCGCGTCGCCGCCGAACCGCCTACCGCCAAGGGTTGCCACGAGTCTGGACACCGCCGTCCAGACTTTACCAGTTCCGGTCGGCCGTACTCCTTAGGCCGGCGCCTCGATCACCGATCCGCCACCGCGGATCACAGGCCGCGGTCGAGGCGCTCCTGCTCGGACGTCGTCCGCTCTGCGGTCGGCATGGCCTCGAGCCGCTCGTCCGGAATCGGCTCACCGCTTTCGACCGAGATCCCGAAGCGCCCCTCGCGCAGGCGCTCCTCCGCACGCTCGACGGCTGCAAGCTGCTCACGAAGCTCGCTGATCCGCCCGACATCCACCTCCTCCTGATACAGCTCTGAGGCGTCGTCGGCGAGATCCGTACTCGAGAGCTCATCGATGGGCTCAAGCACGAGGCCCGCCAGCTCGTCGCTGACGCGGCGGCGCTCGGCCTGGAGCAGCTCGCGGGCTCGCTGGTCGTCCACAGTGGGAGGGAGAGGATTCGAACCTCTGTAGGCAGAGCCAACGGGTTTACAGCCCGTCTCCTTTAACCACTCGGACACCCTCCCGAGCGTTCGGCATTCTAATAGGAGGCTGGTCGTCCGCGAACCCGATGGGGTGGCCCGCCCACTAAGGAGGGGGCTCGTGGGGGAACCATGGGTTCCCCCACGGTCCTATTCGGCGTTCCGAAGCGCCTGTGCTTCGGGCAGGCCTTCGAGCTTCTTCAGCGTGTTGTTCTCGATCTGGCGGATGCGCTCGCGGGTGACCCCGAACGCGCGCCCCACCTCCTCGAGCGTGCACGGCTGTTCGCCCTTCAAGCCAAAGCGAAGCTCGATCACCTTGCGCTCGCGCTCGGGGAGCGAGTCGAGCGCGCGGTCGATGTCCTCGCGCCGGAGGGTGGTCGTGGCGGAGTCGAACGGCGAGATGGCCTGCTCGTCCTGCACGAAGTCGCCGAGCTCGGACTCCTCCTCCTCGCCGATCGGCTTCTCGAGGCTGACCGGAAGCTGGGCCATACGCTGGATCTCACGCACCTCGTCGGCGGTCATGCCGAGCTCGAACGCGATCTCGTCGGGGCGCGGCTCGCGGCCGAGGCGCTGGACGAGCTGGCGCTCGATGTGGACGACGCGGTTCAGCTTCTCGACCATGTGGACCGGGATGCGGATCGTGCGCGCCTTGTCGGCGATCGCCCGCGTCACGGCCTGGCGGATCCACCACGTCGCGTAGGTCGAGAACTTGTAGCCCTTGCGGTAGTCGAACTTCTCGACGGCGCGGATCAGGCCGAGGCTCCCCTCCTGGATCAGGTCGAGGAACGACAGCCCGCGCCCGAGGTAGCCCTTCGCGATCGAGACGACGAGGCGCAGGTTGGCCTCGGTCATCTGCTGCTTGGCGAGCATGTCGCCGCGCTCGATCCGCTTCGCCAGGCTGACCTCCTGGTCGGCGGTGAGGAGGGAGACCTTGCCGATCTCGCGAAGGTAGAGCCTGAGCGAGTCGAGGCTCGGCTCGACCGTCAGGTCAAGCTCGGGGGCCTTCTCGCCATGGAGGGCGGCGTCGCCCTGGGCCGTCTGCTTCGAGTCGGCGTCGAGGAGCTCGATGTTGTGGTCGAGGAGGTAGGTGTAGAAGTCCTCGAGCTGCTCTTTCGTGAGCTCGACCTCCTCGAGCGTTGCTGCGACCTCGTCGTAGGTCAGGTAGCCCTTGTCATGGCCCTCCTGTACCAGCGTCCGCAGCTCCTCGATGTCCGCAAGCGCGGTGTCGACCGTGAGCATGGGCCCCCTCGCAAACGTCGGTGGTTGTTCAGACCGGTGGAGCACAGAAGTCACCGGGTTCGGGTCACATGCACAGCCCCCGACACCGGCGATGGGGAACAAAACAGATCGCAGACGTGGCCAGTATAGCCGTGGTTTGGCCGCCCACAAGGGCTCGGGCGAAACGAAATTCGCCCGACCTCGGAACGTCTACCCGGCGCGGGGGGAGAGCTCCACCCTGGCCGTGAGCCGCACCACCCGGTCGCCGACAAAGTTGGGGACGACCGGCTCGGCGAAGGGCGCAAGCGCGTCGGGCACCGCCTCCCACCCCAGGACCTGGCGAAGCGTCTCGATGACGACCGGATCGATCGCGCGATAGCCGCCGTCCTCGACCCGCACCGCCATCCCGAGACCCTCGCCCGCGAGCCCGACCCCCGCCAGCGCCTCGGCGCCGCCCTTCGACACGGCGCCCGGCAGGGCCCGCATGAGCTCGGTGTCGAGATCGCCGTCGCCGCGCACGAGCTCGGGGTGGGCGCGCATGGCCGCGAACTGCCGCGGCAGCTCCTCGGGCAGGCGGGCGTACATGGCCGCGATCGTCGAGAGGGGTAGCTCGAACGCGACGACGCCGCAGCCGTCCGTGCAGGTGGGGATCGACTCGGCGGGGACGCCTGCCCGCGCGGCCACCTCGGCGAGAGCGGCGTCCTGCGACGGATGCCCGGGGTGGCGGTAGCCGGTCGTGTCCCAGCCCCGATGGACGGAGAGCGCGAGGAAGCCGAGGTGGTTTCCGGAGCAGTTGTGCCGCAGCCGCTCCTCGGGCGTCCCGATGCAGTTGTCAAGCGCGTCTGCGGTGAGCCCGCAGGCGCGGAGGCCGCGCTCGACGGCATCGACGTGGATGTCCTGGCCCATGTGCGAGGCGCACGTCACCGCGAGCACCCGGTCGTCGAGGCCGAGCGCATCGAAGCCGCCCGATGCGAGCAGCGGCTCCACCTGGTGGGGCTTCGCGCACGAGCGCATCGTCGTCGGGCGGTTGACGTCGCCGCAGCCCGCGACCAGCGAGCCGTCGGTCTCGACAACGGCGACGTGCACCCGGTGCGTGCTCTCGGCCAGCCCGTTGCGTGTGACGGTGACAAGCGCGGGCTCGGGCACGCGCGGCACACTACAGCGCGTGGACGCCGTCGAAGACCTGATCTGGACCGACCCCGACTGGGTCGCCGACACGAGCTCGTGGATCGAGACCTCGCTGCGGCGGATCGGCATGCCGCTCACCGGCCCCATCGAGCAGCCGCGCGTGCGGCCGTGGGCGACGGTGCTGCGGGCGCCGACGCGGCAGGGCATCGTGTGGTGCAAGGGCATGGTCGAGCCGGTCGCCCACGAGCCGGTCGCCGTCTCGATCCTCTCGCGGATCGCGCCGGCGCGGATGCCGCAGCTGCTCGCCGCCGACGCCGGGCGGCGGCTCATGCTGACCGCCGACGGCGGGATGCGGCTCCGGGACCTCGACGACGAGCGCCGCGACCCGCGGCGATGGCTGGCGATGCTCCGGGCGTATGCCCGCCTCCAGCGCGACGTGGAGCACGCCGCCGACGAGCTCGTCGGCGCGGGCGTGCCCGACCGGCGGCTCGCCGTCCTGCCCGGCCAGGTCGCCGAGCTCGTCGAGGAGCTGCGGCCGGAGGGCGTCGACGGCCTCGCCGGCCGCGTCGCCGCCGCGTGTGCTGAGCTCGACTCGCTCCGCGTCCCCGCGACGATCGAGCACTCCGACCTGCACGACGCGCAGGTCTTCGTCGACCCAGCGGGCGACCGGTTCTTCGACTGGGGCGACGCCTCGGTCGCGCACCCCTTCCTGAGCCTCACCGTCGCCCTGCGGGTGTTCGCCTCGACGGTCGGCGTCCCCGACGACAGCCCGGCCGTGAATGCAGCGATCGACGCCTACCTGGAGCGATGGCGGTCGCTCGCGACGCTCGCGGCGCTGCGCCGGGGGGCCCAGCTGGGCCGGGCGCTGGGCGGCGCGTCCAGGGCGCTCACCTGGCACGCGATCGCCGTGGCCGCACCGGCCACCGAGCGCGAGTTCCCCGGCTACGCGGCCCAGTGGCTCAAGGACACGGCACGGGCACTGACGTAGCATCCTGTTCGTGCCGGAACTGCCCGAGCTCGAGGCGTTCGCGATCGCCCAGAGGGAGGCGCTGACCGCCGCCCCGGTGGCCGCTGTCCCGGTGGCGCACTTCGCCACGGTGAAGACGATCGACCCGCCGATGGCCTCGCTCGCCGGGCACCGGTTCACCGACGTCCGCCGACGGGCGAAGCGGATCCTGCTTCCGTCCGAGGACGGCGACACGCTCGTCCTTCACCTGATGTCGGCCGGCAAGCTCGTCGTCGGCGGCAAGCGCACCAAGACCGCCCGGCTCGTCGTGGAGTTCGAGGCGGGGCCCGACCTCGTCATGACCGAGACCGGCTCGAAGCGGCGCGCCGCCGCCTGGCTCTTGCATCCGGACGCGCTCGCGGCCGAGCTCGCCCACATCGGCCCGGAGCCGCTCGACGCGGCGTTCACCGTCGATGCGCTGCGGGCCCAGATCGAGGCCCGGCCCCATCAGCTGCACGCGTTCCTGCGCGACCAGCGCGCGATCGCCGGCATCGGCCGGGCGTTCGCAAACGAGATCCTGCACGCGGCGATGCTCTCGCCCTACCAGCGCGGCGCGACCCTGGACGACGAGGAGCTCGGGCGTCTCCACGCCGCGATCACGGGCGTCCTCGGCGCCGCGGTCGAACGCCTCATCCCGCTGTCGGGCAACGGCCTCACCACAAAGGCCGACCGCGGCTATGCGGTCCACGACCGGCTCGGCCAGCCGTGCCCGCGCTGCGGCGACGCGATCCGGCGGGTCTCCTTCGAGGAGCACACCGTCTTCTACTGCCCCACGTGCCAGACGGGCGGACGCACGCTCGCCGACAGGCGTTTGTCACGCCTCTTACGGGAATAGGGTCGTGGAGCGCTACGATTCGCAAAATGCTTGAACGCGCAACTACCTTCACGCACGACCTCCAGGCCGCCGAGCCCGACGTCCGGCTCGCGCTGACCCGCGCCGGGGTGACCGGCGTCGAGAAGGTCATCCGCATCGCCCACGCCGGCACCGAGCTCCTCTACTACGCCGACATCGACTGCTACGTCGACCTTGACCCCGATCAGAAGGGCGTCCACATGTCGCGCTTCCCCGAGACGGTGGCCGAGGCGATCGACCACGTGGTGATCGGCGAGGCGCTCCACGTCGAGGACCTCGCGCAGCACATCGGCGAGTCGATCATCGAGCGCCAGGAGGCGGTGCGCTCCGAGGTGACGATCAGGGCCAAGTTCCCGGTCACGCGCCGGGCGCCCGTCTCCGACCTGCCGACGCAGGAGATCTACCACCTGATCGGCCACGCGCTCGCCAACGGCAAGGGTGCCCGGCGGATGGTCGGCGTCGAGGTGCGCGGGCTGAACGCCTGCCCGTGCGCGCAGGGCCTCGTCCGTGAGCGAGCGCGCGAGCGGCTCACCGACGCCGGGTACGACCATGCGCAGATCGAGGAGATCTTCTCGCTCCTTCCGGCCGCGACGCACAACCAGCGGGCCGAGGCGACGCTCATGATCGGAACCACCCGCGAGATCGACGCCCGCGACCTGATCGGGATCGCCGAGAGCTCGATGAGCGCACCGGTGTTCGAGCTCCTGAAGCGGCCCGACGAGCTCTTCGTCGTCGAGCACGCGCACCTGCACCCGCGTTTCGTCGAGGACTCGGTGCGGCTCATGATCGCAGGCGCGCTGGAGCAGTACCCCGACCTCTCCGACGGCTGCTTCCTGCTCGCCCGCCAGGTGAACCACGAGACGATCCACAACCACGACGTCCTGGCCGAGCGCCACGGCGTCGCCTCCGAGCTGCGCGCCGACCTCGAGGGCCGGCCGGGCATCGCTCCCGCCGAGCACACGACGGCGCGGGCGTGGCTCGAGGGCTGAGCGAGCGGGTCTTCGCGGTCTGCACGGGCGTCGTCGCGGTCCACGCCGTCGACGACGCCACGCTTCACGGGACGGGCGGCCTCACCGGCAGCCGGCCGGCGGCGCTCGTCGCCGTGCTGGCCGCCCTCGCCCTGGTCGCGGGCTACCTGCGCGCCGGCCGGACGGCCCGCACGGCCCTGGCGCTCGCCGTCGGGCTCTTCGCCACCGCCCATGGCATCGGCGTCCACGTCGCTCACGCCGCAAAGGTCGAGCTCAGCGGGGCGGACTTCACCGGGCTCCTGGAGCTCGCCGCCGGCATCGTCCTGCTCCTGCTCGCGCTCGCCCTCCAGCTCGCCGGGCGGCGGTTGCGGGCGCGGGCGCTCGTCGTCCTCGGCGCCGTTCTGGTCCTCGAGTGGCTCGTGATCCCGGTGACGGTCGGGACCTATGCGACCAGCGTGCCGCACGCCCCGGTGCCGGCCGCGGCGTCGATCGGCATCCCCGGGGCGGCCGACGTGGCGTTCCCCGCGGGCGACGGCACGCAGCTCGCCGGGTGGTGGGTGCCGGGGACGAACGGCGCCGCCGTGATCGTCATGCACGGATCGTCGAGCACCCGCGAGGCGACGCTGGCCCACGTTCGCATGCTCGCCCGGAACGGCTACGGCGTCCTGGCGTTCGACGCGCGCGGCCACGGCGAGAGCGCCGGGCAGGCGAACGCGTTCGGATGGCGGGGTGCCGACGACGTGGTCGGCGCGGTGGCGTTCCTGCGCCGGCGGGCCGGCGTCGACCCCGGGCGGATCGCCGCGCTCGGGCTCTCCATGGGGGCGGAGGAGGCGCTGCGGGCCGCGGCTCTTGGCATCGGGCTGGCCGCGGTCGTCGCCGACGGCGCGGGCGCGTCGACCACCGGCGATCAGCGGCTGGCGGCGGGCGGCCTGGAGACCGCCATTGCGATCCCGCAGACGTGGATGACGATGCGGGTCACGGCGCTCCTCTCCGGCGAGAGCGAGCCCGAGCCGCTCGGCACCGCTGTCCGGCGGATCGACGTCCCGGTGCTCCTGATCGCCTCCTCGGCCGGCGACGAGCGCGCGCTCGACGGCATCTTCCGCGAGCGCATCGGGCCAGAGGCGACGCTCTGGTATGTCGCAGATGCCGGGCACACCAGGGCACTCGCGGTCCACCCCGACGAGTACGCGCGCCGGGTGACCGGCTTCCTCTCGAGCGCGCTTCTCTAGGTCCGACCGGCGAAGACGGCGCGCAGGTTGATCCGGTTCTCGGTGCCCGCGCGCAGACGCGCGATGTTCGTGCGGTGGCGCCAGATCACCCACGCCCCGGCGCCGATCGTGTAGAGGCACACCGCCCACGGCTGGCCCGTCGCCAGGCACGTCGTCGGGTAGGCGATCGCCGTCACCACCGATCCGATCGAGACGTAGCGGGTCGCGAGCGACACCACCAGCCACAGGAAGAAGGCCGCGACCCCGATCCACGGCACGAGCGCGATCATCGTCCCCGCGCCCGTCGCCACGCCCTTGCCGCCGCGAAAGCCGAGCAGGAACGGGTACATGTGGCCGGTGACCGCCGCCGCGGCGGCCAGCACGGGGACGACGTCGTCGCTCGAGATCGCGCGGGCGACGACCACGGCGAGGGCGCCCTTCGCGATGTCGAGCGCCATCACCGGCACCCCGACCTTGAGCCCGAGCACGCGCATGACGTTCGTCGCACCGGTGTTGCCGGATCCTGCGAGGCGCAGGTCGATCCCGCGCAGCCTTCCCGCCCAGTAGCCGAACGGGAGCGACCCCAGGAGGTAGCCGATCGCGATGGCAGCCAGCGCGTCGGTCATGCCGGCGCCCGCAGCACGTCGCGGGACTCGATGAAGTACTCGATCCCCGACCAGACCGTCACCGCGACGGCGACGGCGACGAGCGCGGTGGTCACGGGGTGCGGCGGATGGTCGACGATCAGCGCCGCGATCGCGATGACCTGCACGGTGGTCTTGACCTTCCCCCACTGCGAGGCGGCGATCACGACGTGCTGGCTGGCGGCCACCATGCGCAGCCCCGAGACCATGAACTCGCGCGCGATGATCACCATCGCCACCCACGCGGCCAGCCGGTCGAGCTCGACGAGCGAGATGAGGGCGGCGGACACGAGCAGCTTGTCGGCGAGCGGGTCGAGGAAGACGCCGAACGTCGTCGTCGCGTTTCGCGAGCGGGCCAGGTAGCCGTCGAGCTTGTCGGTCAGCGCCGCGACGGTGAACACAGCCAGCGCCACCAGGTCGCCGTAGGGCAGCTGACCGAGGAGCGCCACCATGAACACGGGGATCAGAAGGATGCGCCCGACCGAGAGCCAGTTGGGCAGGTTCACGTCGAAAGCCTATCGCCGTGACGGGCATGCAGTTCGGCCGCGAGAAGCTCGCACACACGCACCTCGGCCAGCATCTGCACGATCGGGTCGCCGCCGCCCGCAACCGGGAGGTCGAGCGCCGCGCCGGGGACCGGGCCGCCCACCGTCACGACCGGGCAGTCCCGCGCAATTGCCCACCCCATCACCTCCGCCTCCCAGCTCGATCCGCACAGAAGGACGAGCCCGAGGCCCGGCAGCTTCGACAGGTAGACGTCGACGTGGGACCAGTCGCCGGTCTCGCAGGCGTCGGCACGCACGCGTGGCACCTCGCGCAGCATGAGCGCCGACTGCTCGGCCGATCCGAACCGCTCGGCCGGTGCGAGCACGTGGATCGCGGGCCGCCCGAGGAGCTCGGCGGCCCAGCCCAGCCACTCGGGGGTCGTCGTGATCAGCCCAGCCGACGCCTCGGACGCCGCCCGCAGGCGCGCCGGGTCGATGCCGCACAGCAGGAGCAGCAGGGCGAGCGTGTTGGTGTAGCTGCGGCAGGCGACGCCGCTTCGCTCCTCGCCGGCGTGGAGATCGAGGCAGGTGTCGACCTCGGCCGCGAGCGCTCCGTCCGGGCGGTTGGTGATGCCGACGACCGTGCTCGCGCCGCGGTGTCGGCGCGCCGCGGCGATCGTCTCGCGCGAGCCGCCGCCCGCCGACACGGCGACGACCAGGAGGCCGGGCTCGGGCGGCTGCGGCGCACCTGTCGAGGCGTGCTCGGCGTGGGCGTCGCGGCCGAGGCTGCGGAGATACGCGGCGGCGTTCAGCGCCGCGTAGCGGGAGCTTCCCATCCCGACGAAGAGCACGCGCCTCGCCTCGAGCGCCAGCGGCTCGATGCCGGCATGCGCGTCCACCACGCGGCGAAGCGCGGCGGGCGTGTCGACGACGTCGTCCAGGAAGCGCTCGAGGTGAAGCTCAGCCATCGTGCTCCAGGAGCCAGCGCATCCCGCCGCGCGGCGCGTACATCCAGGCGGGCTCGAACTCGGCCGCGTAGACGAACTCGTAGCAGGCCTTCTCGAACTCGAGTGCGCGAAGCAGCGTGCGGTCGACCGGCCCGTACGCGTCGAGGAACGCCGTGCGCGCGGCGGCGATCCAGCGTTCGACGTCGGCCGTGTGGCCCGGCCGGAGCTCGTGCTCGACGTGCCGGCCGAGGTGGTCGAACGAGCGCAACATCGCGGCGACATCGCGGAGCGCGGTCCCGGCCGCGGCCCGCTGTGCGACCGGGCGCGTCGGCTCGCCCTCGAAGTCGAGCACGAGCAGGCGGTCGCCGGCCCGCAGGATCTGGCCGATGTGGAAGTCGCCGTGGACGCGCTGGAGCACCGGCGGCTCGGCTGGCGTCTCGAGGGCCGCGAGCTCGGCGCGGATGCGAGGCTCTGCGGCGCGGAGCTCCGCCGCGACCTCGGGAGGCACGATGGCGAGCACCCGGTCGAGCTGGGCGTCGGCCGCCTCCCGCCAGGCGCGCAGGACATCCGGAGCGGCCCGCGCCGCCCCCATGCCGGCAAGCGCCGAGTGAAGCTCGGCCGAGAGCGCGCCGAGAGGCCCAGCCTCGGAGGCGTCCCCCGCCATGACGGCCTCGCCGCACCACGCCCACCCGTCGCGGCCGCCGGGCACGAACTCCTGAAGCAGCGCGACCGCGTGGCCGTGCCACTCGACGGCGCCCAGGAACGCGGGGACCGAGTCGACCTTGCCGGTCAGGTACTCGACGAGCTCGACCTCCGGGTGCGTCCCCGGCCACACGCGCCGGAAGACCTTCACCACCACGCGCTCGCCGACGACGTACGAGGTGTTCGACTGGTCGACGCCGATGGGCCGCTCCCCCGCGCCCCCGAGACCGGGCGTCACGTCCACGTGCCGAAACCGCCACGCCGGAAGTTCAGGGACTGTCCCTCCCACCATCGCCGATGCCACCCGGCCCTCCGTCCAGACGTAGCGCTCCGTGCCGTCCACGAGCAGGATCGAGATCGCGGCGCCGCCGCCGAGCTCGAGGCGGTCCTCGACTTCGACGGTGGAGATCGCCGCCGCCTTGCCCCCGAACCAGCGCGCGGCGGCGAGCTCGGCGGGCGACGGGGCTCCGGTCACGGCCGGGCTACCCTGTGTTCGTGGGAGGCAGATGGCGAGTGGGGATAGGTGCGCTCGTGGCCGCCGCGGCGACCCTGTGGCCGGCAGCCACCGCCGGCGCGGCGGCGCCGATCGTGGCCGCGGCCGGCGACATCGCGTGCGCACCCGGAACGCCGGTCACGCCAACCACCTGCCGCCAGCTCGACACGTCGGACCTCTTCGTCGGAGTCCCGGCCATCAAGGCCGTCCTGCCGCTCGGGGACGAGCAGTACGAGACGGGCGCGCTCGCCGACTTCCAGCAGGCGTACGACTCGAGCTGGGGCCGCTCGCTCGGGAAGACCCACCCGGTCCCCGGCAACCACGAGTACGCGGCCGGGCAGAACGGCGCCGGCTACTTCGCCTACTTCGGGGCGAGCGCCGGGCGCTCCGGCCGCGGCTGGTACAGCTTCAACGTCGGCAGCTGGCACCTGATCGCGCTCAACTCGAACTGCTCGCCCGCCGGCGGCTGCGGGCCGTCGTCGCGGCAGGTGACCTGGCTCAGAAGCGACCTCGCCGCCCACCACCCGGCGTGCACGCTCGCCTACTGG
>DATIDU010000112.1:0-3807 GCA_035456145.1 Gaiellales bacterium | reverse complement strand
CACGCTCCATCCGCTCGCTCTGCACCGCACCGCGGCGGGCTGGCGCGTCTCTCCCACGCCCGACCCGGCGCGCGGAGGCGAGTCCTTCTTCTTCGGCGGGACGATCTCGGGCGGCAGCGTGTGGGCCGTCGGCGGGCGCGGCGCCGGCTCCCGGCACGCGCTGGCCGAGCGGCACACCGCCTCGGGCTGGAAGGCCGTCACGGTGCCCGACGGCGCGGGCTGCGCGGCCACGAACGAGCTCGCGGCCGTCGCGGTGATCCCAGGGACGAAGCAGCTCTGGGCGGTCGGCGACTGCTCGCCGGGCCTCGGCAACCGCACCCTCATCGAGCGGCACAGCCACGGCGGCTGGCACCAGGTGGGAAGCCCGACGCCCGACGCGAGCGGCAGCTTCCTGACCGGCGTCGCCGTCCTCTCGCAGACCCGGGCTGCGGCGGTGGGGTATCGAACGCCGGCCGGATTCCGTACCATTGCGCTGATCTACCGCTGACCGCATGAGCCAGACGACGCCCGCCACCCGCCTCTTCGGCGCGCAGAGCATGACCGCCGACCTGCGCGACGTGCTTGTGAAGCGCCCGGGCGCGGCGTTCGGGGCCGCCTACGAGAACCCCGCCCACGGGTTTCTGCACCCGGTCGACCTGGCCGAGGCGCAGCGACAGCACGACGCCTTCTGCCAGGTGCTCACCGACCTCGGCGTGCGCGTGCACCAGCTCGACGCCGAGACCGGAAGCCCCGACCTCACCTACACGTTCGACCCGGCGCTCGTCACGGACAGCGGCATGATCGGCCTGCGTTCGGGAAAGCCGACCCGGCAGGGCGAGGCGACGCCGCTCCTCGAGTGGGCGGCCGAGCACGACATTCCGGTGGCCGGCCAGCTGGGCGAGGGCGAGACGGCCGACGGCGGCGACACGTTCTGGCTGCGCCCGGATGTGTTCTGCATCGGCCGGTCGCTGCGGACGAACCGGGCCGGAGCCGCCCGCCTGACCGAGCTCGTGGGCGGCGATGTGCACGTCTTCGACGTCCCCTACGGCAACGGCCCGGCCGAGTGCCTGCATCTCATGTCGGTCATCTCCCCGATCGCCGACGACCTCGCCGTCGTCTTCCTGCCGCAGCTCCCGGCCGGCCTCTACGAGCTCCTCGCCGAGCGGTGTGTGGGGCTCGTCCCCGTGCCGGAGGACGAGATCCTGAGCCAGGGCTGCAACATCCTGGCCGTGCGGCCGGGCGTGGTCGTGATGGTCGAGGGCAACCCGGTTACCCAGCGGGCCCTCCTCGACCGTGGCTGTGAGGTGCACACGTTCCCCGGGACCGAGGTGTGCATCAACGGGTCGGGCGGCCCGACCTGCATCACCCGCCCGATCCTTCGGGGATGAAGAACCTGACCCCGGCCGAGCTGGCCGCCGTCGGGGCAGTCGATCGCGACCGCATCGCCGCCGATCTCATGGCCGTCGTCGCGCATCCGAGCCTCACGGGCTCCGAGGCCGAAGTGCAGACCGAGATGGCGCTCAGGATGACGACCGCCGGGCTCGACGTCGAGCGGGTCGACGTCCCGGCGGCCGAGCTGGCGTCCGACCCGGACTTCCCGGGAGTCGAGGTGGCGCGTGACACGCACCCGCTGGTCGCCGGACGGCTCGGCGACCGGGAGACCGGCCGCCGCGCGATCGTGGCGGGCCACGTCGACGTCGTCGGCGGGGGCGATGAGCTCCAGTGGACGTCGCCGCCGTTCGAGCCGCGCGTCGCCGACGGCCTGCTCTACGGCCGGGGGGCGTGCGACATGAAGGCGGGCGTGGTCGCCGGCCTGGCCGCGATGCGCGCGCTCGTCGAGGCGGAGGTCGAGCTGGGCGGTGAGGCCATCCTGCTCACCGTGCCCGGCGAGGAGGACGGCGGCGCCGGGATGCTGGCCGCGATCCGGTCGGGCTACGCCGGCGGCGTCGCCGTCATCACCGAGCCGACCGAGCTTCAGATCGTGACCGCCCAGGCGGGCGCGATCACGTTCACGCTCACCATCGAGGGCCGCAGCGCGCACGCGGCGTTCCGCCGCAAGGGCGTCTCGGCGATCGAGAAGCTGTGGCCCGTCATGCGGGCGCTCGAGCAGAACGAGCGCGAGCGCAACGAGTCCGAGACGCTGCGCTCGATGCGCGAGACGGGCCTTCCGTACCCGACGTCGATCGGCCGCGTCACCGCCGGCGAATGGTCGTCCACCGTCCCCGACCGGCTGGTCGCCGAGGGCCGCTACGGCGTGCGCGTCGGCCAGACGGTCGCCGAGTCGGAGGCCGAGCTGCGGGCGGTCGTCGCCGAGGCCTGCGCCGCCGACGAGTGGCTGCGCGAGCACCCGGCAACGGTCGAGATCACCGGCGGCCGGTTCGCCTCGGCGTCGGTCGCCAACGACCACCCGCTGTCCTGGGGCCTCGCCGAGACGGCCCGCGACGTCCTCGGCAAGCTGCCCGACTTCCTCGGCGTCTCGTACGGCGCCGACGCGCGCCTCTTGATCGACCACGGCTCGACGCCGACCGTCCTCTACGGCCCGGGCGACCCCAACCTCGCCCACGCGCCCGACGAGCACGTGGCGCTCGAGGACGTCGCCCGGTGCGCGCGGGTTCTGGCGGTGTGGTTGATGCGCGCGCTGACCGGCTGAAACACCTGTACCTGGTACCGGTGTTTCACGCGTGTGGGAGCATTCGCCAAATGCCTGAGTCGCCGACACTGAATGACGTCCAGGCCGCCGCGAGTGTCATCGCGGGCCGTGTGCACCGCACGCCGATGCACACCTCCGCCACGCTCGCCGAGCGCTGTGGCGCGCCGGTGTGGCTCAAGGCCGAGCTCTTCCAGCGCATCGGCGCGTTCAAGCCGCGCGGCGCGTTCAACCGCCTGCACGCGCTGACGCCGGAGGAACGCGAGCGCGGCACGATCACGATCTCGGCCGGAAACCACGCCCAGGCGCTCGCGCTCGCGGCCCGCGACGAGGGGGTCGACGCGCTCGTGCTCATGCCCGCCGACGCCAGCCCGGCCAAGGTCGCCGCAACGCGCGGCTACGGGGCGACCGTCGACCTGGAGTCGGCCGACAGCATGGAGGCTCTGGAACGGATGCGCGCGATCGCGGCCGAGACGGGACGCACCATCGTCCATCCCTACGACGACCCGCTGATCGTGGCCGGCCAGGGCACGGTCGGCCTGGAGATCGTGGAGGACGCGCCGGACGCGGACACCGTCATCGTCCCGATCGGGGGCGGCGGCCTGATCGCGGGCATCGCCACCGCGGTCAAGGGACTGCGCCCGAACGCGCGCGTGATCGGCGTCGAGCCCGAGCTCTCGGCGGCGATGCGCACCGCGATCGACGCGGGCCACCCGGTCCCGGCCGTGCCCGGCCCGACGATCGCCGACGCGCTGCGCTCACCGGTCGCCGGGGAGATCGGCCTCGAGGTCTGCCGCCGGCTCGTCGACGACGTCGTCCTCGTCTCCGAGGACGAGATCCGCGAGGGCATGCGATTCCTCTACGGGCGGGCCAAGCTGGCGTGCGAGCCGGGTGCGGCGGTCGGCGTCGCCGCGCTCCTCGCGGGCCGGATCGACCTGCGCGGCTCGCGGGGCGTCGTGCTCGTCATCTCCGGTGGCAACGTCTCCCCCAAGCTGGCCGCCGAGATCCTGGCCGGCTGAGCCCGGTGGCGCGGCGGCATCCCGTCGTGGAGATGCTGGCCGGCGGCGACCGGCGGTCGATCGGGCGCTCCCCCGAGGTGGTTGCGCGCATCCTGGCCGACCCGGCGCTCTTCGACCCGGTGTTCGACGCGATCGGCGACGACGACCCGCTCGTCCGCATGC
>DATIDU010000111.1:0-6589 GCA_035456145.1 Gaiellales bacterium | reverse complement strand
GGCACCGGGTTCGGAAACACGTGCCGGCCGGCCACCGCGAATAGAGGATGGCGCTCGATCTCGACGAAGCTGAGGTCGCCCGCCCGGGCGACGACGTCCGCCGGCCAGTCGAGGATGCGGTCGAGATCGGCGACCCACGGCACCGATCCGTCGCGGAGGTTCCAGAGCAGGCCCAGGATGCCGCCGGGCCGAAGGACGCGGGCGATCTCGTCGCACGCCGGCTCGGGATCGAACCAGTGGAAGGCCTGCGCGACGAGCACCGCATCGGCGCTCCCGTCCGCAAGCGGGATGGCCTCGGCCGTCCCGGCCAGCGCCTCGACGCCGGGAACCGCGATCTCGAGCGCGGCCCTCATGCCCTCGTCGGGCTCGACCGCGACGACGACGGCGCCGGCCTCGGCGATCGCCCGGGTCAGCTTGCCGGTGCCGGCGGCCAGGTCGACGACGTCGCGTCCGGGTGCGGCCTCGATCAGCCACTCCACGGCCGCCGCGGGGTATCCCGGCCGGGCGCGCGCATAGCGGTCGGCGACGGCGCCGAAGGAGCGGGCTCGGCGGTCGCGGTCCTCCACGGAATCACCCTACCGTCTGGACGTTCTCCGTCCGGTACCATCAGTCGCATGCAACCGACCGAGAAGATCTGGCGCAACGGCAGCTTCGTCCCGTGGGACGAGGCGAACGTCCACATCCTCACGCACGCGCTGCACTACGGAACGGGGGTCTTCGAGGGCATCCGGGCGTACGACACGCCGCGCGGCACCGCGGTCTTCCGCCTGACCGACCACCTCGAGCGGCTGCGCCGGTCGGCCGCGCTCTACGAGATGGATCTCGGCTACACGGTCCCCGAGCTGGCCGAGGCGATCCACGAGACCGTCGCCGTCAACAACGTGTCCTCGTGCTACGTGCGCCCGATCGTCTTCCGCGGCGCCGGCCCGATGGGGCTCTATCCGCGCGACAACCCGGTCGAGGTCGCCGTGGCCGTCTGGCCGTGGGGCGCATACCTCGGCGAGGAGGCGCTGGAGCACGGCGTGAGCTGCAAGATCTCGAGCTTCCGCCGGATCGGCCCGAACACGTTGCCGCCCACCGCGAAGGCCTCGGGCCAGTACATCAACTCGGTGCTCGCGAAGCTCGAGGCCAGCCGCGCGGGCGACGACGAGGCGATCCTCCTGAACGAGGAGGGCTACATCGCCGACGGCTCCGGCGAGAACGTGTTCGCGGTGCGCGACGGAGTGCTGCACACGCCGCCCACGACCGCCTCGTGCCTGCCGGGGATCACGCGCGACACCGTGATTCGGATCGCCCACACACTCGGCTACGACGTGCGCGAGGTGAACCTCGTCCGCACCGACCTCTACTTCGCCGACGAGGCCTTCCTGTGCGGCACGGCCGCCGAGGTGACGCCGATCGCGTCGGTCGACGGCCAAGAGATCGGCGGTCGCGGCCCGATCACGAAGGCCGTGCAGGACACGTTCTTCGCGATCGTCTCGGGCCGTGACGAGCGATTTTCCGACCTGCTCGATTACCCGGTCAAAGCGGCCGTCTGACACACGGGATGGTGACGACCAGGTCGATCCCGCTCGCCCGGCCCCACATCGGGGAGCGTGAGCGGGAGCTGGTCATGGACGTCCTGCGGTCGGACACACTCGCGTGCGGCGAGATGGTGCCCGCGTTCGAGCGCGCGTTCGCCGAGAGGGTGGGAACGCGGTTCGCGGTGGCCTGCTCGAGCGGCACGGCCGGGCTGCATGTCGCGCTCGACCGGCTCGGGCTCGGCCACGGAGACGAGGTCGTCACGTCGAGCTTCTCGTTCATCGCCTCGGCCAACGTGATCCTGCATGAGCGGGCGACGCCGGTGTTCGCCGACATCGACGAGCGGACGCTGAACGTCGACCCGGCGGCGGTCGAGGCCGCGATCACCCCGCGCACGAGGGCGATCGTCCCCATCCACATCTTTGGCTACCCGTGCGACATCGAGGCGATCTCGCGTATCGCCGCCGACCACGGCATCCCCGTGGTCGAGGACGCCTGCGAGGCGCTCGGCTGCGGCGTGGGCGGCCGCACGGTCGGCTCGCACGGGAACCCGGCCGTCTACGGCTTTTACCCGAACAAGCAGCTCACGACGGGTGAGGGCGGCATGGTGACGACCGACGACGAGGAGATCGCGGCCGACCTCAGGAGCCTCGTGAACCAGGGGCGCTCCGACAACGGCGACTGGCTCGTCCACCAGCGGGTGGGCTTCAACTACCGCATGGACGAGATGTCGGCCGCGATCGGGATCGCGCAGCTCGAGAAGCTGGAAGCGCTGCTCGAGGCCCGCCGGCGAGTCGCCGAGCGCTACGACGCGGCACTCGCCGGGATCGAGGGCGTCGAGCTGCCGTTCCGGGGTCCGGAGGAGCGAAGCTGGTTCATCTACTACGTCCGGCTCGCGGACGGGATCGATCGCGACGCCGTCGCGGCCCGCCTCGCTGCCCGTGGGGTCGCAACCCGCCCGTACCTGCCGGCGATTCACCTTCAGCCGCCCTACCGGGCCCGGTTCGGCTACTCGGAGGGGATGCTGCCGGTGACCGAGCGCGTGAGCCGCTCGACCCTCGCGCTCCCGTTCTACGTCCAGCTGGAGGACGGCGACGTTGCCCACGTCGCCGCCTCGCTGCGCGAGGTGCTCCAGGAGCTGTGAACGCCGGCGCGCCGATGATCTTCCTGGGCTACGGGAAGTACGTCCGCGCCGATCGCATCTACGCGCTCGAACCGATCGAGGGTGACGATCGTGGCGACGGCCAGCGCACCCGGGTGTGGGTCGAGGGGATGGACGAGCCGCTGGTCGCGTCGCGCACGGAGCGCACCATCCTCGCCGACATGGGCGAGTCGGTGGCGCTCGCGCAGACGTTGCGGCGGAATAAGAAGAACCAGATGTCGCTCGATGTCTGATCGCGACGTGCAGCTCATCTCGGCCGGGTCGATCCCGATGCGGGGGGCGCTCCTCGGCCCGGCGGGCACGTTCGAGGACTGCGACCTCTGCTCGAACGTCGTCCTCGTCCGCGGCGGCGGCCCGACCGTCCTCGTCGACACCGCCGCCGGCAGCCTGGACAGCGAGTGGGAGGGGGCGACGAGCAACCTCGCCGAGGCGCTGGCCTCCCACGGCTGCGCGCTTGCGGACATCGACCTTGTCGTCCTGACGCACCTCGACTTCGACCACTGCGGCGGCGCGCCCGACGTGCCCGCCGAGCGTGTCGTCGTCACGGCCACGGCGGCCCGGTGGGCCCGGGCGCTTCCGCCCGACCGCTCGGCGCGGCGCGTGCTCGAGGCGATCGGCGACCGCCTCGAGGAGGCGGCCGACGGAGCCGAGGTCGCGCCGGGGATCCGCGTCGTGGAGGCCCCCGGTCACCGGGGCGGCCACGCCTGCGTCGAGGTCGCCGTCGACGGGTCGCGGCGTGTGTTCCTGGCCGACGTCATCCACCATCCGAGCCATGTCGAGCACCCCGAGTGGGACCGCGAGTTCGACACCGATCCCGAGACCGGGCTCGTGACCCGGCGCCGGTGGCTCTCCGAGCTCGCCGGGACGGGCGTCCGGTGCGCCGCCTCGCACATCGACGGCTGGGGCACGGTCGAGCCGGCCGGGGACGGCTACCGCTGGCAGCCGGCCGGCTGACGCTCGACCTCGAGGGCGACCCCGTCGCCGCCGCGCGGGCGCTGATCGGGTGGACGCTTCTCGTCGACGGCGTCGGCGGGCCGATCGTCGAGACCGAGGCCTACCGGGACGACGACCCGGCGTCGCACGCCTTCCGGGGCCTTCGGGTGCGAAACGCGGCGATGTTCGGGCCGGCCGGAACGTTCTACGTCTACCGCTCATACGGGGTCCACTGGTGCGTGAACATCGTCTGCCGCCCGCCGGGCGTGGGAGCCGCCGTGCTCATCCGCTCGTTCGAGCCGGTGCACGGCGTCGAGCTGATGTGGGCCCGGCGCGGGCGCGAGCCGCTCGCGACCGGGCCGGGGAACGTCGGGCAGGCGCTGGCGGCGACGCCGGCGCTGAACGGCGAGCCTGTGGAGCTCCTGCCCCCGGACCGGCGCCGGCGCGTCGAGGCGTCGGTGCGCATCGGCATCACGAAGGCCGTCGACCATCCCTGGCGCTTCTCCGACCCCGAGTCGAGGTTCGTGAGCCGGTCGATATCATCCGCGCCCCGTGGCCGACCTCGCCGCACTCACGCGTAGCGCCGTCAAGGTGCTCCCCGAGGGGGAGCTCGAGCGCAAGCTCGCGCTCGGACGGCCGCTTCGGGTGAAGCTCGGGATCGACCCGACCGCGCGTGACATCCACATCGGAAACGCGATCCCGCTCCAGCGGATGCGGGCGTTCCAGGACCAGGGACACACCGGCATTCTGATCGTCGGCGACTACACGGCCCGGGTCGGTGACCCGTCCGGGCGGTCGAAGGAGCGGCGGGTGCTCTCGGACGACCAGATCGACGAGAACGCGCGCCTCTACTTCGACCAGGCGCTTCGCATCCTCGATGCCGACCGCACCGAGCTTCGCTTCAACAGCGAGTGGCTCGGGAAGCTCGACTTCGCCGAGATTCTGCGCCTGACGCGCACGATCACGGTCTCGCGGCTCCTGGAGCGAAACGACTTCGAGCGCCGCTTCCGCGAGAACCAGCCGATCTCGGTGTCCGAGTTTCTCTACCCGCTCATGCAGGCCTACGACTCGGTCGCGATCCAGGCCGACGTCGAGCTCGGCGGCACCGATCAGGAGTACAACCTGCTCACCGGCCGCGACGTCCAGATCGCCTACGGCCAGGAGCCGCAGGTCGCCCTGACGACGCCGCTCATCATGGGGCCGAACGGCACGCAGAAGATGAGCGCATCGCTTCAGAACTACATCGGGATCAGCGAGCCGCCGCAGGAGATGTACGGCAAGGCGATGAGCTGCGTCGACGAGCTGATGCCCGACTACTACCGGCTGTGCCTGGAGTCGGACGACCCGCCGCCGGCCGATCCGTACACGGCCAAGCGGGAGTTCGCGCGCCGCCTCGTCGAGCGCTGGCACGGGGCGGAGGCGGCCGCGGCCGCCGAGGCCGGCTTCGACCGCATGTTCAAGGAGAAGCGGGCCACCGAGGACGCGCCGGTGCTCGACCTGCCGGACGGCGACCCCGTGCACGTGCCCGCGTTCCTTGCCGACCACGGCCTGGCCGGGTCGCGAGGAGAGGCGCGGCGGCTGATCTCGCAGGGCGGCGTCCGCCTCGACGGCGAGCCGCTGCAAGCCGATGAGCTGGACGTGCCGCGCTCGCGGGTGGCGGGCGCCGAGCTGCGGGTCGGCCGCCGGTTCGCCCGCGTGGCCGGCTAGGTCGTGTGTCAACCGGCGACGAGATCCGCGAGCATTACGCGCGTGGCGAGGAGCGCGACCGGCTCCTGAGCCCGTTCGGGCAGGTGGAGTTCGCCCGCACGTGCGAGATCCTCGAGCGGGCGCTGCCGCAGGCACCGGCAGCCGTGGCAGACGTCGGCGGAGGCCCGGGCCGCTACGCCCTCTGGCTCGCGGAGCGTGGCTACACCGTGCACCATCGCGATCTCGTCCAGCTCCACATCGAGCAGCTCTCGGCCGATGCCGCGGCGCGCGGGGTGAAGGTCGAGTCGCGGATCGCCGACGCCCGCGACCTCGACCTGGCGGATGCCTCGGTCGACGCCGTGCTCATGCTGGGGCCGATCTACCACCTGCCGACCCGCGACGATCGCGTCCGGGCGCTCGCCGAGGCCGGCCGGGTCGTGCGGCCGGGTGGGCCGGTGTTCGCCGTCGCCATCTCGCGCTGGGCGGCGCGTCTGCACGGCGAGGTGGCGGAGCAGCTGGGAGACGAGTTCACGCTGATGCACGAGGCAGTCGAGGTCGTCGAGCGCACCGGGCGACTCATGCCGCTCGTCGAGGGGTCGTTCAGCGCGTACTGCCACCGCCCGGACGAGCTCCGGGACGAAGTGCTGGCCGCCGGCCTCGACCTGGCGGACCTCGTGGGAGTGGAGGGGATCGCGTTTGCACTCTCCGATCTCGGAGAGCGGCTCAAAGAGCCCGCTCAGCGGGAGATCGTGTTCGACGCCGCCCGCGCGTTGGAGCGAATTCCCGAGCTCCTGGGCCTCAGCCCGCACCTCCTGGCGACCGCAAGACGGCCCTGACTTGTGCTTGCGCAAGCCGTGGGCTAGGCTTCGGGGTCGCGCCCGAGACGCGCGTGGTCTTTGAAAACTCAGCAGTTTGGCGATCGACCGGGTCTCCACAGGTGGCCGCGGTCGATTGACGTCGGGTTCGTCCGCACCCGTTTCGGCGGGAGCGGATACCTGTCGGCCGTCCTCCGCGGCCGCCCTCGGGCGGCGCGCGATGGATGGACCGACCTTTGAGAGCAGACCGGGGCTTGCCCCGGTCGCAGACTCTCCATCCACAGTTAGAAACCGGTCGTTGAAGCCGCCCCCAGGGCGGTGGAGGCCGATTTCGCAAGCTGTTCTCGGAGAGTTTGATCCTGGCTCAGGACGAACGCTGGCGGCGTGCTTAACACATGCAAGTCGAGCGGAAAGGCCCCTTCGGGGGTACTCGAGCGGCGAACGGGTGAGTAACACGTGGGTAATCTGCCCA
>DATIDU010000110.1:0-4460 GCA_035456145.1 Gaiellales bacterium | reverse complement strand
GGTGACCTCGACCTCGCCGGTGATCGTGTCGCCGGGGCGCACCGGGGCCGTGAACCTCCAGGCGACCTCCAGGAAGACGGTGCCGGGTCCGGGCAGCTCCTCGGCGACGACCGCGTTCAGGATGGCGCTCGTGATCCCGCCCTGGACGATGATCTCGCCGAACCGGGACGCCCGCGCCGCGGCCTCGTCGTAGTGGAGTGGGTTGCGGTCGCCCGAGATGGCGGTGAACCGCTCGATGTCCTCCGCCGTGACGGTGCGCGCCCGCGAGGCCCGCGCACCCACGTCCGGTGGAGTCCAGCCCTCAGCCACGGAGGAGCGATCGTACCCGCGCCATCGCCACGATGCCGAGCGCCGGGCCGACGGCGAGGAAGAGGAACGCGTATCTCCACCCGACCGCGTCGCGCACGCTGGACAGAAGCCGGATCGAGATGACGGTGATCGCGAAGCCGATCGCCGTCTGCGCCGTCACGGCGGTGCCGACGTACTCCGCGTCGGCCACCTCGGTGAGCGCGGTCGAGAACTGGGCCGAGTCGGCGACCACCGCCATCCCCCACACCAGCATGAGCGCGACGATCACCGCCGGCGCGAGGCCATAGAGCGCCGCCGCGGCGACGCAGCACGCGCAGCTAACGGCCATCGCGCCGATCGTGACTGCAGCCCGGCCGCGCACGTCCGCCACCAGGCCGCCCAGGATGCACCCGGCGAGCCCGGCGAGGCCGATCGTGGCGAACGCGGCAAGCTCGACGGCGGTCTTGGAAGGGTCCCCGTCGCCCGCGGCGGCGAAGCTCGCGGCCGCGTAGGCCGGCACCCACGTCCACATCGCATAGAGCTCCCACATGTGGCCGAAGTAGCCGAAGCAGACGAGCCGCTGGGCCCGGTCGGTGAAGAGCCGGCGCACGTACCCGGGGTGAAACGGCGCCGCGGCGGCCGAGTACGGGCCCTCCCGGAGCGTCGTGACCGCGAGGCCTGCCCCGACGACCGCCAGCACGCTCGCCACACTCAGCACCGCCTGCCAGTCGAGCGACGGCGCCGCGTTCACGAGGTGCGGCGTCCCCGACCCCAGGGCAAGCGCGCCGACGAGTGCGCCGACGGCGAAGCCCCGCCCGGCGCGAAACCACGTCGCCATGAGCTTGATCCCTGGCGGATAGACGCCCGCCAGTGCAAAGCCGGTGAGGAACCGAAGCGGGATCGCGAGCGCCAGCCCGTGCGCGAAGACCGCCACGGCCTCGTTCGCCGCGGCCCCCAGCAGGGCGGACGCGCCGATCAGGCGGGTCAGAGGGAACCGGTCCGGCAGGTTCAGGATCGCCGCCGTGAGCGCGCCGGCCACGAACCCGAGTTGCACCGACGTCGTGAGCCATGTGGCGCCGGCGTCGGAGAGGTGCCATTCGTCGCTCAGCTGCGGAACCACCGACGACGCCGAGAACCAGAGCCCCATCGCCAGCACCGCGACTGCACAGACGAGAAGCAGCTGGCGGGTGCGGAGGCGCTCCTCGGCGATCACGCGGTCACGATGCCACACCTCCCAGGAGCGCGGGGAGCCATCCCGGGTGCACTGCGACCAGGATCCCCCACGCGACGAGCGCCACGCCGACGACGGGCGTCAGCCTGCCGCCGTGCCGGCCGGCCCGCTCGTAGTACATGACGGCCGCCAGGCCCGCCATCCAGACGAGGCTGGCCGCTCCCATGACAAGCATGAGCCCCATGAGCGCCCAGCAGCAGCCGATGCAGAACATGCCGTGCCGGCGGCCGAGCTCGAACCCGCCCCGCGTTCCGCGGCGGTAGTGGCGCATGAGGAACGGACCCGGGTGCCGGCACTGGTCGAGACACCGGTCCTTCAACCCGCTGAACTGGAACGCGCCGGCCCCGGCGAGCGCGGCCGCCGGCGCGACCCAGGGGTGCGCGTCGAACCAGGCAACGGCCCCACCGGCCCGGTGCAGGGCGACGTCGGCCGCGAACGCCGCCGCGCCGCACCCCGCCCACACGACGCCGTATCCGCCCAGGAAGGCCGCCACGATCCGGTTCGAGCCCTCCTGCCGGCGCGCGGCGTGCGTGAAGAGCCGCACCATCGGCAGGCTGGACGGCAGCATCATCGCCGCCACCATGACCTGCCAGGCGACGAGGAACGCGACGGCGCTCACCCAGAACGGCGGCAGGAGCACGGTCACCCACAGCGGCTCGCCGGCGTCGTGGACGCCCGCATGCCCGTGCAGCACGGCTCCAGCACCGGCTGCCTGGGCGATGCCCGCCGCCGCCCAGGCCGCGAGGATCGCGGCGAGGACGGCGGCGGGCGTCCGCCGCTGCGGCCGGACAACGCTCACCGCGCGACCGCGTGCGTCATCCGATAGTCCGCCTGGATGGCGTTCTCGCCGGACGACCACTCGAGCCCGTACTGCGGCAGGCTGATCCGCTGTACCGACGCCTTCGAGAGGTAGGCGGGCGATCCGGGGACGGTCGAGAAGACCGAATCGCGGATCGTGGTGATCGTGCCGTCGGCGCTTCGGAACGGCGCCATCTCGCAGTGGGCGAAGTCGCCCACGTCGAGCGTGCCGACGCCTTCCACAACGTTGTGCGAGACCGGCACGCGCTCGCAGGTCAGGACCTCGCCGACCAACCCGGCCAGGTCGGCCAGCGGACCGCCGAGCGCGCCGGAGTACGCGTCGCGGAGCGCCTCGAACTGCTCGTCGGTCGCCCCGTCGTCGATGAACTGCGCCACCCGCCAGCTGCCCGGCGTGAGCACGTTGCCCGGGATGTGGACGATGTTCGCGATCGTCCGGCCCGAGACGTCGACGCCCCGGATCGTGCCCTCCGTGAAGTGGTAGGAGAGCACCGAGTGGCAATCGCCCCCGTCGGGATCCTCCCCAACCCAGCACGGGCACAGCACGCCGCACGTGCACACCTCGAGGAGCGTTCCGGTCAGGTCGTAGACGACCTCGGTCGCCTGCGACGCGGCTTCGGTAAGAGACATTCGTGACCCCCAGTCGCTGGTTCAGAGCACTTCCGCGATCAGCGCCGCCGCACGGGCCGCGCCGTCGGTCTCGACGTCGCGATAGACCACCTCCCTTCCGAGCTCCTCGGCGATCGCCGCACCGATCGCCTCCGGCGTCGCCTGGTCGAACTCCATGCACCGGCCGGCGCCGTAGCGGTCGAGGCGGTGGCGGACGTGAAAGCGCTGCTCGAAGTGGTGGCCGAGCGGGAAGTAGAGGAACGGCCGCTTGGCGGCGGTGAGCTCCATGGTCGTGGCCAGGCCGCCCTGGACGATCGCCAGGTCGCACGCGGCCAGGTGACGGCGGAGGTCGTGGACGTACGGACGAACTTCGAGGCCCTCGTGCCGAGAGAACGACGCCGGGTCGATGCGCGGGCCGGCGACTGCGATCATCCGCAGGTCGGGCATCGTGCGGCGGGCGACGTCGAGACCGTCGGCGACGCTGCGCAGGAGCGAGTCGCCCACGCCCGAGCCGCCGACCGTGGCGATGCAGACGCGCTCGTCCGGCCCGTAGCCCAGCTCGGCTCGCAGCGCCTCGCGCTCCCCCGGGGCGGGCAGCGGGCCGAGCACGTAGCCCGCGAAGTCGTAGTGCTCCTCCGTCCACGTCCTGATCGGCGGCAGCCCCGGCCCGAACGCGTCGGGGACGATGTCCTCGGGATTCCCGACGAAGATCGCCCGGTCGCGCAGCCGCGGGAAGCGGGCGATGTGCTCGATCATCTCGGCGTTCAGATCGGCCGTGAGGAACGCCTCCCGCTCGCCGCCGTCGGGCATCGGGAGCCAGCCGACGAAGTCGGTGAGCCAGCAGTACGCCGCGGTCTTCAGCTCGGGGTTCTCGTGCAGGAAGTAGTCGATCTCCCAGCCCTCGTCGGCGATCCAGACGTCGTACGCCTCCTGCTCGACGAGGTCGTGGAAGACCATGAAGTTCGCCACCAGGATCTCGTCCATCCGCCGGATCGCCTGGAAGACGTGGAGGTCGTGGCCGGCCGACTCCGAGGCGATGTGGGCCGACTCGGTCGCCAGGTCGGCGGAGGCCGGATGGATGCGCTCGCCGCACGCCTCCAGGACGCGCGTCACGGGATCCTGAGCGAGCCAGTCGATCTTGAGGTCGGGGTGCAGCCTTCGGAGCTCGTCGGCGATGGCGACGTCGCGCCAGGCGTGGCCCAGGCCGATCGGCGAGGAGATGTAGAGGGCCCGCTTCGGCCGTCGCAGTGCTCTCGTCCAGCGGCGGGAGCCGGCCGGCTCCGCGGTCGCCGCGCGGCCCGCGCTCCGAAGCAGCAGGTTCGTCCGCACCGGGTCGCGCGCGTGCGGGCCGTGCCCAGAGCCCTCGAGGCCGACGTGGCCCCAGCCCATCTGATCGGCGACGATGCGGCCCCGCTCCGGCTCGACGAGCATGTCCGCCGATCCGTGCACGACGACGCCCGGGCAGGAGATGCGCGCGGCGAGCGCCGTCGCCGTACCGGGGTCGACGACCTTGTCG
>DATIDU010000109.1:0-2532 GCA_035456145.1 Gaiellales bacterium | reverse complement strand
AGGCCGGGCAGCGCCGACTGTCCCGAGAACAGGACCTCGGAGGAGCTTTTGTCCGTGGCCTGCCCGAAGCCGATGGCGAGCCCGGCGATGAGCACGCCGACGACGGGCATGAGCAGGACCATGCGGCGCTCGACGTAGGGGCGCACCTTCAGCGCAAGCCATTGGATGGCGCGCCCGAGGACGGCCGCGCCCACGCCGAAGACGAGCGCCCAGAGGAACATCGCGCCCGTGGGCTGCCCGACCGGCGGAAGTCCGGGAATCGCGAGGGAGAAGGTCCCAAACCCCGTCAGGGAGTCCAGGCCGATGAAGACGAGCATCCCGATCCCCGCGGAGAGCAGCCCCGGGAGCAGCACCAGACCGAGCATCGGGCCGCCGAGGCCGGACGCCTCCAGGAGCAGGAACGCGCCGAGGAGCGGCGAGCCCAGCAGCGAGCTGATGGCGGCGAAGCTGCCGGCGGCGGCGATGACGGTCGTGGCCGTCGGCGGGGCGTCACGGGCGGCGAGGCGGACCGCCAACGCACCGAGCCCGCTCCCCATGAGGATGAGCGGAGCCTCCGGGCCGAGGACGACGCCGAAGCTCAACGTCCCGAGCGCGGCGAGCAGGATGCCGGGGAGGTCGACCGGTCGCGTGACGCCCCCCGCGTGGAACCCGTCTGCGGGCGAATGGCCGCCCGTGCCGGGAAGGCGCGTGATCGCCAGGGCCACGACGAGGCCCGCCACCGCGAGCAGGGGCAGGGGCCACCATGCCGGCACCGTAGCGAAGCCCAGGTCCTTCGGAAGCTTCGTGAAGAACGCCGACTGGAGCTCGTCGACGAGCTTGAGGAAGCCGTAGGCCAGCGCCGAGACGGGCACGCCGATGATCGCGGCGAGCACGAGGATCTGCACGTAGCTGCGACTCCTGAGCAGGGCCTGAGGATCCGCGGATGGCTCGATCCCCCGAGCCTAGGGAGGCCCGTCCGGCGGGTGCTCACCCCAATCGGATGATTCCCGGCCCGCCGCCGGTCCGGATACGACGCGCGGCCCGGGCCGTGCGTTCACCCGGTACGGATGATGCGACCCGCGGCGCGCCTTGGTTGCATCGAGCGATCATGGGACTGGCGTGGCCCATCCGCAGCGTGTGCGCCGGCGCCGCCGGCACAGCGGCGCTGACCGCGGCCTACGCGGCCGAGCGCCGGTTGCGACGCAGCCACGAGGGCCAGCTCGATTACGACGACTCGCTGGTCCCCGGGCAGATCGTCGCGAGCATCATGCACCTGCCGAACGTCACCGCGCGCGGCGATCGCGATCTCGGGCTGGCGCTGCGCTGGGGCTACGGCTCCGCGTTCGGCCTCCTGCACGGGGTGCTGCGCCGCGCCGTGGGCGAGCCGTGGGCGAGCGCGGCGTTCGGCGGCACGCTCATGACGGCCACCGTGACGCTGTTCCCGCTGCTGGGCCACACGCCCCCGCCGTGGCGCTGGCCCGCCGACGTCATGGCCACGAGCCTCGGCACGCACGTCGCCTACGTCGCCGCCGTCGCCGTCGTCGACGACGGCATCCGCCGCCGGACGCTCTGATCGGATCCTCAGGGTGTGGGGATCCTCAGGGTGTGGTGGTCGTCTTGCCCGCCGTGCTGGTCTGCGCGCCGCTCGTGGCGGGCTCCGGCGCGCCGCTCGAGTTCAGGGTGACGTTCGGGGCGATGGTGACGTTGGCGGGGGCGGCCGGCGTCGTGACGGTCGTCGTGTTCTGCACGGTGGTCGTCTTCGCGGTCACGGTCGTGATGGTTGCGGTCGTCTTGCCCGAGTCGCCCTTGGAGATGATCGCTGCGGCCAGCGCGCCGAGTGCCAGCACCAAGACGACGGTAAAGGCGATGAGCCAGCCGTTCGTGCCGGACTGCGGCTCGGGCTCCGGCCGGTTCATCGCGTCCGTCATCGCTCGGCGTACTCCTGGCGTCCGCTCCCATGGGTCCGCTCGGACCCCGCCGGCGCGCCCTGGAGCGTGCGGCGCCAGCCGGACAGCACGCCGTGCACGGCGGCGGCCCCGATGATCGGCTCCGCCGGGAGCGCCAGCCGTTCGGGCGCGAGGATGAAGGCGCGGGTCTGCGGACCGCCCAAGCCGCCGTGGAACGAGATGAGCTCCTCGAAGGCGCAGCCCTCGTCGAGCATGGGGTCGTAGAAGCTGCCGACCATGATGTCGGCGACGTGCGCGAAGCCGTCGGTGCGCAGGAGGTGGCGCGCCGCGGTGGGCGAGTAGTGCGCGAGCGGATCGACGCCCTCGACCCGGCCCTCGTCGAGGTAGCGCACGCCGTCGGGTCCCAGGACGATCGCGCCGTGCTCCGACGAGCGCACGAGCAGCCAGCCGATGTGGGGGTGTGCGCGCAGGGCGGGGATGAGGTCGGGATGGCGCGCATCGATCTCCTCGCGGGTGAGCCGGTGGTCGATCTCCATCAGATAGACGAGCCCGAGGTTGCCGGAGCCCAGCACGACGACGTCGCGCTCGGAGACGTCGTTCTTGGGCTTGGGCTTGTCCTTGGTGCCCGTCGCCTCGTTGACGGCGT
>DATIDU010000108.1:0-6477 GCA_035456145.1 Gaiellales bacterium | reverse complement strand
TCAAGCTGGGCCTGATCCGTGGCACGATCGACGCGACCCGCGCCGATGTCCTGCTCGAGCAGGTGCGCGACCTGCCCGACCTGGCCCGGTGGACGCTCGATCGCCGCGATGTCGTCGAGCCGATCGCCGACCGCTACTTCGGGAACGAGTTCTTCCTCTACCTCGGTCGCAACATGGGGCTGCCGATCGCGCTCGAGGGCGCGCTCAAGCTGAAGGAGATCTCCTACATCGCGACCGACGCCTACGCGGCGGGCGAGATGAAGCACGGCCCGATCGCGCTTCTCGACGAGGCGACCCCGGTCGTCGTCATCGCAACCGACTCGCACGTCTACGAGAAGGTGCTCTCCAACGTCGCAGAGGTGCGCGCCCGCGGCGCTCACGTGATCGCCGTCGCCACTGAGGGCAACGAGGCGATCAAGGAGCTGGCCGAGCATGTCCTCTACCTGCCTCGGACCGAACCGGAGCTCCAGGCGGCGCTGGCAGTCCTCCCGCTCCAGCAGCTCGCCTACGCGATCGCGACGCGGCGCGGCCTCGACGTCGACAAGCCGCGCAACCTCGCCAAGACCGTCACGGTCGAGTAGCAAGCGGCAGATTCAGAGGCGTGAGCGCAGCTCGCGCACGTCCTCCGGCTGCCAGTCGGTGTGGTCGTTCCGCCAGCCCTCGAGGTCCTGGAAGAACGGCGACGCATTGGCCATCGCATGGCCGATCACCCCGCGATTGGGGATGTGGTACCGGGCCTGGAGCCAGCGGACGAGTGCGAGCACCGACCGGATCTGCGCCGGGCGGTGAAGGATCTGCTGATCGGCCCAGTGCGATGACTGCCCGGTCTCCTGCACCATCTCGATCCCGATCGCGTGGTCGTTCACGCCGATCGCGTGCCGGCAGATGATGGTGAGCGGCGCCTGCTGGTAGATCGTGCCGTCCTGGTCGACGATGAAGTGGGCGCACACGCCGGGAAGCTCGCCGACGTTCGGCGCGTTGGACTGAAAGAGGCCGTGCACGCCCGGCTCCGATCCCGACCCGGACGCGGTGAAGTGCAGGACGATCAGCTTCGGGATTAGGTGAAACGTGGCCACGCCGTAGTGGCGCTTCGCATAGGCGCTCGTCTCGGCGAGCCGAGCCGACGAGAACGTGATCATCTGCGGCGTGATGGGTGGTTTCGGCGGCCGCACGCGGGTCGTGGTCGCCGACTTTTCGGGTGAGGTTTCGTGCGTCGTGGACGGCGTGGAGGTCGTCAACGCTGAAGTCGCCGTGTGCGTCGGTGCGTGGGGCGACGAGTGCGACGAGTGCGACACCGGGGCGCTCGACGTGTCAGCCCGCATCGCGACCGCGTATCCGCCGGCCAGGCCGGCGACGGCGGCCGCGAGCACGCCGAAGCCCGTGCGTCGAGCACGCCGGGCTCGGCGGCGAGACTGCGTGCGCAGCTCGTCCCGCGAGGCCTGGGTGGTGTCGTGCGGTTGCTCGCTCGTCATATCCGGTCACGCCGGCACGGGGCGGCTGCCGACATTGGGGACGTTATCGGCGGCGGCGGAACCACCCAGGAACCCGATCGCTGTTGCCGCCGTCAAACGGCTGTGAGCAGAACGACCTCGGTCTTCATCGCCGTCCTGACAACGCTCGTCGCGGCGACGGGCTGCTCGGGCTCCCGGGCGGACGTCCAGGTGGGTGGGTCGGGGGCGTGCGCCTACCTCGTCACGTTCCGCGGCGAGACGTACGCCGGCACGTCCGTCAAGGTCTCACCGGTGCCCGGGCGGACGCTCGGCGAGGCCGTCAGCCCGCCGTGCGACGACACGGGCGGGCAGCTTCCCGCGTCGGGTGGCGGGCGGATCCGGGTCGCGGAGCTCCACGGCGTCCCGCCCTCGGTCGCAGTCGTCCCCGTCGGCCAGAACGACACCGTCTTCGTCCGTGCCAGCCTCACCATGCTGCCGCCTCAGGTGATGCGGCTGACGCGCACCCCGAGGTGCAGCTCGGCCGACGCGCCGATCTCGCTCGCCGGGCCGTGGCTCGGCATCCTGGCGCCGAACGGGGATACCGAGACCGGCCTTGTCCCGCCGTACGACCTGAGCCTGCACGTGCTGCAGGCCTCCTCGGCTCGGTATGCGCGGGCGTTCCTGGACGTCCGCGTCCCTGCGAGCCTCGGGAAGCCGATCACGAGGCACGAGCTGCGCGCGTCGCTGCTTCACGGTGGGACGGTCTCGATCACCGCCACGTGCCGGGCCGGCCGGTACATCGCGACGCACGTCGACACGGCGCCGCCCACGTAGGCCAGGACTACGGTGCGGCCGTGCCAGAACGGCCCGCCCGCATCCTCCTCGTCTCGGGCAGCACGCGCGGCGGCTCGACGAACACCGCGCTTCTCCGCGCGGCCGTTGCGGCGTCGTCGCCCGTTGTCGAGGCGCGCCTCTACGAGGGGATGACGGCGCTCCCGCACTTCAACCCGGACGACGACGTCGACCCCCTGCCGGCCGCGGTCGTCGACCTCCGCCGTGAGATCGCCGCGGCGGACGCGGTGCTTTTCTGCACGCCCGAGTACGCCGGCGCGCTTCCCGGGACGTTCAAGAACCTGCTCGACTGGACGGTCGGCGGGCCGGAGATGTACGAGAAGCCCGTCGCCTGGGTGAACGCGGCCGGCTCGCCGGCCCGGGGAGCGAACGCGCACGAGTCGCTCGAGACGGTCCTTCGGACCATCCATGCCGAGATCGTGGCCCCGGCGTGCACGCACATCGCCGTCCCGCGCGACCGCGTCGGGGCCGACGGCGGGGTCGAGGATCCCGAGATCCGCCGCCGGATCGGCGAGGTGCTCGCGGCGCTCGCCCGGCATGTCTCGGCCCTGTAGGCCGTAAGCCGCTCAGCGGTGCGCCGCAGCGTGGTGCGGCTCGCCGGCAGCGGGCCGCCCGCGCTCGGCCAGGAACCGGCTCCTGCAGTGCTCCGAGCAGAAGTAGTAGGTGCGGCCGTCGTGCTCGAGGCGCAGGGCCTTCGTCCGGTCGACCTTCATGCCGCAGACCGGATCCGTTGCGCCGCGCCGCATCGTGAGGCCGAAGAGGGCCGCGAAGACGACGAGCCCGATCGCGTTCAGCACCAGCTTGTAGTCGAGCTGGATCGAGCTGAAGATGTCAGCTCGCGTCGGGCGGGCGTCGGGCACCACGCCGAGCACGGTGAAGAGGGCGTCGATGACGAGCGCCGCCGCGGCCATCGTGACGAGCATGAGCGCCGTGATCCGGACGGTGAATGCCCAGCCGTAGTACTTGCGATAGATGAGGATGATCGGCAGCACGATCAGGTCGGCGAAGATGAAGGCCATCACGCCGCCGAAGCTGATGCCGCCGGACCACAGGACGGCCGCGAGCGGCACGTTGCCCACCGAGCAGACGAAGGAGAGGACGGCGATGAGCGGCCCGACGATCACGTTCTCGACGGCCGAGACCGGTCCGGGCGCATCCGTCAGGAAGAGGGTGTTGAAGACGTCGTTTCCGAGCAGGCCGACAAAGCCCGCGAGCAGAAAGCCGAGCGTGATCTCCTTCCAGAGCATCTGCCAGTCGCCGCGGAAGTTGTGCGCGACGTCCGACCACGCCGAGGCGCTCGTTAGCCGCTCGCGCAGGGGCATCTCGCCGCCGGCCGCCTGGTGCTGGTGGCCGCTGTCGGCTGTCTGCGCATGGCGGCGGGCGGCCTCCTCGAGGCGCGGCGAGACGAACGCGCGCAGCAGGACCGTCATGAGCGCGATCATCACGAGCCCGCCGAGGTACTCGCCCAGCGTGAACTGCCAGCCGATCAGGACCCACAGGACGAGCCCCAGCTCCCACACGAGGTTCGTCGAGGCGAACTGGAACGCGAACGCCGCGGCCGCCGACGCCCCCTTCTGAAAGAGCGACTTGCCGATCGCGACGGCGGCGTAGGAGCACGACGACGACGCCGCGCCGAGGCCGGTGGCCCATGCGAGCGGCCGGGGGCCGGCGCCCGCGAGGGCCGACTCGATGCGCCGCCGCGGCACCCAGGCCTGGACGATCGCCGAGATCGCGAACCCAAGGACGAGCGCCCACCAGACCTCCCACGCCATGAGAAAGGCGTCCTTGAGGGCGGTCCCGATCTGCGAGGCCACGTACGTCATCCGGCACCAGCCTCGAGCGCGCCCAGCAGCGAGCGCCCCTTCCCGGTGAGGGTGTACATCGTCATCTTGCCGTCGCGGCGCGAGCTGACGACGCCCTGCGCCTTCAGCGCCTTCATGTGGTGCGAGACCAGGTTCTGCGGGCGCTCGACGATCCACGAGAGGTCACAGACGCACAGCTCGTCCCCATTCCGGAGCGCAAGCGCCAGCGAGAGCCGCGTCGGCTCGCCGAGAGCTCGGAAGCCGCCGGCCAGGCGCTCGGCGTCCTCGAGAGACGGGCGCGCGGCGCGCAGCCGCTCGCCCTGCGCGGCGTCGATGTGAAGGAGCTCGCCGAACATGGCTACATCCTAACAGATGTTGATATGTTGTCGAGCTACCGCAGGCCGAGGGGGCGGTGGCCGTTCCCGTTCAGCCGTCCGGCGAGCGGCATGTCAGTCCACATCCAGACGACCCGGTCGACCGCTCCGGCGTCGTCCATGACGGCCGAGATCACCATGCGGTCGGCTCGCCGGTCCGGCGAGTCCGAGCGCATCTCCACGTGCGCCACCCGGCCGCATGCCACCCACCTGAGCGCGCGGATCACGTCGTCGGGAACGCCGGGCCAGACGAAGAGATGGCGGCCGGCGTCGGCCGGCGTGAGCGGGCCGTCAGCCTCGGCGACGCGGCTCGTCCGTTCGATGCGCAGGTCGCGGTCGAGCACGACGACGCCGATCGGCGCCTCGCGGAGCACGGCCTCCAGGATGGGGGTGTCCGCCGATGCGTATCCGGCACGCACCAGCGCCTCCGGACCCCCGGCGGCCGACCCCCTCCGCGGCAGTGACAGCTCCCTTGCCATGCAGCGGACTCGGCCGGATGCTAGCAGGCGGCATGTGCATCCTCACGTGCGTGTTTGCTCGGAGGAGTACGCGAACGTCGTCTCGTATCCGCAGCGTCCGGAGTAGCTGAAGTCGAAGTGGTCGTCGTGGACGTCGAGCTGCTCGGCGACGACCTCGCGGCCGGTGCGGTGGTGGCCCGGGATGATGCAGGTCACCGGGCTCTGGGTGTCGTACGGCTGCGCGATCCGTACCGTCACGTTTGAGCCGGCCCGGAACCATCCCCGGCCGGGCGTGTGGTCGATCTCGATCTGCGATGGGACGACGGCGAGCAGATTGCTCGGCTTGAACGCCCACGGGAACTGGCCGAGCGGCGTCCCGCCCAGCCGTCCGGCGAAGACGTCCTCGAGCACGGCCCGCCGCGCGTCGTCCGCGCGCTCATCGACGTAGAGCACCCACGACCACGGCGACCCCGGCTCGTCGTCGCTGTACCAGATCGCAAGCACGACGTTGAGGCCGGAGACGTCGAGCCCGTCCACCCGGCCCTCGTCGATGTGCCAGGAGAGCGCGCCGGTGCATTCGCCGTAGGTCGAGCGCCCGCCCTGCACGCCGTCGATGCGCCGGCACGGGCAGATCGCCTCGCAGTTACAGACCTCGAGGTACGTGCCCGAGAGCTCCCAGGTCACATCGACCCCATCGACATGGGAGCGCGATGGAGGCCGGGGACGAGGCCGGGGTGCCACGGCGCGAGGAGGCCCAGCAGGATCAGGGCGACGCCCACCGCGAGCGCCACCGGGCGCCCGTGGCGCCACACTTTCTCGATGACGATGGCGGCGCTGAAGGCGGCCATCCAGCGCAGATCCATGACGCCGAGCACGACGAGGGCCAGCATGAGCGACCAGCAGCAGCCGACGCAGTAGGCGCCGTGGTAGAGGCCGGCCCTGACGTGGCGCAGCCGGCCACGGTAGGCGCCGGCCCGCATGAGCAGGTGAAGCGGCGAGCGGCACGCGCTCAGGCAGCGGTCCTTGAGCGGCGAGAGCTGGTAGGCGCCGGAGCCGACGAGGAGGATCGCCGCCACCCAGGTGGCGGTGGAGTCGCTGCGGTCGGCGAGCCGTGCGGCCGCGACGCTGGCGAGAAGGGCGAGCGCGCCGAACGCCGTCCACGCGATCAGGTACCCGGTCACGAGCCCGGCCGCGCGGGCGGCCGTCCCGGCGCCCTCGCCCGCGTAGAGCGCGCCGACCGGCGCCATCCCGGGCAGCATCATCGCCGCCATCATCACCGTCCAGAGGCCGAGGAACCCGGTGGCGCCGAGACCCATCGTGCCCGGCTCGGACTCCATCCCGCCGGCTTGGACGGCGACGACGACCCACGCGAGGGCTGCGGCCGCAAGGAGGCTCGCGGCGACCGGCACGGCTGACGAGGCGGTGCGGATGGTCATTGGCTTGGGTCCAACGATACCCATAGACACCGGCCGCTTCCGACCTACCGTGAGAGTGTGGGACGACTCGGCTCGATCCTCGCCGCCGTCGCTGCGCTCCTCGTCGCAGCGGCGCCCGCGACGGC
>DATIDU010000107.1:0-7629 GCA_035456145.1 Gaiellales bacterium | reverse complement strand
ACTACGAGCTCTCCGGGACGAAGTGGTTCGTCACCGACGGCGACGTCGCCGCGTACTTCATCGTGCTCGCGTGGGCGGTCGACGGGAACGAGCGGCTGCCCGCGCTCTTCCTCGTCGACAAGGACACGCCCGGTGTCGAGATGACCGCCGACCCCGACTTCACCCACAACTTCCCCTACCGGCACCCCGAGTTCACGTTCACGAAGACGCCCGTCCCGCGCGAGAACATCCTCGGGGAGCTCGGGCGCGGGTTCGAGCTCACCGGCGAGTGGTTCATCGAGGAGCGCGTCCATATCGCCGCCCGCTGCGTCGGCGCCTGCGACCGGCTGATCGAGCTCGGCACCGACTGGGCGCTTCACCGCGAGCAGTTCGGGGGTCGCATCTTCGACCACCAGGCGGTCTCGTTCGCCCTCGCAGACTGCGCCGCCGAGGTGACCGCGGCGCGCCTCCTCACGTACTACGTGGGCTGGCTCGCCGATTCGGGCGCCGATCGCAAGCTGGTCCACCACAAGGCGGCGATGGCGAAGCTCGTCGCGTCAGAGACCGCGGGCCGGGTGGCCGACCGCGTGGTGCAGATCTTCGGCGGGCGCGGCTACATGCGGGAGAACCCGGCCGAGCGGCTGTGGCGCGAGCTGCGCGTCGACCGGATCTGGGAGGGGACGTCCGAGATCCAGCGGCTCATCATCGCGCGCGGTCTGGAGCGGCGCGGGCCGGCGACGCTCCTCGGGCTATGAGCCCTCGCCCGCCAGGTGCGCGAGCTTGTCGGGGTTCAGCACCGACCTGACGGCGACCACGACGCCGTCTGCGATCTCAAGCGCCGACACCCACACGATCCGCCCGGCCGCGTCGGCGAAGACGACGCCCGGCTCTCCGTTCACCCGTGCGGCCCGGTGGCTCAAGCCGAATCCCTCGGCGCGCCGGCCCCAGCCGATGAGCGCCTTGGCGACGCGCTCGGCGCCGACGAGCGGTGCGGGGATCGACGGGGCCTTGCCGCCGCCGTCGCCGTGGACGACGGCGTCGGGTGCGAGGAGCTCGATCAGGCCCTCAGTGTCGCCCTCGTCCCACGCCGCCAGGAAGCGGCGGGCGACCTCGTCGCGCTCCTCGCGGCTGACGTCGAACCGGCGCCGGCCCTCGTCGACGTGCGCATGCGCGCGGGTGAGGATCTGGCGGCAGTTGGCGGGGCTCTTCCCGACGATGTCGGCGACCTGCGGATAGGGGTAGTCGAACACCTCGCGCAGGAGGAACACCGCCCGCTCGACCGGTGAGAGCTGCTCGAGCAGGTGCAGGAACGCGAGAGACAGCGAGTCGGCCGTCTCGGCGTGGCGCGCGGCCTCGTCGTCGACCAGCGGCTCGGGCAGCCACTCACCCGGGTAGACCTCCCGCCGCGCCCGCGCCGAGCGAAGCTGGTCGATGGCGATCCGTGTCGTGATCGTCGCCAGGTACGCCCTGGGCGAGTCCGGCTCGACTCCCGCCTCGTGGTAGCGCAGGAACGCCTCCTGGACCGCGTCCTCGGCCTCGGCGACCGAGCCGAGCATCCGGTAGGCGATCGCGAACAGATGTCCGCGCAGCTCCTCGTTCGTCTCCACTGCCACCAACGACGAGATACCCGATCCGGGCGTGACATGTCACAGACGGTGGGGCCGTCTCGTCCTCGCTGGCGAGAGTTCAACGCCGAAGGAGGACGAAATGAGAGTCTTCGTCGCAGGAGCGACCGGAGCAATCGGGAGCCGGATCGTCCCGCTTCTGATCGAGCGCGGGCACGAGGTGGTCGGCACGTCTCGCTCCGACCAGCGGGCCGCCCGCCTCCGCGCCCAGGGCGCCGAGGCGGTCGTCGTGGACATGCTCGACCGCGCAGCGGTCCACGAGGCGGTCACCGCCGCCCGGCCCGACGCGATCATCCACCAGGCGACCGCGCTCGCGGGCCTCGCCAGCTACCGGAACTTCGACCGCGCGTTCGCGACCACGAACCGGTTGCGCACCGAGGGCACCGACGCGCTGCTCGCGGCCGCCCGGGCCGCGGGTGTGCGCCGGTTCGTCGCGCAGAGCTTCGCCGGCTGGCCGTACGCCCGTGAGGGCGGCCCGGTGAAGACCGAGGATGACCCGCTCGACCCCCATCCTGCGGGCACGATGCGCGAGACGCTCGCCGCGATCCGCCATGTGGAGCGCGCGGCGGTCGCGGCGGGCGGGGCCGCGCTTCGCTACGGCGGCTTCTACGGCGCGCCCGACGACGCCCAGATCGAGCTGGTGCGAAAGCGGCGGTTCCCGATCGTCGGCGACGGCGGAGGCGTGTGGTCGTTCGTCCATCTCGACGACGCCGCGCTCGCCACGGTGCTCGCGGTGGAGCGGGGAGCGACCGGCATCCTGAACGTGGTCGACGACGATCCGGCCAGCGTCCGCGAGTGGCTCCCCGCGCTGGCCGCCGCGGTCGGGGCGAAGCCGCCCCGCCGGGTGCCGAGGTGGCTGGCGCGCCTCGTCGCCGGGGAGGCCGGCGTCGTCCTCATGACCGACATCCGCGGCGCCTCGAACGCAAAGGCCAAGCGCGAGCTGGGCTGGACGCTGCGACACCCGAGCTGGCGGGAGGGATTCGTCGAGGCGTATGCCCCGGCCCGGCCAAAGGCTGACCGCTACGCGGCCAGGCGAAGCTCGGTGCCGGTGTCCTCGTCGTCGTCTCGGCGGGCCTGATCGATGCGCTCGTAGCCGAGCTCGGCGTGGATGCGGTCGAGGGCGCGCTCGAGATCGCGCGGCGGGCCGACCGGGGCGAAGATCGGGCTCTCGGCGCCGTCGGTCACGAGCCGGCGCACGAGCACCATGCCCCTCGGCTCCACCTTGGCCTCGGGCTGCCGCAGGCGCGCGGTGAGCTCGTGGACCCTCGGCGCCATCTCGCGCAGCGCCGGCCGGTGAAGCGGCACGGAGCAGGGATGGTTCGTCGCGGCCACCTCGACGAAGCGCTCGAGCGTGTCGGCCAGCTGACGGCGGCGGCGGAGCGTGACGAGCTCGGCCGCTCGGCGGGCGACGTCGGGGCCGCCGACGTGGCGGAAGCCGGAGAGCAGGATGTCGTCGAGGATCTCGGTGCGGTGCAGATTCAGGATGCGGCCGGCCACGACAGCTCCGAGGCCGCCGATGAGCGCGATGGCCGCCATCGTCTTCGCCATGCCGGGCTGGATCGCGCGGACGCCGTAGGTGCCCGCCAGCGCCACGGCCGCGAAGCAGAGCAGCGAGGCCGCCACCGTGCGCGCCGTCTTCAGGCGCTCGTTGACGATCGAAAGGGCGTGGATGAACTCGGCTGGGGTCATGAAGAGCCTCTTGCGTACTACATCGTTCATGTTCGTTCCGTTCTTGAGGTTGAACCGGTGACCTACCCCAAAATGGGGATGCGATACCGCAAAGCGTCGATGCCGAAAGACCCTGCTTCCCGCGAAGATTCCGACGCATGACGAACCCCAGTACCTTCCACGAGGCCACGCTCCTGCTCGAGTCCGGGCTCTGCATCTGGTGCGAGTCGGCGCCGGCCTCCGAGGGGTCGCATCTCTGTCGCTCCTGCCGGGCGGCGGACCCGGACGGGGTGCTCGCGCCTCCGAGCACCGTGGCGACGCCGGCGGGCTAGACCGGTCCAGAAAAGCGACGAGGCCGCCTGGGCAGAGACGGCCTCGTCTGTTGGGCTGTCCGGTGGGCCGCCGGACAACGTGCCCCCGCCGGCGGGTCGGCCGGCGTCGCGCGACAGCCCGAAGGCATCGCGCCGGGGCACTCTTTCAAAATCGTCGCCGAGTTTACTGCAATTTTTTGCTCGTTGAGAAGCGAGTCGTCGAAATTCGCTCACGCGCCGTCGCCCGCCGCACCACGAGCCCGGTTACACCGATGATCGCGGCCACGACGACGTAGAGCACGAGATCCGATCCTGTGACCGGCACCGCCGCAGCCGGCTGGGCGCTCAGGAGCCCGATCGGAGTCATGTGTCGAGAATACGGCGCCCGTCTCGCTCGCGCAACCAGGAGCGAACGCCCTCGATCTGCCACGGGAGCGGGCGAAACCCGGGTCGGAGCGACACGGCGAGGTCGAGCGCATCGTCGGCGCTGGATCCCGACCGAGTCGCCAGAAGCGCTATCGCAACGGCCGCCGAGCGCTCCCGGCCGCCGCGGCAGTGCACGTACACGACCCCCTGGGAGGCGGCCTCGACCGCCCGGTCAAGCACATCCCCCGGCACCGTGCCGCCGTCGATCACCGGCAGCCGATGCTCGGCGATCCCGGCGCCCGCGCACGCCGTGGCGACGGCGTCGCGCTCGCCATCCCAGTACTCGCGGTCCTCGCACAGGTTGATGACCGCCGTCACGCCCTCGGCGCGGAGCGTCTCGACGTGGCGCGCGGACACGGGCATCCGCCCCGCGAGCAGGGAGTCGTCGAGGCGCGTGTACTCAAGCCGGCCCATCGGGCCAGGGTAGCGCCCGAAGCTACTGCCCGATGTCGTCGGCGAGGCGCGCCGCGGCCTCGGCGGCGGCGTCCACCTGCCCGCGGAAGCGCAGCTCCAGCATGCGCGCGAGCTGCCGGTCGCGCCGGCGCCGCCGGATCTTCTTGATCAGTCTGCCCATGCATGCAGGATGCACCAGGACCTGGTAGAAGTCCAGCGTTTGCAGGTGAAAATGTGGGGCGGCCGCACAGGGCCACTCGACACCCATCTAAACTCGCCGGGATGCCGGCCGACGCCCTCCTCGACATGGCCGTCGACGCGGCTCACGCCGCCGGGGAGCTGCTCCTCGAGCGCTTCCGTGGACCACAGAGCGGCGTCGACGCCAAGAGCAGCGCGACGGACATGGTCTCGGACGCCGACCGCGACTCCGAGCGGGTCCTCCTGGAGGCGATCCGCACCGCCCGCCCCGACGACGGCCTGGTCGCCGAGGAGAGCGGACACCGGCCCGGGACGACCGGGCTCGTGTGGGTCGTCGACCCGCTCGACGGCACCACCAACTACCTGTACGGCCTCCCGGCGTGGTCGGTCTCCATCGCCTGTCGCGACGCCGAGGGGGGCCTCGTCGCCGTCGTCCATGACCCCTCGATGGGCGAGACGTTCACGGCGATGCGGGGAGCGGGTGCGTTCCTGAACGGCGTGCCGATCGCCGCGTCGCCGTTGGACGACCTGGCCCGGGCGCTGATCGGGACCGGGTTCGGGTACACGGCCGCCCGGCGCACAGCCCAGGTCGCCGCGCTCACGCACGTGCTGCCGCGCGTCCGTGATGTGCGCCGCGCGGGCTCGGCCGCCATCGACCTCGCCTGGGTCGCGTGCGGACGGCTCGACGGCTTCTACGAGGCCGGCATCCGCGACTGGGACCGGGCGGCGGGCCTGCTCCTCGTCAGCGAGGCCGGCGGCGTGACGGGAATCCTCGATCCCGGCCTCGACGGCGCCGACTGCGTCGTCGCAGCCGGGGCTGCGTTGTACGATCCGCTGTGCGCCCTGGTGCGATCGGGGCTCTCGGCGGCACGCGCCGAGGCCGATCGGCTACACTGACCACAGACCGTCGGTGTCGCCCCTCGGCGCCCGCACACCCGACGGCAGGACCTATGACAGTTCGCTTCGAGGCCGACCCCGAAGCGGCAGCCCATCGCGTGGAAGCGTGGTGCGGAGAGCCGCTACTGCATGAAGGCGAGGACCCCGCGGTCGCGCTCGCCGAGAGCACCGTCCGGCGCGCGGCGCTGGACGCCGCCCTCGCCGAGATGGAGCGCGGCCTGCCGGAGCCGAGCTACGAGTGGAGGCGCGACTACGCGCTCGTCCTCGGGCTGGACCGCGTGCTCAACGATCCGCAGCCGAAGCTGGCGTCCGGTACCACGCTTCGCCGCCATCAGGTCGACGCGCTCGCAGGACAGCTGGCGGCGCTGATCGGCGACCTGGAGCGGCGGGCGCTCAACGAGGACGAGGAGAACGGCAACGGAAACGGCGACGCGGACGAGGTCGAGGACGACGAAGAGGAGACCGGCGACGACGACGCCACCCGGGAGGCGGACGAGTACGACGACGAGGACGTCGACGACGAGGATGTCGACGAGGACGTCGACGAAGACGAGGATCTCGAAGACGAGGACGTCGAGGACGAGGACGACGCCCAGCCCGCGAGCTACGTCGACCCCGCCGTCGCCGCCGTCGACATCGAGGACGACGAGGACGAGGCCGCGCCCGTCGAGATCGGTCCCGACCCCGGTGCCGTCCGCCGCTACCGGTTCAAGCACCCGACTGCGTCGGGCAAGACGATTGCCGCTGCCGGCTTCGTCGAGGCCGCCCGGACGACCGGCGTCCTGATCCTCACCCACCGCCGGCTCCTCGTGAACCAGTTCACGCGCGACCTGACAACCGAGGGCTACGGCCAGCGGCTCCACCCGCCGGTGCTGATCGGCGATCCGACGCCGCGCACGCCGCCGCTCACGATCAACACGTACGCCTGGTTCATCAAGCACGCCGACCAGATCAAGCGCGATGTGTACGGGGTTGTCGTCTGCGACGAAGCCCACACGGCGCTCGGCGAGAAGACCGCCGCTGCCATCCGCCGGTTCTCCGAGCCGGTGTACATCGGGATGACGGCCACCGACCAGCTGCTCCAGAAGCACGTCGGCGACGTGTTCCCGGCCGAGGTCGCCGACTTCCCGCTGGCGGAGGCCGTGCGCCGGGGCGTGGTCGCTCCGCTGCGGTGCGTGCGTGTGAGGCCGATCGCATCGCTCCGCCAGGTGGAGATCGTGGGCGGCGACTTCGACCAGGGCCAGCTGGCCGCAGCCCTCGACCTCGACCCGCTGAACCTCGCCGCCGCCGACCTCTACCAGAGCCGCTTCGGCGACACGCCGGGGATCGTCTACGCGGCGGGGGTCGACCACGCCGAGCGTGTGGCGGCCGCCATGCGCGCCATCGGGCTCCAGGCCGCGGCGGTCTCGGGCCGCACCCCGCCGCGCGAGCTCGCCGAGACGCTCGCCGCCTACGAGCGCGGCGAGACCAACGTGCTCGTGAACGCCCAGATCCTGGCCGAGGGCTGGAACGCCCCCCGGGCGACCGTCTGCATGCACCTCGCTCCGACCGCCAGCCGCCGCGTCTACCAGCAGCGGGTGGGCCGGATCATGCGCCTTCACCGGCGCAAGGAGGCGGGCGTGGTCGTCGACTTCGCCGAGGTCGGGGCGCCGCACTCCGAGCGGGTGGTCACGCTGCACTCGCTGCTCGATGTCGACGCCTACCGGCCGGGGGGACTGGTCACGCCGCCGCCTCCGCGCCGCCGGCGCGGACGGCGCAAGCCGGCGCGGCCGATCGTCAAAGAGGCGAACTGGATCGTCCCGGTGTCGGACAACCCGGAGCGGCGGGTGGCCGTGATCGCCAACCAGTGGAAGCACGTCGACGCCTCGAAGCTGCCGCTCGACGAGCAGCGCGCCTGGGCCGTCGTGGCCGCGCGCCAGCTCGCGCCCGGCGACGTCCACACGCTGACCGAGCGCATCGTCGGCCTCCAGCCGGAGTCGCGCGAGCTCTTCTTCTTCACCTGCGCGGCCGAGAACAAGCATCGCAAGCTCCGCCTGTCGAGCCTCGGTGACCTGGCCGCAGCCGGCCCGAGCCAGACGACCTTCGCCATGGCGTGCCGGCTGGTCGAGGCCGCACCGACCTGGCAGCAGGAC
>DATIDU010000106.1:0-9926 GCA_035456145.1 Gaiellales bacterium | reverse complement strand
CCGGGATCACCGTGAGCTCGCTCGGGCAGCGCAGCGCAGCCCGCGCACGTTCGTTCAGCTCGAGCACGGTCTCATCGGCGCCGCCGACGATGAGGAGCGTCGGCGCGCGGACCGCATCCAGCTTCGGGCCGGCCAGGTCGGGGCGCCCGCCGCGCGAGACGATCGCGCGCACGCCCGGATTGTCCGCGGCAGCCCAGAGCGCCGCCGCCGCCCCGGTGCTGGCGCCGAAGTACCCGACCGGCAACGCGCCCGTCTCGGGCAGGGTGCGAAGCCGGATCGTGGCAGCCGCCAGGCGCGCCGCGAGGAGCTCGATGTCGAACACCAGCCGGCGGTCTCGCCCTTCCTCGTCCGTCAGGAGGTCGAAGAGCAGCGTGCCCAGCCCGTCGGCGTTCAGTCGCCTGGCGACCGCACGGTTTCGGGCGCTCAGGCGGCTGCTCCCGCTGCCGTGGGCGAAGACGACCATCCCGCGTGCCGTATCCGGCAGCGTGAGGTCGCCCTCCAGCTCGGCACCATCGGCGGCGATCACGAGGGTGCGCTCCACCGCGCCCCCGGCTCCCCCAAGGAGCGCCGCCACCTCGGCGTCGGACACCTCGCTGAAGTCGTCGTACCACTCGCCGACGGCGAAGATGGTCTCCGGAGCCTCGACGGCGAGGACGTCGTCGGCCTCGCGTCCCATCGCGCGCAACGTCTCGGCAGGCCCGACCGGCACGGCGACGACAACCCGCGAGGCGCCGCAGCTTCGGGCCCAGCGGATCGCCGCCACCATCGTCGCACCCGTTGCCAGGCCGTCGTCCACGAGCACGCAGGTCCGCCCGCGCACGTCGACGGGGCCGCGGTGCGCGTGCAGGCGGCGGTCGAGCTCGTCCGAGGCGGTGCTCGCCTCGGACACCGCCGTCTCCGCCACGCGGGCGGACACGTCGATCCCCCGCCGGACGTAGACGACACCGGGAGCGACGGCACCGAGCGCGTACTCCGGCTGGAGCGGATGGCGCACCTTCCGCACCGCGAGCGCGTCCACCGGCAGCCCGAGCAACCGCGCGACCTCGGCCGCCACGATGACGCCTCCGCGGGCGAGCCCGACCACGACCGCGTCGCGAACCCGCGCATCCCGGACGGACTCCGCCAGGAGCCTGCCCGCCTCACGCCGGTCCGCAAACACCGTCATCGACGAGAGGCAGCGTAATCGGAGATGCTCCACCGCATGGATGAGCCACCCGTCCGCCTGGCCCAGCTCCTGGTCGGGCTGTCGCTCGTCGCCGACGTGGGCATGGGGCTTGAGCCCGGCGAAGCGGCGCGAGCCGCGGTGCTGGCCGCACGGCTGACCGACGACCTGGGCCTCGCCGAGCCCGCCGATGTCTACTACACGACCCTCCTCCAGCACATCGGCTGCACGGCGTACGCGCACGAGGCGGCGGCGATGCTGGGAGGGGACGAGATCGCCGTCAAGGCGTCGGCGGTTCGCACCGACTTCGCGCGGCCGCGCGACGTGCTCGTCCTCTACCTCCCCAACCTGGCGCCCCAGGCCGGACTCCTGACCCGCCTGCGGGCGGCCGGCGTCGCCGCGACCCGGTCGGGCCGGATCGTCGCCGGCTACAGCCGGGCGAACTGCGAGGTCGCCGCACTGACCGGTCGCCGGCTGGGGCTGGGTGCCGGCGTCGAGGCTGGGCTCCTCGCCGTCTACGAACAGGTCGACGGCAAGGGCGGCCCCCAGCGGCTGCGCGGCGACGACATCCCGATCGCCGCGCGCGTCGCGCAGGTCGCGGTGAACGCCTCGCTCTTCGACCGCCTCGGCGGACGCGAGCTCGCGGTCGAGGCGCTCCGGCGCAGAGCCGGCCGCACGCTCGACGCCGAGCTCTCCGCCGCGCTCTGCGACCGCGCGGACGACTACCTGAGCGAGCTTGCCGCCGCCGATGTGACGGCGGCCGCGATCGCCGCGGAGCCGGCCCCGGCCGTCGTGGTGGGCGGCGAGCGGTTCGACGCGGTCTGCGCCGCCTTCGGGGACGTCGTCGACCTGAAGTCGCCGTACCTCCACGACCACGCAGCGGGCGTCTCGGCGCTCGCATCGGCGGCGGCCGAGTGGCTGCGCATGGACGTCGAGGACGTCGTCCGCCTCCGCCGGGCCGGGCTCCTGCACGACGTCGGCCGCGCTGCCGTGCCGAACGGGATCTGGGAGAAGCCCGGCCCGCTGACCTCGCCGGAGTGGGAGCGAGTGCGCCTGCACCCGTACCGTTCCGAGCGGATCCTCAAGGGCTGTCCGCCGCTCGCCGCGGTGGCCGCGCTGGCCGGCTCCCACCACGAGCGGCTGGACGGGTCCGGCTACCACCGGGAGTCGACAGCGGCGGTGCTCCCGATGCCGGCCCGCGTCCTTGCCGCCGCGGACGCGTTCCAGGCGATGACCCAGCCGCGCCCGCACCGGCCGGCCCGCTCCGCCGAGGAGGCCACGGCGCAGCTGGAGCAGGAGGTGCGGGCGGGTCGGCTCGACGCCGATGCGGTGACGGCGGTGCGGGCGGCCTCGGGCGAGCCGATCCGCCGCCGCGCGGGTCCGAGCGGGCTCACGGATCGCCAGATCGAGGTGCTGCGCCTGCTCGCCGACGGCAACTCGAACCGGGAGATCGGCCGCCGGTCTCGGTCACGCCGCGCACGGCCGAGCACCACGTCCAGGACATCTACGCCCGGATCGGCGTCTCCAGCCGGGCCGCGGCGGCCCTCTACGCCATGCAGCACGACCTCCTCGCGTAGCGGATCGTTGATTCCCAGTTGCCGTGGTGTCCTGGGCGGCGAGAACCGAGCAGCGTAAGGACGCAGGGAGGGTCAATATCGGCACGAGATATTGACCCGACCGAGGACGCAGCGATGCGACGGTTCGCAGCCGCAGCCCCACCACGGTCGACCATCAGACACAGACGGACGTCCAGGCGCGCGGCAGCTGGGGATCACCGATCTCGCCAAAGACTGGTAGCCCTACCGATGCCGCGGCGATCCGCCGCTGCGACCCTGGGGATCGGAACGAATCCACGCCGAGGAGGTCGCAATGCAGGCTGCAGAGAGCAAGCGGATCGTCCGCCGGTTCATCGACGAGTACCAGACCGGGGCGAGCGACGCCGCCTTCGCCGAGCTGCTCCATCCCGACGTCATCGACCACAGCCGCCCGCCGGGAATCGCACCGGGCGCCCAGGGCGTGCGCCAGCAGTTCGACGGGGTCCGGGCCGGGCTTCCGGACTTCCGGGCGACGATCCTCCACCAGGTGGCCGAGGGCGATCTCGTGATGACGCACAAGGTCTTCCACGGCACGCACACCGGCGAGCTGCTGGGGATCCCGCCGACGGGCCGGGAGGTCGAGATCCTCGTCATCGACGTCGTGCGCGTCGCCGACGGCCGGATCGTCGAGCACTGGGGCATCGTCGACCGGCTGGGGCTGCTCCAGCAGCTCGGCGCGATCCCCGAGCCGGAGGCGGCGACGGCGTGACGGACGCGTCAGGCTGACGCGGCCGGCAGGTAGCGCGAGACGACCGTCTGCCAGCCGGCCCGGGTGCGGTCGCGCCTCGCGGCGCCGGCCGCTCCCAGCCGCTCCCAGCCGGTCTGACGGATCCGGACGGCGGTCGCGTTGCCGCGAGCCGCGAACGTGACCTCGACCTCGGTCGCCTCGCTGCGCTCGAACATCAGGTGCCAGAGGTAGACGAGCCGGTTGGGCGGCTCCCACTCGAGCACCTCGCCCCACGCATGCTCGGCACCGTCGGGGGTGCGCTCGAAGATGCGCCCGCCCGGCCGGGGCTCGAACACGATCGTCGCCGTGTCGTCGCGGCTCACCGTGTGGTCGCGCGGCCACCACATGCCGATGCGGGCGGTCCACATCTCAAACGCGTGCGCCACCGGGGCGGCGACGTCGAACTCCAGCTCGAGCGCGTCGTTCATCGCGGCTCGGTGTTCTCGGCCGCGAGCCGGTAGCGGGCGATGGCGTCGCCCCAGACGCGCTCGAGGTACGCACGCGCCTCGGCCATGCCCTCGGCCTCGAGGCGGTAGACGCGGCGCGTCCCCTCGGCCCGGTCGGCGACGAGGCCGGCCTCCTTCAGGAGGCGCAGGTGGCGCGACACCGCCGGCCGGCTGATGGGAAGCGCGTCGGCCAGCTCGCGCACCGACCGGTCCCCGGCGCCGAGGAGCTCGACGAGCGCGCGCCGGTTGGGATCACCCAGCGCGTCGAAAGGATCGCGGGCCGGCGCGCCGCGGCCGCTCATGCGAGCGGCCTGGCCGCGGCCTCCTCGGCGCGCGCCTTCAGCCCCTCGACGAAGCCCTCGAACGCGTCGGACATGTCGGGGATCGAGCGGCCGATCAGCGGGAGCAGCGGGCCGGTGAAGGTCTCCTCCAGCGTGAAGCCGGTCGTGCCGTCGGGCCGGGGATCGAGTACGAACGTGCGCACGCCCTTGAAGAGGCCGAGCGGCATCCCGCCCGTCCATGCCATCCGCGAGCCGAGCACGAACTCGGTCACCTTGACCGGGAACGTGCGGCCCGGGTTCAGCTTCGTGTAGACCCGGAGGGTCTCACCCGGCGCGATCCGTCCCTCGACGCGCTCGACGCTCGGGTCAAACTCCGGATAGGCCGCGCCGTCGGTCAGGATCCGCCAGATCTCATCCGGCGGCGCCGCGATCGACGTGGCCGCGTGGTGGCGCCTCATCCGCCCTCCTTCGGCTCGTTCGTATCGCGGCTACCGTAACCTACAGGTTACCGATATGCAAGGTGAACAATTGGGGTCTGATCCCGTTGTTCCGGCTACCAGCCGCGGCGGCCGGCTCGGCGGCGGCTCGTGTAGACGAGCCGTGGCGGGGCAACGCGCATGCCGGTCTCCTGGAAGCGCTCGGTGTGCCCGAGCCTGGCGGCGACGCGGCTGACGTCGGCCTCCTCCTCGGGCAGGACGAGCGTCACCCCGGCGCCGTCGCGCCCGGCCCGACCGGTGCGACCGACACGATGGACGTAGCCGGTGTGGTCGTCGGGCGGATCGTAGTTGATGACGTGGGCGATGGCCTCGAGATCGAGACCTCTGGCGGCGACGTCGGTGGCGACCAGGGTGCGCGTCTTGCCTGCTTCGAACTCGCGCAGCACACGCTCGCGCGTCCGCTGCGGCAGGTCGCCGTGCATCGCGGCGGTGTCGACGCCGCGGGCCCGCAGGCGGGTCGCCAGCCGGTCGGCGCCGCGCTTGGTGCGGACGAAGACGAGCGCCAACCCGGGCTCGGCCTCGATCACCTTCACCAGCGTGTCGAGCTTCGTCGCGCTGGTCACCGAGACGAACGAGTGACTGATGTCGGCCCGGCTCGTGCTGGACTGGAGCTCGGCCTCATAATGCCCCGGGTCTGTCGTGTAGGTGCGCGCGAGGCGGCCCACCTCGCCGTGCAGCGTCGCCGAGAAGAAGAGCGTCTGGCGCTCCTTCGGCAGCCGCCGCACGATCCGGTCGACCTGGGGCTGGAAGCCCATGTCGAGCATCCGGTCGGCCTCGTCCAGGACGAGGATGCGAACGGTGCTGACGTCGACCATGCGCCGCTCGATGAGATCCCAGAGCCGCCCCGGCGTTGCGACCAGGATCGCCGCGTCCTTCGCCCGCTTGGCCTGCGCGCGGAGCGGCGCGCCGCCGTAGACGGCGCAGACGGCGAGGCCGCGGGGCGCGGCCGGCGCCTCGAGCTCCTCGGCCACCTGCACCGCCAGCTCGCGCGTCGGCACGAGAACGAGCGCCGCCGGCACCTTGTCGCCGGGGCTGAGCCGCTCGACCACGGGCACGCCGAACGCGAGCGTCTTGCCCGAGCCGGTCGGCGACTGCGCGAGCACGTCGCGGCCCGTGAGGCCGTCGGGGATAACCCGGGCCTGGATCGCGAACGGCACGGTGATGCCGCGCTTCGAGAGCGCGTCGACCACGGGCTGTGACACGCCGAGGCCGGTGAATGTTCCTTCTTCCATGTGTCCTCCATGTCAGGCGGCAGGCCTGCCGCCGGTCGGTCGAGATCTCCCACACTCGACGAACCGGACACGGGACGAAGAAGCGTCAGACCTCACGAGACGGGACGTGTTCCACGTCTCTTATGCAGAAGTGTAGATGAAGGACAGGAGGTTCCGTCCGATATCGTGCATTCGTGGGCGTGCACATCGACAACGAGGCCCTCACGCGGTTGCTGGACGAACGCTTCGCCGCAACGCTTCCGACCTCGTGGCCCACGAAGGGCTGGGCGTGGGACGTGCGCTCGCCGAGCGTGGGCCACCACTGGCCGGTCGGCATCCACTTCCTCGACGAGCTGCCGCTCGAGCAGGCGATTGAGGCCCTCGTCGAGACGATCAACGAGGCCATCGCGGGCTACTCCGGCGGCGTGAGCGAGGATGCCTGCGAGCCCTACAACGGCTTCGTCGAGGCCGACGGCGACGTGTTGCGTGTCCGCTTCGGCCGCGTGCCGTTCTCGCATCCGGAGGACGGCCGGCGGGCGCCGGAGCTGCCGCCGATTCCGATCTCGGCCTTCGTGACGGACGCCGACGGCGAGCAGTAGGCTCGCACCGTGCCGCACTTCGACCTGCCGCTCGACGAGCTCCACGAGTACCGGTCGAAGACCATCGCCCCGCACGACCTCGACGGCTACTGGGAGGAGGCGATCCGCGAGGCCCGGGAGCAGGCGGTCGCGCCCACGTTCGTACCCTGGAAGCCGGAGGCCTACGGCCCGCTCGAGGCCTTCGACGTCACGTTCTCCGGGGCCGCCGGGCATCCCGTCCGCGCCTGGTTCCTGCACCCCCGCACGGCGACCGCGCCCGTCCCGTGCCGGGTGACGTTCATCGGCTACGGCGGGGGGCGCGGGCTTCCTGCGGAGCACACGCTCTATGCCGCGGCCGGGTTCGCCGAGCTCGTGGTGGACACGCGCGCGCAGGGCGGCGTGGGATCGGCGGGAGCCACGGGCGACCCCGGCGCCGGCGAATCGGGCCCCGAGGCGGCCGGCGTCATGACCCGCGGGATCCTCGACCCGCGCACGTACTACTACCGGCGGCTCTACGTCGACGCGGTCCGGGCCGTCGAGACGGCGGCCGCCGATCCCCGCGTCGACCAGCAGCGAATCGGCGTCTCCGGCTTCAGCCAGGGCGGCGCCCTATCGCTCGCGAGCGCCGCGCTCGCCCCCAGCATGGTCCGCCTCTGCCAGGCTGACATGCCCTATCTGTCCGACATCGAGCATGCCATCACGCTTGCGCCAGACGACCCCTATACGGAACTCGTCGACTTCCTCGCCCAGCACCACGAGCACATCCCGACCGTCCTTCGCACCCTGAGCTACGTCGACAATGCGGTCCTCGCCCCGCGCATCCGGGCGCGCACGACCGTGAGCGTCGGGCTGATGGACACCATCTGCCCGCCCTCAACCGTATTCGCGGCCTACAACGCCATCGACGCACCGAAGCACGTCGAGGTCTACCCCTACTCCGGGCACCGGCTGCCGGGCCACCACGTCGAGCGCCAGCTCGAGGAGTTCGCGCGCGAGATGGGCTGATCAGGCGACCGTGATGCGGTGCTCCGCGCGGGCCAGCCACTCGGGCGCGATCTCGACGCCCCAGCCCGGCCCGTCAGGCGCGCTCACCCTGCCGTCCACGACCTCCAGGGCCGGCGTGAAGAGGCCGTCCTGCCACGGGTAGTAGTCAGGCCCCTCGATCGAGTACTCGACATACGGGCCGGCATTCGGGGCAGCGGCGAGGAGGTGGAGCGCGAAGACCGTCACGAGCGAAAGGTTGGCGGAGTGCGGCACGCACGGCAGGCCGGCCTGGGCGGCCATCTCCGCCACGGCCAGGGCGCGGGTGAAGCCGCCGACGTAGCAGACGTCCGGCTGGACGATGTCCACCGCGCGCCGGTCGACGATCTGGCCCCAGCTCGAGAGCAGGCAGTCCTGCTCGCCGCCGGCGACGTCCAGATCAAGCGCGCGAGTGACCTCGGCCGTCCACCCGATCTCCCAGTACGGACACGGCTCCTCGAGGTGCACGACGCCGTGCTGTTCGAGGAACCGCCCCACCTCGATCGCCCGGGCGGGCGTGTAGCAGCTGTTGGCGTCCACGAGCAGGCGGGCATCGTCGCCGACGGCGGCGCGAACCGCCGGCACGACGGCCTCCGTGCGGCCCGGCCACTCGTCCTCGTCGTGGCCGCACTCGCGACCGATGCGGATCTTGAACGCCGTGAAGCCGGCGCGCTCCCGTAGGGTGACCAGCCGCCGGGCCTCGTCCTCGGGCGTGATGTCGCGGCGCATGCTCGACGCGTACGCATCGATCGGGCGCAGCGGAGATCCAAGGAGCGCGCTCACGCCCTTGCCCTCAAGCCGTCCGCGAAGATCCCAGAGCGCCGTGTCGACGCCGGCCAGCGCCCGGCACAGGTAGGAGCCGGGGAACTTGTGCTCGGCGTCGAGCACCCGGGTGGCGACGGCCGCCGGGTCGAGCGGGTCCATGCCGAGCGCATGCGGCGCGACCTGGCGGTGCAGCACCTCGACCGTGATGTCGGAGTTGTACGGCGAGACCTGGCCCCAGCCCTCCGCGCCGTCGGCGGTGCGGACGCGCACGAACGCCACCCACTCGGTGCCGTAGGTCTCGATCTGCTCGATCCGCAACACGGCCTAGGTCGGGCCGGCGAGCCGGGCGACCAGGTCACGCTCCTCGGGCCCGAGCCACGGCGGCTCGCCGGCGGCGGCGTTCTCGGCTGCCCGTTCGGGCCGGGACGTGGCGGGGATGGCGACGTGGCAGCGCGGGTCGCTCAGCACCCACTTCAAAAGCGCCTGCGGCCAGGTGGTGATGCCGAACGGCCGAAGCGGCCGGAGCGCGTCCGCCGCCGGCGGCAGCCGCAGGAGCTCTCCCTTCGCCAGCGGCCGCATGATGACCACGCCGATCCCGAGCTCCTCCGCGGCCGGCAGGATCCTGCGCTCGACATCACGCTCGATCGGGTTGTACGGCACCTGGATCGCGGAGACGCGGCCGCCTCGCATCGCCTCCTCCAGATCGTCGAACCGGCCCGCCTGCCAGTGGGTCGCACCGACCACCCCGACCCGCCCCTCGTCACGCAGCCGTTCGAGCGTGGCCAGCCGCCGCTCGAACGCGACCAGGTTGTGGACCTGGTAGAGGTCGACCCGGCCGCCGAACCAGTCGAGGGCACGAGCGATCTGGCGGTCGGCCTCGGCGTCGTCCTCGGTCCACAGCTTGGTCGCAACCAGGACATCGCCGCGGCGCCCGTCGAGGGCGCCGCCGAGCACGCGCTCCGCCTCGCCGTACATCGGCGAGCTGTCGAAGAGCGTCGTCCCGGCGGCGATGGCCGAGTCGACGACGGCGCGCACGTTTCGCTCCGCGTCAGAGCCGCGCACGTCGAACGTCTGCCACGTTCCCATGCCCACCGCGGGCACGACGAGCCCGGTCGCGCCGAGCGCGCGCTCTTCCACGCGTCAGGCCGCCGGGGCGGCGAAGCGGGCTGCGGCGCGCTCGCGGGCGCGCTCGATCTCGCGGGCCCGGCTCTTGGGCGGGCCGTATGCCACGAGCTCGTCGAGCAGCTGAGCGGAAACCTCGGTCACGGCGGCCACGGCGCGGTCGAACGCCTCCTGGTTGGCGCGCGCCGGCTTTCGCATGCCGCTGATCTTGCGCACGTACTGGAGCGCGGCCTCCTCGACCTCGGCCGCCGTGGTCGGCGGTTCGTAGTTGTGAAGCGGGCGGATTGACCGGCACATCGAGAAGCTCCCTCCGTTGTGAGACTCGAGGCAGCGTAGTCAATCGCCCCCCGTACCGGGCGAGGGGAAGCTGCGGCGCATGAGCCGGTCCCAGGCCCGGTCGCTCGACCACCGCCGCTGCGCCAGGAGCAGCCGCGCGGACGGCCCCACCTTGATGCGAGGCTTCGGCCGGCGCGACGAGAGGGCGCGCTCGATCGCCCGGGCCACGTCGTCGGGCGACCCGGC
>DATIDU010000105.1:0-3462 GCA_035456145.1 Gaiellales bacterium | reverse complement strand
CCGTCGTCCGTCTCGACGAGGTAGCAGCCGATGACGCGCTCGTGCCCGAGGTGGTGAAGGTCGAGCAACTCGGGCACGCGCTCGATCCTAGCGGGGGGCGAGGGCGGAGCCCGATCCCCGCCCCCCTCGGATCTTCCCTATTGGTCCGCCCAGTAGGCCGCCGTCGAGATCGACGGCCACTCGCGCTCAGGATCGGCGCGGTAGAGCGGATTCATCGCGTAGACCGTGACCCGCGCCGTGCCCGCCGTGTTCGTCCCGTGCGCGATCACGGCCGAGCCCGGCGCCGTCGCCGACTGCGCGTCGAGCAGCCAGAGGCCCGCGGCGAAGAAGCCCGTGTTCGGGAAGCGGGCGTCGATCGCCAGCGGCCCGGTCGAGGTGAACCAGGTCGGCGGGTCCATGATCGCCGTGTCCTGCGCCGGGTAGGCGCCGACGATCGGGCTGTCCTGCCCGCCGAGGTTGTTCCAGTAGACGATGCCGCTCCGGCCGGCGCCGCCGCGGCTCGCTGCGGTCAGGCCCGCGACCTGGGCGGCGTTGGTCAGGAACGCGGCGCCGTTGCTTCCGGCACCGAGGTACCCGCCGTGGTCGGCGAAAAACGCCGTCAACCGGGCCCGCGCCGTCGCGCCGGCGGGCCAGTTGGCCGTGTTGAAGACGACGTCGTAGTCGGCGAGCGGGTTCGGAGCGCCGGGGTCGTTGAGCGGGCTCGTCGCCCCCGTCGCGATCGGGTCGGCGGTGAAGCCGAGGTTGCGCAAGACCCAGATGTCCTGGTTCAGCGCGGCGGTCAGGACGGCGATCCTCGGCACCCGGTCGATCGGGTCGAGCGCCGGCAGCGAGCCGGCCGGGACGCCGTAGAAGTAGACGCCTGCCGCCTTGCCCGCCGCGTCTAGCGCAGCCGCGGTCGCCGCGTCCGCCGGGAAGACGACGGTGCCGGCCGGGAAGGTGCTGCCTCCGCTCGAGAACGAGCCGAGGGCCAGCTCGGCGGAGACACCGTCGGCCACGAGGCCGTTCAGCGTCCGTACCGCGGTCGGCGAGTCGACCTTCAGCGCGTACCGGTCGGCCGCTCCCGCGACCACCCCGCCGCCGAGCGGCTCCGGAGAAGCCACCGGGTGCGTCTTCGGGCCGAAGTCCGAGCCGAGCGGGATGGTCACGACCGCCGCCCCCCAGAGGTAGCCGTGGCTCCAGGCGCCCGGGGGCGCGTAGAGCGTCGAGATTCGCGCCGAGACGTCGTCGCCGATCCCGAGGGCGGTCTCGGCGAGCCCGCGGTGTGGCTGGTCCATCCAGACGACGTAGGAGCCCGCCGCGAAGGTCTGGCCGTCGAAGGTCGTGGCCTTGTCCAGCCGCGAGACCTCGATCCCGTTCGTCAGCAGCCACCGGACGAGCCGGTTGGCCTCCGGGTCGCTCCGCTGACCCACTCCGAGCGGGATCACGTACGCGGTCGGGTAGTCGCGCATCCAGTTGTTCTCGACCTCGAACGGTGCGGGGCAGCACGGCGGCCGCGGCTCGCCGGCGACGCCGCGCCGGTAGATCTCGAGCATGTCGTGCATCAGGTCGTGCCGGTTGGCGATGTCGAACGCGAGCGTCGAGGTGGCCACCGTGGACTGCGCGAGCCGCGCCGCGAGGCGCCCGCGCGGGAACGTCGTCAGCCCGGGCGCGCCGCAGACGCGCTGCGTCGCCGGGTTGGCGTTCAGGCTCGAGCACATCTCCACCGTCGAGCCGTTCAGCCCGACGAGCTGGTTGTACATCGGCGTGTAGAACGGCCCCCAGTCGTCCCAGCCCTCGGCCACGGCCGGCCCGGGCGTCGTGCCGTCGGGGCAGGTCGTGCTGCCGATCGGCGGCAGGTCGGCGGTTGCGCACCACTCGTTCACGGGGCGCTGCGCGCCCAGGTCGACACCCGCGAGCGCGACCTTGTTCGCGAGCGTCCGCGGCTGGTTCCACTTCAGCCAGAGGTCGTAGTCGATCCCCGGGTTGTGCGGCTTCGTGGTCGCCTCGATCAGCGTCGGCGTCACGTAGCCGTGCTGGTCGAGCATGTCCGGGAAGAGCCACTTCTGCATCACGGAGACGGACGCGTTGACCTCCGGCTGCGACTGCGTCAGGAAGTCGCGGTTGAGGTCGAACCCGTTGCCGTTCGTTCTGGTTCCGGCGGCGCGCCCGTCAGGGTTCTGGTCGCTGTTGACGACCACGATCGCGTGGTCGAGGATCGAGTCGACCAGCGGGTCGGTCCCGTACGGAGTCGTCGCCAGCCGGTTGACGAGGAGCATCGAGGCGTCGACGCCCTCGTACTCGTTCCCGTGGATGGCGGCCTGGATGAAGATCGGGATCTTGAACTCGCCTCCGATCTTCTCCAGGCGTTTCTGGGCCTTGGCCGGGTCGTCGAGCGCGTCGGCCCGGATCTTCTCCCAGTTCTGGAACGCCTTGCGCTGGTCGTGCGTCGCCAGCTGGTTGATCGTCACGAGGTACATCGGCCGCCCACCGGCCGAGTGGCCGAACACGTCGACCGACATGCGACCGTCGAGGCTCTCGGCCTTGATCGCGTCGAGCGTGCACCCGATCGCGTAGTACGGGATGTGCGGGAAGCTGCCGGCCGGGTCGGTCGGGTTCGTCCCGTCGGGCAGCGCGCCGGCGGCGTCGGGCTCCGGTGTGCCGCACCAGGGTGGCGCGATCGTCACCGCCCGCGCGCCGCCCGCCAAGGCCAGCGCGGCCGCGGCAAGTGCCAGCGTGCCGAGGCCGAGCAGGGCAGCCCTGCTGAGTCTCTTCGACATGTGCCCACCTCCTTCGCCGGAGGCCGACCGGCAGCGGCTCCGGCGGCACGCGCCCCCCGTTGGCACGGCCGACGCGCTCGCTCCCCCTACGTCGCCGGTCGCCCATTCATAGACGACCTGACGGGCCCGGTCAAACGCGGGGCTATGGGACGCGCTCGAGGACGCCGACGTACGACGGCTCACCCTCGCCGATCACCCGCGTCAGGCACCAGCCGGTGCCGCCTGCGAGCTCCGCCAGCTCCTGCGGGGAGGCGAGCAGGTAGTCGAACCAGGGCGAGCGGTGACGGCTGTGGCGGATGCGGATCCGCAGCTGGCCGGCCATCCGACCGCGGCGGCGGTTGCGCTCGTGGTAGGCGAGGTGCTCGGGGTTGTCGGTCGTGTAGGGGTCGGTGCTCTCGGCGAGAATCCTCGCTCCCGGGCTCGTGACCGACTTGAAGCGGCGCAGAAGCCACGGTGCGCGCCGACGGTTGCCGAGCAGGCCGCAGTTGTTGCCGAACATCACGATCGTGTCGAAGCGGCCGAGCGCCGGGCCGACCCGCGTCACCGCCAGCTCCCTGACGTCCTTCACCCCGCGTCGGCGCGCGACCTCGACGGCGAGCGGGGAGACGTCGATCCCGACCACCTGGTGCCCGCGCCCTTGCAGCTCGAGGGCGACGCGGCCTGCGCCGCAGCCGACGTCGAGCACGCGGCCGCGCACGAGCCTCAG